>CACXMX010000006.1 GCA_902768805.1 Oscillospiraceae bacterium
TCGATCCGGGAAAGAAGAAGAGACGCTCACAGCCCGGCAAAGCGTATGGCTGTTTAAAACCGGGGTTTGAGAATCAGGCAATCCCGGGATCAATATGACGGGATCGGGAATACGAGATGATCCTTGAGAGGGGAACAATGCGATGGCTGTAGTTTTACAGGTTGTCTGCGTGCTGTTTATTTTTGCGGCGGTGATCGTTTTCGCACGGCAGAACAGCCGCGCCCGGACCGGCAGCTCAAGGCTGCAGATGGCTCTGGCGTTGTACCAGGTCGTTCTTTGCGGATGGTTCTTTGGCTTATGC
The DNA here is from genome assembly GCA_902768805.1 of Oscillospiraceae bacterium. GTDB lineage: Bacteria > Bacillota > Clostridia > Oscillospirales > Oscillospiraceae > Apopatocola. The sequence goes on from CACXMX010000006.1 coordinate 302, forward strand.
GTCTCAGATATCCTTGATATCAATGTCAATTTCTCCTATGTGCGTTTTGCGGTGAATGTGTTTTACGCTCTGGCGTTTTCGGCGGTCGCGGTTTATACATTCGTCTGTAAAAATAAGGGTGAAGACCGGCATTTCCGAGGCGTGATATGGTCGTTCATTGCCTTGACGGCCGTACAGTGCTTTGTATTTCCGTACGAAACCGAAAATGAAATCATGAGGATCATTGAGGCCGCGGAGGGAGCGGCGGTTTTCGGCTTCCTGATCGCCCTGCTGCTCAGACTGGAAAACGGAGCATTCTGCAGAAAAATACTGCTTACGGCGGTTATTCTGGAGCTTTTTATCGCGGTGGAGAATCTGCTCATGCCTTTTGCTTCGATCACGGAGGATTTTCAGATCGTTGATATCCCGCTCAATTATGCCGCACTTTTCATGAGACCTGTTCTGTTTGCGTCTCTGGCTCTGTTATATCAGGTGCGGCTCGACAAGAAAAACACAGCGAATCATAATCGATAAAAAGCAGATATCTGTTTTCAGCTCTTCGGACAGGCCGGAAGCCGCCGGACAGGACGCTCATAAAAAAACTCTCTTCAGCGGCGAAGAGAATACCGGCTGAAAGCACTGTTTCAAGGAGGTAAATCATTATGAAAAAACCGATCGCGGTCCTTTTGGCAATGGTACTGCTGCTGACGGCATGCGGTTTCGCCAAAGCAGACAGTGAGCAGCCGGCGGCGGGTGAACGGGCGGAAGCATCCGGGCAGGAGACGGCCGAGACATTGAAAAAGTCGCCGGAGATCCTGGCCATCTACTCCTGCCCGGCCACTCAGATCATTACCGGTGAAGACAATACAAAAGAACTGGCGGACACAGTGATCTTTCTGTATAAGGATCTCTCCTATGTTCAGTATGTGAACCACGATAACCGGTATGAGGTTTATTCCGACGGCAGCTTTGAGATGAACTTCGACTGGACCGAACCCGGCTGGGAAGAACAGACGCCGCATATCCTTACGCTGAATGTACGGCAGATCCACGGGGCCGATCACGCTCTGAAATTCATCGACGCGGTGTATGACATCAACCTGGATAAGATGACGGACTACTGCCTGTATCCGGACAATGTGCGGACCGATCTGAAGCTGGTCGCGGCGTTCATGCAGGTCGACAAGCAAAAGCTCGTCAGGCAGGACGGCAGCGAGGAGTATCTGCCGACGATGTGGTTCTACTATGACGACGGATCGTTTCAGCAGTATGCGGTCCTCAGCGACGCTGAGCAGGTGCTCTTCAGCAGCGGCGAGTATACCGTTACCAATGATGAGTTCATGAAAAAGTCTGTGCTCACGATCCATCGGACAAAGAAATATCAGGACGGGAAAGGTCTGGCGGATTATGATTCCACCCACGACTATGTGATCGGGGAACTCGACTTTATCCGCATCTATCCCGACGAGTCCGCCGGGGATACCGCGGCCATCCTTTCCGGCGAGATCAATAAAGATGCGTTTGACGCACTGATCGCGCGCGGACCCGTCGCCGATGAATCGCTGATCGCTGCCAGCCGGTGGGCCGCCGCCGTTAAGGAGCGCGGCGTCCTCCGCGTCGGCACGACCGTCTCCTCCATGCTCTTCAGCATCCAGGCCGACGATGATTCCGGGATCTACGGCTTTGACGCGGGTCTGTATCAGCTGCTTGCCCGTTACATTTTCGGAGACTCCTCAAAGATCAGCATCGTACATGTGACGTCTCCTCTGGTCTCCGACCGGACACGCGAGGGCGTTCTGCTCGACGATCGTGCCGACGCGGTTTTCTCCACATATTCCATTCTGCCCGAACGCGAAGAGATCATCTCCTTTGCGGGGCCTTACTTCGTGACCCGCCAGTCCGTTCTGGTACGCGCCGGGAATACACAGATCAGCGGGTATGAAGACCTGGCGGGAAAGAAGGTGGCCGTTCAGTACGGGACCAGCGTCATCCCAGTGATGAAGGAATATGCGCCGGAAGCGATCCTCGTGGAACTGAACGGCGACGACGAATGCCTGGAAGCGCTTGCCAACGGGAAAGTGGATGCCTATGTGTCCGACTTTACGATCCTCGCCAGCGCGAACATCGAACACCCCGGTGTCTTTGAGATCCGCGGCGAGCCGTTCGGACCGAACGACAGCTACGGCGTCGGCCTGCCGAAGGATTCCGACGGCGTTGCGTTCGTCAACGGGTTCCTGCGCGCCATCGAAAAAGACGGCACCTGGGCAGAGCTGTGGAAGATCTGCTTCGGCGACCGCATCGGCGGGATCGAGGAGATCCCGGAGCCGCCTGTCATTCCGGAATAAAAGGCATCCCATCAGGCGGAGCGATCACGGCGCACAGGATCCCGCCGAATCTTGACAAATAACACCCGCGCGCCCGGAAACACCCCACGCCGACAGAACGGAAGATCTCCGAACGCGGAATGGGACACCCCTTGGCGCGGCACAGGCAGAAGGCAGATCCGCAATAACAGCGGATCTGCCGTTTGAAATTGCGTAAACCGCTTTCGGGACAGACAGTCTGTTTCGGGCGGCGGTCCGGGACAGGACAGAAAGACAGAAAAAATGAAGATACTGAATGGGGCGGATGCGCGCTTCGGAAACAGCGCGCTCTGGCAGTTTGTGAAATTCAATCTCGTCAGCGGCGTCGTCACGATACTGCAGCTGGGGCTGGCGAATCTGCTCCCGCTCATTTTTGACGGAGTGACCGTCGCTCTGCCGCCGTTTCTTCGCGGGGTGTTCGATCCGGATACGCTGTTTGACGGACCGTCACGGTATATCACGGACGGGGCGGTCACCTGGGGTTATGTACTGCCGTTTTTCCTTTCGAATTTCATCGCGAACATCTTCGGCTACTACATGAACATGAAAACGACATTTCGCGGCAGGGGGACCCGGACCGGCCTCACGGTATACTGCGCGGTCATGACGGCGCTGATCCTGTTTTCCACCTGGCTGCAGGGCAGAATAGCTGCAAAGCTCGCCGTCACGCCGTATGCCCCCTTTGCCCGCACCGCCGCGGCCATGGCGGCGGGACTGCTGCAGGCAGCCGTTCTTTTCCCTTTGGAAAAATTTGTTCTTTTCAGAAAGAAAGAGGATAAAGAGTAAAAATGGAAATGGTGAGCGTCATAGTACCGGTCTACAACGCCGAGGGGAGTCTCCGCCGCTGCGCGGAGAGCATCCTCGCGCAGGACCGGCCCGAGCTGGAGCTGATCCTTGTCGACGACGGGAGCCGGGACGGATCGTGGGACCTGATGCGGTCTCTTGCCGGGCAGGACGCCAGAGTCAGAGCGATCCGGAAGGAAAACGGGGGCGTCTCATCGGCGCGCAACCGCGCCCTGGAAGAGGCCTCCGGCCGCTATGTCATGTTCGCGGACGCGGACGACTGGCTGCCCATGGACGCGGTGAAACTGCTTGTCCGTGAGCTTGAGGAAAGCGGCGCGGATCTCGCGGTCGGAGATTTTTACAGAGTGATGGACGGCAACGTATCGCGGAAAGGAGCGATCGCGAACGGCGGCGTTCTGAGCCGGAGGGAATATGCCGACGCCATGATGCTGTCTCCGGCGGATCTGTATTACGGAGTGCTGTGGAACAAAATATACCGGCGGGACCTGATCGAACGGTTTTCCCTGCGAATGGACGAATCGATCTCCTACAGCGAGGATATGATCTTCAATCTGGAGTATCTCCGGCATGTCGACGCAGTGGCCGTACTCAAAACACCGGTTTATTATTACGAGTTCACCAGAGGCTCTCTTGTCGACCGGAATACGAATCTGGCGGCCACGGTACGGATGAAGAAGAGCGTGATCGGCTATTACGATGAGTTCTTCAGGGAAACCTTCGATCCGCTCGAGTACCAGGAGCGTCTGCCGGTCATATACAGCTACCTGTTCGCGGTCAGCAGAGACAGTCTGGCTCTGCCGTTCCTGCCCGGGACGAAAAAGCTCTCGGCCGAGGCGGAGGACGCTCTGATCCGGGACCTCCCCGACAGCGGTCCGGAGACAGCCCTCCTCGAGATCCGCCTTCTGGAGCGCTATCTTGACTCGATCTCAAAAAAGCACGGGATCGGTCAGGATGAGGCGAAGGTCCTGTATCTTCTCCGAAAACTGGGCCGCCCCTGCCGGCCGGGAGAGCTTGCGGGGTTTCCCGGCCTGACGAGAAGCGCCGTGACGCTCGCCCTCGCGCGGCTGGTAATGCGCGGATTTGCCGTTCGGGACAATTCCGGAGGAGCGGCCCGGTACGGGTTTGACTGCGCCCGGCTGGAGGAGGATCTCAGCAGGCTGGAGAGAGACTTCGATGCCGTGCGCTTTGAGGGCCTGACGGAAGAAGAGATCGCGGAGTACCGGCGCTGCTCCGACGCAGCCGCGGCCAATATCCGCAGGCATCTGCTGGCTGAGGTCAGGGCGGAAGAGACCCGCTCCGACGGGAATGAACGGACATAACGGCATGTAAAACGAAGGACGGTGAGCTCCGGGAGAACTCACCGTCCTTCGTTTTGTAACTGTACCGCAAACCGCGTCCGCGGAGCTCCGGTCACGGCCGGCGGCTCACGCCCAGGGGTTTTCCGTGGGATAGGGAAGATTCTTCGGGCGGTTGTATGAGATGTCCCCGACGCCGAGGAAGCGGAATACCTCAAAAAGCGCTTTGCCGTAGTGGCCGAAAGCCACGGCGCCATGGTGCGGGAAGCGCTTTTCTATCAGCACATGGCGGTAGAAGCGGCCCATTTCGCGAATGGCGAACACGCCGATGCCTCCGAAGCTGCCGGTGGCTACGGGCAGGACCTCGCCCTCGGCGATGTAGGAGCGGAGATTGCCCTCGCTGTCGCACTGGAGGCGGTAGAAGGTGATGTCGCCGGGAGCGATGTCGCCTTCCAGCGTACCGCGGGTGAAGTCCGGTTCGCTTCCTTCCGGCTCCAGCAGGCGGTGCTGGATCAGCTGATATTTCACGGCGCGCTCGGCGCACATTTTGCAGCTCGGGGTGTTGCCGCAGTGGAAGCCCATGAAGGTGTCGGTCAGGGCGTAATCGAACTTTCCTTTTATGTGGTTTTCCCACATGGAGGCGGGGACCGAGTTGTTGATGTCCAGCAGCGTCACCGCGTCCTCGCTGACGCACGCGCCGATATACTCGCTGAGCGCGCCGTAAATGTCCACCTCACAGCTGACCGGGATACCGCGGGAGGCCAGACGAGAGTTGACATAACAAGGCTCAAATCCGAACTGCTCGGGAAAGGCGGGCCAGCACTTATCCGCGAAGGCGACATATTGCCGCGCGCCTTTGTGCTCCTCGGCCCAGTCCAGCAGGGTCAGCTCAAACTGCGCCATGCGCTCGAGCATGTCCGGGAAGTATCTGCCCTCGCCCATCTCGGCGGCCATGTCCTTGCAGACCTCGGGAATGCGCTTATCGCCGGCATGGGCCCGGTAGCTCACCAGCAGATCCAGCTCCGAATTCTCCTCGATCTCCACGCCCAGCTCGTACAGGCCCTTGATGGGAGCGTTGCAGGCGAAGAAATCCTGAGGCCGGGGACCGAAGGTGATGATTTTGAGCCCCTTGAGGCCGAGAACGGCGCGGGCGACCGGAACGAAGTCCGCGATCATGGCGGAAATGTCTTCGGCGGTGCCGACGGGATACTCGGGGATGTAGCTTTTCAGCTTCCGCATGCCCAGATTGTAGGAGCAGTTGAGCATACCGCAGTAGGCGTCGCCCCGGCCGTTGATCAGATCGCCGTCGCCCTCGGCGGCTGCCACGAACATGCACGGACCGTGGAAGTGTTTGGCGATCAGAGTTTCCGGGGTCTCGGGGCCGAAGTTGCCGAGAAATACCACCAGAGCGTTGCATCCGGCAGCCTTTACGTCCGCGACGGCCCTGAGCATATCCTTCTCGTTTTCCACCGTGACGGGGCACTCGTACAGTTCCCCCTTATAGGTCTTTTTTATCGCCTCGCGCCGGGATATGGACAGGGCGATGGGAAAGCAGTCGCGGCTGACCGCTATCAGGCCCAGCTTGACTTCGGGAATGTTCCGCATGATTCATGCCTCCTTAATTAGTGTATGCTTTATAGGCGACCGGTCCGGAGACCGGAGAACGCGCGGCCGGGAAAACTCAGAGAAGCTCTGGGAAGAGCGGCCTGAGCGCCGGATAGATCCGGCGGAAACGGCGGTATCTGTCCTCGTACAGGGCGGTGAGCTCCGGTTCCGGCTCGGTGACGGAGCCGATTTCCGTAAGAGCGCCCGCGGCCTCCTCCACGCTCGGGAAAAGGCCGCCGCCCACCATGGCCAGTATGGCGGCGCCGTAGCCGGGCCCCTGTTCGGTTTTTACCATCTCCAGGGGGATCCCGAGCACATTGGCGAAGATCTTCCGCCACAGGGGGGAACGGCTGCCTCCGCCGCAAAAGCGGCTGCGGGAGATATCCGCGCCGAGGGAGCGCGCCACCTCAAAGCTGTCCCGGACGGCGAAGGCCACGCCCTCGAGCATCGCCTGGACGAGATCGGCGCGGGAGGTGTCCATGGTCATGCCGATAAAGGTGCCCCGGGCGTTGACGTCATTGATGGGACTGCGCTCTCCCATAAGGTAGGGGAGAAAGAACACACGGTTCCGGCCCAGAGCCTCCGGGAGCACGGAGGCCTGCTCGGCGCCGTAATCCCTCGTACCGAGAATGTCGCCGCAGAACCATCGGTTGCAGGCGGCTGCGGAGAGCATGCAGCCCATCAGATGCCATCCGCCGTCCGCGTGGGGGAAGGCGTGCAGGGCGTTGTTCGGGTCGACAGAAAACCTCTTCGAGGAGACAAAAATCGTGCCGGAGGTGCCCAGGGAGATGTTGCAGCCGCCCTCACCCACGGTACCGGTGCCCACAGCCGCGGCGGCGTTGTCCCCGGCCCCGGCGACCACCTTAACATCCTCGCGCAGCCCCAGCTCCGCCGCGATACCGGGCAGGACCGTTCCGACGACCTCATAGCTTTCATAGAGACGGGGCATCTGCGCTTCGGAAATGCCGCAGACGGAAAGCATCTCCCGCGACCAGCGCCGGTGTTCCACATCCAGCAGCAGCGTCCCGCCGGCGTCGGACTGATCGCAGGAATGGATCCCGGTGAGTCTGTAGTTGATATAATCCTTGGGGAGCATGATCTTCGCGATACGCGCGAAGTTCCCGGGCTCATGAGAGCGCATCCAGAGGAGCTTCGGGGCCGTGAACCCGGCAAAAGCGATGTTCGCGGTCAGAGCGGAGAGCCGGTCCCTGCCGACGGCCGTGTTCAGCCGGTCCGTCTCTTCTCCGGTGCGGCCGTCGTTCCACAGTATGGCGGGGCGGATCACCCGGTCACGGGCGTCCAGCGCGACCAGCCCGTGCATCTGTCCCCCGCAGCCGATGGCTTCCACTTCCCGGGGATCGATCGAAGCGAGGAGTTCTTTGAGTCCGGACAGGCAGCCGGCCCACCAGTCGGCGGGGTCCTGCTCGCTCCAGCCCGGGCGGGGAAAGAACAGGGGGTATTCCTTTGAAACGGAGTTTACAATGACTCCGTTATCCCTGACCAGCAGCAGCTTGACGGCGGAGGTGCCCAAATCAATTCCGATGTAATACATAAAAGACCGCTCCCTTTCAAAGACGCTCGCGAAACGGCTTACGGGCCGATCTGTGTCTGCAGACATCTTCTCCCGGTAAGCTTTTCCGTTTTCGGATCGGGCTGACCGAAGGACGCGTATACGCGCCAGGGCCCGATGCCGGGGCGCCGGCGCCCGTCGCCGCTCACCGCGGTAAACGCCCTCGGGTCCAGGGGTATCGTCAGTTCTCTGCGTTCGCCGGCTTCCAGGCGAACGCGAAGAAAGCCGCTCAGAACGGGATTCACCGGAGCGTCGGGAGAGCCCATATCCCGAGTATACACTTCCACGACCTCCTCCGCGGGGAACGCGCTGCGGTTGGCGATCGAAACCACCGCCCGCGTCCGATCGGCCAGAAGATCGCACAGGGACATTTGCGCGTAGCTCAGTCCGTACCCGAAGGGATAAAGCGGCTCTCCGGTATAGTTTTTATATGTGCGGCCGCGCATGGAGTAGTCCGTGAAGGCGGGGAGCTCCTCAAGCGCCTCGTTCCGGTAGAAGGTGACGGGCAGTTTTCCCGAGGGTGATTCTGCTCCGAAAAGCAGCTCCGCCACGGCCCGGCCTCCACGGGGGCCGGGATACCAGGCCAGAAACACCGCGTCGGCGCGCTCGTGCGCTTCGGAGACATCCATGGAGCTGCCGCCCATGAGGATCACCACGGTGGGCTTACCCACATCAAGAACGGCCGAGAGGAGCGCGCGCTGGGATTCGGGCAGCAGGAGGTCCGGCTTGTCGCCGGAGCCGTCGGCGGCGCTCTCGTCAGGCTCTTCGCCCTCGAGCCGTTCGTCGTAGCCGAGCACCAATATCACCGTATCGCTCGCGTCGGCGACGGCCAGCGCCTCCGCCATGCGGTCTCCCGGCCGGGCCAGACGGTCCGTCCTGTCGGCGAACAGAGCACAGCCCTCGGAGTACAGGACCCTGCCCCGACCGGCAAGATGATCCTGTATCCCCTCCAGAACGGTGATGTATCTGGAGGAGGTGCCGTAATAATTGCCGATGAGCGAGCGGCGGCTGTCGGCATTGGGGCCTATGACGCCCAGGATGCCGACAGAATCGGGATCGAGGGGGAGGATCCCGTTGTTCTTGAGCAGGACGCAGCTCTCCAGCGCCGCACGGTGGGCCAGACGAAGATGCTCTTCGCACTCCACCGCCGTGATGGGGATCGCGTCATATTCGCAGCCCCCGCCCATGATCCCCAGCAGGTATCGAGCGGTGAACAGCCTTACGGCGGCCTGCGTGACTTTTTCTTCCGTGGTGAGGCCGTCGGCTACGGCGTTGAGGATGCACTGATAGGTGCACCCGCAGTTGAGATCGCAGCCGCTGTTGAGAGCCAGCGCGGCGGACTCGCGGCCGGAGGAGGTGACCATGTGGCCCGTGTGAAAATCCCGCACCGCCCAGCAGTCGGAGACGACATGGCCCTTAAAGCCCCATTTTTCCCGGAGCGTGTCGGCCAAAAGGGTTTTGCTGCCGCAGCACGGTTCGCCGTTGGTGCGGTTATAGGCGCCCATCACGGCCTCGACGCCCGCCCTTTTCACCAGATCCTCGAAGGCGGGGAGGTAAGTCTCCTCCAGGTCCTTCGGGGAGGCGACGGCGTTGAAGCTGTGGCGAAGCGCCTCAGGTCCGCTGTGAACGGCAAAATGCTTGGCGCAGGCGGCTGCCTTCATCGTCTTGCCGTCGCCCTGGAGCCCGCGGACGTAGGCCATGCCCATCCGGGACGTGAGATACGGGTCTTCTCCGTAGGTCTCATGGCCGCGGCCCCAGCGGGGATCGCGGAAAATGTTGATATTCGGAGACCAGAACGTCAGACCGTGATAGATGTCTCTGTCGCCGCGGGAGGAACAGGCGTTGTATTTCGCCCGCGCTTCGGTCGCGGCGGCGTCTCCCAGAGATCTGAGCAGTTCGTCGTCAAAGGTCGCCGCCAGGGCAATAGCCTGGGGGAACCCGGTGGCGGTTCCGCCGCGGGCCACTCCGTGCAAAGCCTCGTTCCACCAGTTGTAGGCGGGGACGCCCAGCCGCTCGATGGCCGGGGAATCATACAGAAGCTGCGAGGCCTTTTCCTCGAGCGTCATCCGGCCCACAAGGGCGCGGGCTTTTCTTTCGGCGGCGGCTCTGTCCATGATCTCCCTCCGATCCCGAAAAGATATCGTTTTATTTACCCTTAAATTATAGCTTTACACCGGCAGACCGTCAATATCAGTCCCGGCGGCAGAGCCGGTACGGCAACAGAGTCTGCATAAAAACGGGCTTTTGAAAAGGGCTGTTTTTATGCACGGCGGACCTGTTTTTTTGACACCGGATTATTCTATAATAACCATGGAAAAATCCATCGCATGTTATTTGTAAAATTATATTTTAGGTATATGTAAAGGAGGAGACCCAATGCCAAAGCTCAATCAGAAACAGAATCTGCTGCGCATGATCGACGGACAGATGCCCGAATATGTGCCCATCAACTCCATGATGGACCGGAGCAAACCGCCTCTGTTCGCCGGCGGCATGATGTTTAACCCCGGGATCCTGGGCGATTTCCGCGGCCCCAACGGCGGCTACGACCCCTGGGGCGTCCACTATACCGTCGAGTCCTCCGCAGGTGTGGTCGCCTCGATCCCCGAGCCCGGCAACTTCATTCTGGAAGACGTCACAAAATGGGAAGAGGTCATCAAGGTCCCCGAGCACTTCAAGGACTGGGACTGGGAGCGCGCCTCCAAGGCTGAACTGGCGCAGATCCCCTACGACCCTGAGCAGAGCATTTTCGTGGCCAAGGGCTGGGACGATTTCTTCCAGCAGTTCATCGGCATGATGGGCTTTACCGAGGGCCTGTGCGCGCTGTACGACGAGCCCGAGGCAGTCCACGCGCTGCTGGACTTCATGTGCGACACGGTCATCGACATCACCAAGAATGTCCTCTACTACTACAAGCCCGAGGCCTACTACCTGCTGGACGACTCCGCCGCCAAGCTGACCCCGTTCGTGGGCCGCGAGATGTTTGAGGAGTTCTTCGTGCCCCGCTACAAGAGGACGCTGGACCTGGTGCGCGACGCGGGCATCCCCGTGCTCTACCATAACTGCGGACGCTGCGAGGATCTGCTGCCGCCCATGGTGCGCCTGGGCGTCAAGATCTGGGACCCCGCGCAGGTCGAGAACGATCTGACGGAGGTCAAGAACCGCTTCGGCCGTCAGCTCATCATCAACGGCGGCTTCGAATTCAAGCCCCGCGATATCGAAGCGGTCACCGAAGAGGAGGCCCGCGAGGTCGTGCGCGATCACTTTGAGCGTCTGGCCCCCAACGGCGGCTGGATCTTCGGCGGCATGGTCCAGAGCCTGGACTTCATGAATCCGAAGGTACAGCAGATCAACGCCTGGATCAAGGACGAGGCCGAGAAGCTCAGCGTGGAGTTCTACAAGCACTGATAACCGAAAACAAAAAACGGAAGGCGAAAGCCTTCCGTTTTTTTTGTTAACCGAGCAGAAGTGCCGGTTCAATCCTTTGTCAGCCGGTCAGCCGAGATCTGGGCCCGGCGGTAGATCTCCTCTGGCTTGTCGCCCACAAAGAACTCACCGTTCTCGTAGAGCACCTTTCCGCCAACCATCGTCAGGCGGACATTGGTGTTCGAGCCGCTGTAGACCAGGTTTTTCACCGTGTTGTGCACAGGATACATGTTCGGCTGGTCGAGATCGATCACGACCAGATCCGCCAGCCGGCCGGGAGCGAGACAGTCCGCCTCCAGCCCCATGGCGCCGGCGCCTCCGGAGCAGGCCATGCGCAGCACCTCGGCGGCGTCGCCGACGGCGGCGTCCCGGAACTGCAGCTTCTGGAGGACGATGGCGAGGTACATCTCGCGGAACATGTTCAGGGCGTTGTTGGAGGCGGGACCGTCGGTCCCGAGAGCCAGGTTGATGCCCAGGCTCTGCATCTCGGTGATGGGAGCCACGCCGCTGGCCAGCTTGGCGTTGGAGCCGGGGCAGTTGACGACCCAAAGCCCGCGCCGGGAGAAGATCTCCAGATCGGCTTCGGTCATATGCACGCAGTGGAAGCCGCCGCCGCCGTTTTCGAACAGCCCGAACTCTTCAAAGAGAGCCGTGGGCGTCAGCCCATGGCGTTCGATGCACTCGGCGACTTCGGAGCGGGTCTCGGAATTGTGGGCATAAAAGGGCTTGCCGGTCCGGCCGATCAGGCCCTTCATGTAGGCGAGCAGATCGGTGCTGGCCGTATATTCGGCGTGTATGCCGGGAATATAGGAGATCAGCGGGCCCATGGAGTTGAATTTCTCGCAGTCGGAATCGCCGACGCTCCAGTCGTCTCCGGCGGAGAGAGCGCCGCATAGGACCATCCGGTAGCCGCAGTCGAGAGAGGCCTGCGCGAAGGCCTCGCGTTTATAGTACATGTCAAAGGCGGATGTGATGCCTCCGGCGAGGTATTCCAGGATGGCCAGCCGGGTCAGGTCATACACGTCGTCGGGCGTCAGCCTGGCCTCCAGCGGAAAGATCTTGTCAAACAGCCATCTCTGCAGCGGCAGATCGTCGGCAAAGGAGCGGACGAAGGTCATGGCGCTGTGGGCATGGGCGTTTTTGAAGCCGGGCATGATCAGATCGCCTTTCAGATCGATCTCCCGGTCGAACACGGGACGCTCCTGTTTTGCCGGGCCGACATAGCTTATCCTGTCTCCGTCGGTCCAGACCTCTCCGTCGGTAATGTCCATGCTTCCGTTCATGGACAGGACTTTGCCGTTGAAAAAGCGGATCATGCTTCTTCCTCCTCATGCATGGCCGCTATGGAATCCCATAGCAGAGCCTGAAATTTCGGAGCCGCGGCAGCCCCGGCGGCGATCACTTCCTCACCGGAAAGAGGTGTGGGAGAAAGGCCCGCCGCCAGATTGGCTACGCAGCTAACGCCCGCGACACGCATCCCGGCATGGCGGGCGGCAATGACCTCAACCACTGTGGACATCCCCACCGCGTCGGCTCCCATCCGGGAGAGCATGCGGATCTCGGCGGGCGTCTCGAAACTGGGACCTGTCAGCTGGACATAGACCCCTTCCTTAAGATCGATCCCGTTCCGGTCCGCGGCGCCTTTTACGATCCCGCGCAGGTCCCTGTCGTAAACCTCGGACATATCCGGGAAACGCGGCCCGACCTCGTCCGGATTGGGACCGATCAGGGGGTTGGGAACAAAACAGGATATATGGTCGGTGAGCAGCATCAGATTGCCCGCCTCAAGATCGGGCCGCATTCCGCCCGAGGCATTGGTGACAAAGAGGATCTTCGCGCCCAGCGCCGCCATCAGCCGGACAGGGAGCACCACATCCGAGACATCATAGCCCTCGTAGAGATGGACGCGGCCCTGCATGACCGCCACGGGCGTATCCTCCACATAACCGAAGACGAACCGCCCGGCGTGGCCCGGCGCGGTTGAGAGAGGAAATCCGGGGATCATGGAGTAAGGCACTTCGGCGACGCGGCGAACCATATCCCCGAACGCGCCAAGGCCCGAGCCGAGGATCACGCCCACCTCCGGGACAAAACCGGAGATCTCTCTCACGGCGGCCAGACAGCCGCGGATCCGTTCCGTTTCCGGATTCATACTTACGATCACACCTTTTCCGAAATACTCTCGGACCTATAATACATAACTTTCCCGCGAAAAGCAAACCGATGTTGGGGAAAAGCAGACGTTTTGCCGCGGGTGCCCGCGGCAAAACGTCTGTGAATGAGCGGGCGGCGAAGCCGGGACCGGCTTACATGAACTGGACGTTCACGCCGGCGGGATCGCGGACGAAGAAGAACTTCACTCCGGGGCCCGGGGTCACCATCGGCCCGGGGACAAAGCCCTTCGCCTCCAGTTCGGCGCGGAACGCCTCGGCGTCCCCGGTGCGGAATCCCACCGACAGAAAGGCGTTGCCCGCGTCGGCCGAAGCGGAGTTCTCGATGATCTCGATCTCGGTGTCGCCTTCCGAGTCCGAGAGGAACACCATGTTCCGACCCGGACGTGCGTCACGGCGGATCGTCAGACCGACGATGTCGCGGTAAAAGGCGATCTCCTCCTCAAACCGGGCGGTCTGGACCGTCACATGCAGCATTTTCATTTTACCGTTTCCTCCTTTCGGTTATGTTTCTGTAAGATCGGCGAACCGGGCTCCGATATACTCCGCCAGCGCCTCGGGGTCGATCCCAATCTGGGCGCCTCTTCGGCCGGCGGAGCAGAAAAAGGCGTCGGTGATCAGCGCCGTCTCGTCGATAAAAGTGGGGAATGGCTTTTTCATCCCTATCGGGGAGCAGCCTCCGTGTACGTACCCGGTCAGCGGCAGAAGATCCTTCTGGCGCAGCATGGCTATGGAGCGCGTCCCGGCGGCTCTGGCGGCCTTTTTGAGATCCAGGGAGGAATCCGAGGGGATCACAAATACAAAATGCTCGCCGGACCCGGATACCGTGACCAGGGTTTTGAACAGACACTCGGCGCTCTGGCCCAGCGCGGCGGCGACATCCGTGCCGGAGGTCAGCTCCGGGTCGTAAAAACGGGGCGTGTAAGGAATGAGCGACGCGTCCAGAAGCCGCATCACGTTGGTCTTTTCCTCGCCCTTATCCTTCTTTGCCATATACCAGATCCTCGATCTCTTTCCGGGAGGTGTTCACGCTGCCCTGGATCATGGAGGGCCCGCCTCCGCCCCTTCCGCGCAATGCGGCGTTGAAATCCCTTCCGAAAGCGCGCAGATCCGCGGTCTTTGAGGCGAGTACATAGCGCCACCGGGAGCCCTCTCCGGCAAACGCGCCGGCTATACCGGAACACTTATCCGCCAGGGCTTCCGCCAGATCGCGCAGCGCCGCCGAGCTCGCGGCGGAGTCCTCAAAGCACAGCAGGTCCCTTTCTCCGCAGGGGAAAGAGGCGGCGCGCAGCGCCGTATACTTTTTTTCCAGCTCGGCGCAGCGCTGTTCCAGCGCGTTTCGCTGCGCGGCGAATCGCTCCGCCGCGGCCGCCGTTTCCTCTCTCGGCGCGGAAAACAGCCGGGATACGACTTCCGCGTTGGCGTGCAGCATCCGCGCGTCCGAAAGAGCGGCGCGGCCCGCCGTCATCGTCAGACGAACGCCTCCGCGGTGCCGCATGGCTGAGGTGAAGCGGATCTGGCCAACGCTGCCGGTGCTCTTTACATGGGGAGCGCAGCAGGCGCACAGATCCACTCCCGGGATCTCAACCAGCCGGATCTCGCCCGAAAGCTCTTTTTTCTGCCGGAAAGAGAGCCCGGACAGTTCCTCCGGAGAGGGAAAGAGCGTCCGGATCGGCAGATCCCGCCAGACGGCCTCGTTGGCCAGAAACTCCAGCCGCTCGAGCTGCTCCTCATCCAGCTCCCGGTCAAAATCGATCACCGCACCGTTTTCGGTCATATGGAAGCCTACATTCTCACAGCCCCATTCGCGATGGGCCGTGCCGGATATGATGTGTTCTCCGGAGTGGACCTGCATCCGGGCGAAACGAAGCGCGGCGTCCACGCACCCTTCCACGACCGCGCCGACGCTCAGAGGTCCGTCACACCAGTGGACGACAGTCCCCTCCCGCTCGTGCGTGTCCGTCACGCGAACACCGCCGAGGGTGCCGGCATCGCCGCCCTGACCGCCGCCCTCGGGGAAAAAGGCCGAGCGGTCGAGTACGATCTCCCAGCGGCCTTTGCCCTCGCGGCATTCGAGAACGCAGGCGTCAAAGGAGAACCGCCCGGGATCGGCATAGTAGAGTTTTTCGGTCATTTGTCTCACCTTACCTGTTGCTTGGATCCATTATAGTACGAGGCGCGATCATAAATCAAGGTTGCCAAGGGAGGCGGAAGAGCTATATAATATCGGGGTCGGAGGCATGGAAACATGGTGGATCTCTCCCGTCCGCTGCTGGACTGGTATGAACAGAATAAGCGGGATCTTCCCTGGCGGCGCGATGTGACCCCCTACCGCGTGTGGGTCTCGGAGATCATGCTCCAGCAGACCCGCATAGAGGCCGCGCGCGGCTATTATGAGCGCTTCATGCGCGCGCTGCCCACCGTGGAGGATCTGGCAGACGCCGAAGAGGACACGGTATTGAAGCTTTGGGAGGGTCTGGGCTACTACTCAAGGGCGAGGAACCTTCACAAATGCGCGCGCGTCATCGCGCGGGAGCGCGGCGGGGAATTCCCGCGCACCGTTGCGGAGCTTCGCGCGCTGCCCGGGATCGGAGCGTACACCGCCGGGGCGGTGGCGTCTTTGGCCTTCAACGCGCCGGAGGCTGCCGTGGACGGCAATGTCTGCCGCGTTCTTGCCCGTGTCGAGGCCTGCTCCGAAACCGTCGGAGAGCCCATGAGAGCCCGTTACCGCAGAGAGCTTACGGAGATCCTTCCCGAGGGGAAAAGCGGCGAGTTCAACAGCGCTCTCATGGAACTGGGGGAGACGGTGTGCACGCCCGGGATCCCCGACTGCGGCCGCTGCCCGGTCGCCGCGCTGTGCATGGCGCGAGCCGAGGGCGATCCGGACCGATACCCCGTGCTCCCGGAAAAAAAGACGAGAAGGATCGAAGAGCGGCGCGTCCTGCTGATGATCTGCGCCGACCGGGTCGCCCTGCGGCGGAGGCCGGAGCGGGGCCTGCTTTCGGGGCTGTGGGAGCTGCCCAACGACACGGTCCCGGAACCGCCCGAGCACGGAGAACCCTGCGGAGAGGCTGTGCACCGGTTTAGCCATGTGGAGTGGCGCATGCGCGGCTATGTCCTGCGCGTCGCCGGGGAGACGGAGGGTTTCCGATGGGTCACGCCGGAGGAACGGCGTGCCCTGGCGATCCCCGCCGCGTTTTCGTTTTATCTGAAAAAGCTTGAGGAGATGGGGCTGTGACGATTTGTGTGTTCGGCGCGTCCCGGGACGATCCGGATCCCGGCTTCTTCCGGCTGGGAGAAGCCCTGGGCGAGGCTATGGCCCGCCGGGGACACGCGATGATCTTCGGAGGCGGGGCTCATGGCCTGATGGGGGCCGCTGCCCGGGGCTGCGCTCGCGGCGGAGGAACGGTCATCGGTGTGGCGCCGCGGTTTTTCGACATGCCGGGGGTCCTTTTTGAACAGAGCGACGAGATGGTGCTGACCGGCACCATGTCCGAACGCAAGGAGATCATGACCGGGCGGTCAGACGCCTTTCTGGCGCTGCCCGGGGGACTGGGCACCCTGGACGAGATCTTCGAGGTGCTCACCCTGCGCGCTTTGGGCCGGGACAGCAGGCCCATCGCTTTCCTTGACTATGACGATTACTGGCTCGGCGCCGAGCGGATGATAGAGACCGCCGTGGAGCGCGGATTTGCCGGGACCTCGGTGCGTGAGATCTACGGGAGGTTCTCCGATCCGGAGAAATGCCTGGATTATCTGGAACGGGGGACGGTGCGATGATCTTCGACACGCATGCTCACTACGACGCGCGCCAGTTCGACGCGGACAGGGACGAGGTGCTCTCCGCCCTTCCCGCCCGGGGGGTGGGGCTGGTGGTCGACCCGGGCTGCGACGAGCCGTCTTCCCGCGCCGCCGTCGCGCTGGCCGGACGTTATCCGTTCCTCTATGCCGCCGTGGGCTGGCATCCGGAGGAATGGGAGAGCTGGACCGGCGAGAGCATGGCGATCCTTCGGGAACTCGTCCGGGCGGAAAAGGTCGTCGCGGTCGGGGAGATCGGGCTGGACTACTATTGGGACGCCGATCACAAGCCGCTCCAAAAGGAAATGCTGGAGCGCCAGATCAATCTGGCGCTGAGGGAAGATCTTCCCGTTATCATCCACGACCGGGAGGCCCACGGCGACGCGCTGGAGATGATCTCCCGCTATGAGGAACTGCGCGGAGTGTTCCACTGCTTTTCCGGCAGCGCGGAGATGGCCGCGGAGCTGCTGCGCCGGGGCTGGTACCTTGGCTTCGACGGACCGGTGACCTATAAAAACAACAAAAAGGCGGCGCAGGTCCTTGCCGTGACGCCGCTGGACCGGATCCTTGTGGAGACAGACAGCCCCTATATGGCCCCGCAGCCCGTGCGGGGAAAGCGAAACGATTCGGGGAACCTTCCCTGGGTGATCGAGACGATCGCGGCGCTCAAAGGGGTCACGCCCGAAGAGGTGGAGCGAGCGTCCTGGGAGAACGGCTGCCGCCTGTTTCGGATCGATCCGGGAACTTATGAGGAGAGATGACATGAAAAAGCTGAGGATCTTTTATCTGGAGGGCTGTCCGTACTGCGCCATGGCGCGGCGGGCTGTCCGGGAGCTGGCCGGGGAATCGGGATATGCCGGGGCGGAAATCGAATGGATCGAAGAGCGCGCCGAAGCGGAGCTGGCCGAATCGTATGATTACTATTATGTGCCCGCGGTCTTCGACGGTGACAGGAAGCTGTATGAGGCCCGGCCCTCTCACGGCTACGAGGACGTCCTGGCCGGGATCCGCTCCGCGGTGCGGGACGCGCGGGAGCTGTGAATCCGATAAGGCCCGCCGCTGCCCCGGAATAAAACAGGGACCTCACAGCTCATGCCCGAAGGTACAGCGGGGCACGGAGTGCTGTGAGGTCCTTTCTATGTATGGATATGGGGAAAGCGGCAGGGATCGCCGGCTTCCCCGCGGCGTCATTTCCGCTGCTCGATGGGCACGAAGACGGTATATTCCATCGACGAACGGTAAGCCGGGCGGATGATCTTTTTGCAGGTGAGCAGCTCCTCGAGCCTGTGGGCGCACCAGCCGGCGATGCGCGCGATGGCGAACAGCGGCGTGAACAGATCCTCGGGTATGCCGAGCATGCGGTAGACGAGACCGGAATAAAGGTCCACATTGGCGCACATCGGGATCCGCCGCTTGGTTTTTTCACAGACCAGCGGGATGCCCACGCGTACGACGGCCTCCGTCAGGTCGAACTCCCCGGAGAAGCCGCGCTCGTCGGCCATCTCACGGGCGTACTTTCGGATGGCCTCGGCCCGGGGGTCGCTCATCGTATAGACCGCGTGGCCCAGACCGTAGATCTTGCCGGAGAGGTCTCCCGCCTCCCTCCGCAGGATCTTTGCCAGATAGTCGCGCAGCTGGCCGTCATCGGTGGGATCGGAGACATTCTCGCGGATGTAGTTCATCATCTCCTGCACTTTGGCGTTGGCTCCGCCGTGGAGCGGCCCCTTCAGCGCGCCCACCGCAGCGGCGATGGCGCTGTAGGTGTCCGTGCCGGAGGAGGTGAGAGAACGGCAGGCGAACGCGGAGTTGTTGCCGCCGCCGTGCTCGGCGTGGAGGATCAGCATCAGGTCAAGAAGACGCGCTTCCTCGGGCGTATAGCTCTTGTCCCAGCGGCACATACGAAGGAAGTTTTCAGCCAGCGACAGGTGATCCTTCGGGTTGTGGACATACAGGGAGTGATGATCATAGACGTGGCGCTTTACCGCATAGGCGTCGGCCACAATGGTGGGAAAACAGCCGATCAGCTCGATGGACTGGCGCATCACATTCTCCAGAGAGGTGTCGTCCGGGCAGTCGTCGTAGCTGTACATGGCCAGCACGCTGCGTTCGAGCTTGTTCATGATATTTTTGGAGGGAGCCTTGAGGATCATATCCTCGAAAAAGCCGTCCGGAAGGCGGCGGGACGCGGCGAGGATCCGGTTGAAGCTCTCGAGCTGCTCGGCGGTGGGCAGCTTCCCGAACAGGAGAAGGTAGGCCACCTCCTCATAGCCGAAGGTGCCCGTTGCCGCGTGGCTGTCCACGATCTCGCTCACGCTGATGCCGCGGTAAAAGAGTTCTCCGGGGATGGGGATCTTTTCCATGTCCCGCATCAGGTAGCCCTGCACGCTGCCGATGCGGGTCACGCCGGCGATCACGCCGGTGCCGTCGGCGTTGCGAAGGCCCTGCTTGACCGCGGAGCCCTCGTAATAGCGCGGATCGATCGTATATTCGCTGCGCACTTCGGCGCACAAAGCTTCCACATAGCGGTTGAGTTCGGTCTTTTCGCTGACCATCCCATCACATCCTCGGTTGGAAATTTGTGTCACAGTATATCCCGCCGGGCGCGTTTTTGCAAGAGAAAAGAATAATCCTTCACTTTTTCTCCGTTTTGCATGGGAAAAACCGGGGAAATCTCCGCCTTTTATGAAAGTTGATAAAAGAAAAATGCAGCTTCGCCTTGCGTGAGCATCACGGTTTTGTTATACTGGCAGGGCAAATTAGAAGGGAAGGCGATCTGAATGATCCAACTGCACGACGGCCCGGTCCGCATCCGGAACGGCCGTCCGGAAGCTGCCGACGTACTCGCCGGCCGGGAAAAGACCCTCGCGTATTCGATCCTCTCGGCTCACGACCGGAGCGGCGGAGCCGACGGCTTTCATATTACCTTCGACAGCCTGATCAGCCATGATATCACCTATGTAGGCGTTATTCAGACGGCCATGGCAAGCGGTCTGGAGAGGTTCCCCGTTCCCTACGTGCTTACCAACTGCCATAACTCGCTGTGCGCCGTGGGCGGCACCATCAACGCGGACGACCACGCTTTCGGCCTGTCCGCGGCAAAGAAATTCGGAGGGATCTTTGTGCCGCCCAACATGGCGGTGATCCACCAGTATGCCCGGGAGGAGCTGGCGGGCTGCGGCAGAATGGTGCTCGGCTCGGACAGCCATACCCGCTACGGAGCCCTGGGGACCATGGGCGTGGGAGAAGGCGGAGGAGAACTGGTGCGTCAGCTGCTGGGGAATACCTGGGACCTGACCCCGGCGCCCGACGTGGTGCTTGTGTGGCTCACCGGCGCGCCCCGGCCGGGCGTCGGCCCGCACGATGTGGCCATCGCGCTGTGCGGCGCGGTTTATAAAAACGATTTCGTGAAAAACGCGGTGCTGGAGTTCGCCGGCCCCGGCGCCGCGGCGCTGAGCATGGATTACCGCATCGGCATAGACGTGATGACTACGGAAACCGCCTGCCTGTCTTCCATATGGGAGACCGACTCCGCGGTGGAGGAGTATTACGCCGTGCACGGACGCCCCGGAGACTATCGGCCGATGCGCGTGTCCGAAGGGGCTCTCTATGACCGCATGGTGGGCATCGATCTTTCCTCTGTGGAACCGATGGCGGCCCTTCCGTTCCACCCTTCCGAGGCGGTGACCGTGCGCGCGCTGGCCGAGAATCCCGGAGATATCCTTCGGGAGGTGGAACGCCGCGCCGCGGAGCAGTACGGCGGCAAGGTGTCGCTGCGGCTTACCGACCGCCTTGTCGGAGGAAAGCTTCGCGTGGAGCAGGGGATCATCGCCGGATGCTCCGGCGGCATGTACGATAATCTGGCGGAGGCGGCTGCGATCCTCTCCGCGACCGGAGCGGTGGGGGAGTGCTCGCTTTCTGTTTATCCGCCCAGCATCCCGGTGCAGCTGGAGATGGCCCGGTCCGGTCTGTACGGCCGCCTGACGGAGCTCGGCGCGATCGTAAAGCCTTGCTTCTGCGGCCCGTGCTTCGGCGCGGGCGACGTGCCCGCCAACGACACGCTTTCGATCCGCCATACCACGCGCAATTTCCCCAACCGGGAGGGCTCCCGTCCCGGGGACGGGCAGCTCTCCGCCGTATTGCTGATGGACGCGCGCTCCATTGCCGCCACGGTTGGGAACGGAGGGTTCCTCACCCCGGCAGACGAGGTGGAGTACCCCGCGCCGGCAAAAATCGCGCGCTCCTACGACCGCGCGCCTTACGAGCGGCGCTGCTGGTTCGGCTTCGGGAAGGCCGAGCCCGGCCGGGAGCTGCGTTTCGGGCCGAATATCGTGCCCTGGCCGGAGATCCCCCCGCTCGCGGAGGACCTGCTGCTGAGACTGGCGGCGGTGATCCACGACGAGGTCACCACCACCGATGAGCTGATCCCCTCGGGCGAGACCAGCAGCTATCGTTCCAATCCTCTCAAGCTGGCGTCCTTCACGCTGAGCCGGAGGGAGCCGGCCTATGTGGGGCGGGCCGAAGCGGCGGCGGCTATGGAGAAAGCGCGCGAGAACGGTGAGATCGGAGAAGAGCTCTCCGCCGCAGCGGCGGCTCTCGGCCTGGACGAAGCGGAGCTTTCCCGGGTCCGGATCGCCTCGGCCCTGTTCGCCGAAAAGCCCGGGGACGGGTCGGCCAGAGAGCAGGCCGCCTCCTGCCAGCGGGTGCTGGGCGGAGCGGCCAATATCTGCCGGGAGTATGCCACCAAGCGCTACCGCTCCAACTGTGTCAACTGGGGCATGCTGCCCTTCACCATCGACGCGGATACGCCCTTTGATTACGCACCGGACGACTTCATCTATATCCCCGGGGTCCGCCGCGCTGTCGAGCGGGGCGACGAGGAGATCGCGGCGCGGGCGCTTCACGGCACAGAGGTGACGCCGATCACGCTGCGGCTGAAAAACTTCACGCCGGACGAGCGCTCCGTGGTGCTGGCCGGATGCCTGATGAACCGGTACAAAAACGGGACATGATACGCCGACGGCTCTTATCCGCGACTCTGTTCCCGCATAACGTATCGTAATTTCCGAAGAATGAGCGAGGCTGATCATATGAACAGGATCCCCATGACGACCCCCATCGCAGAGATGGACGGCGACGAGATGACCCGTATCCTCTGGAGAGAGATCAAGGACGAGCTGATTCTGCCCTTTGTGGATCTGCGCACCGAATATTACGATCTGGGGCTGCCCAACCGCGACGCCACCTCCGACAGGGTGACCACCGAGGCGGCCAACGCGGTGCGCCGTCTCCGGGTCGGCGTCAAATGCGCCACCATCACGCCCAACGCCGAGCGTGTGGAGGAGTACGGCCTGCACGAGATGTGGCGCAGCCCCAACGGTACGATCCGCGCGATCCTGGACGGAACGGTGTTCCGCACGCCGATCCCCTGCGGCGTCCTGAAGTCCTTCATCCCGGGCTGGACCCTGCCCATCACGGTGGCCCGGCACAGCTACGGCGATATTTACCGCGATACGGAGCTGCGCGTGGAGGGACCGGGAACGGCGGAACTGGTGTTTACCGCGGCGGACGGCTCCGTTACGCGCAGGACCGTCTATGACTTTGAAGGACCGGGGGTGCTCCAGGGCTGCTACAACAAGGATTCCAGCGTGGAAAACTTCGCCCGGTCCTGCTTTGAGTACGCTCTGGGCGTAAAGCGCGACCTCTGGTTTTCCGCCAAGGATACGATCATGAAGCAGTACGACGGGCTCTTCAAGGATACCTTCCGCCGGCTGTACGAGACTGAGTATAAGGAGCGCTTTGTGGCGGCGGGCATCACTTATTTTTACACACTCATCGACGACGCCGTGGCGCGGCTGGTCCGGTCGAAGGGCGGCGTGGTATGGGCGCTGAAAAACTACGACGGAGACGTGATGAGCGATATGATCTCCACAGCTTTCGGGTCTCTGGCCATGATGACCAGCGTGCTGGTGAGCGCCGACGGATGCTTCGAATACGAAGCCGCCCACGGTACGGTGACACGCCATTATTACCGGCGGCGGAAAGGCGAGCGGACCTCAACGAACCCGGTGGCCACGATCTTCGCCTGGAGCGGAGCGCTTCGCAAACGGGGCGAGCTGGACGGCAACAACGCGCTCGCCGGATTCGCCGACGCGCTGGAGGCCGCCGTGATGGAGACCATTGAGGACCGGGTCGTCACCGGAGACCTGGCGGCGCTGATGGACCCGCAGCCGGAGAGCGTGGACAGCGAGACGTTCCTCGCCGCTGTCCGGGAGAGACTGGAGAAGAAACTCTGAAGGACAAGACCCCCGTTAAGGGAAACAAAAGAGAGGGATCCGCACCGCGCGGATCCCTCTCTGTCGTATATGCGGGACTTTTACTCTTCCGGACCGTCCAGAAACCGGCGCCAGCCGAGCACCCGGCTTTTCATGCCCTCCGTGTCCAGCACGCCCAAAGCAAAGCCTTTGCGCACCAGTTCCTCGGGGACGAACTCGTCGTATTTCTCAAATACCGGGTTCTCCTTCGGATAGACCAGCTCCAGCGGATCGAGGTCCCGTTCCGCTTCCTCGCAGACGATCTCATAAAACTCCGCCTCGCTCACCTGCAAGGTGAACTGCATATAATACGGGCGGGAGGAATTCAGCCCCTTCAGCCCCAGGCGCCGCGCGCAGCGGAGCTTGAGGAAGCGCTCCAGCGCCAGGAACGCGTAGCTGCCCAGCCAGGGGAACAGCGCCCACATTTTCCCGCCGAGGTGCACCAGAGGCCGTTCGGACATCAGCGACTTGCGGAAGGTGTCCCGGGCGTCGGCCAGACGGCAGACCGCGTGGGGCATCAGATACGGGTAGGACAGATCTTCGCTGAGCACCCGGTACATCCGCTCCAGGATACGGGTGTGGATATCCCCGGCCACGTCGCCGAAATAGGCGGGGATATTGCCCTTGACCGGGCTGCAGTACACCTCCCGGCGCTTGTGGTCCACATCCTCCACGACCCAGACGCGGCCGGCGATGGCGATCTTGTCTCCCACAGGGGGCGGCTTGACAATGGTCCCGAGCTGCTCGGGGCCCGAGCGCACGGTATATTCCACGTTTTCCCGGAACACGGCGTAGAACTTATAGTCGCTGACGATGCGTTCACCGGCAAGCCCCACGATCAATCCGCCGTTCTCGGTGCGCTCGATGTGGCCGATCTCCAGAAGATGCCGGAGCAGGACGCGGTAATCCTCCGGCCCGATCCGGCGAAAACAGCTGAGCGGCAGCACCCGGGAGGCCAGCTCGGCGGCCGTCATCTCGCCGCATGAGGCGAGAGTGCTCATGGTCTGGTGATACAGAAGACTGTAGGGCAGGCGGTCTGTCCGGGGAGGCTCCACGAAGCGCTCCTCCAGATACAGCTGGACCAGTGCTATGCCCTGGATCAGATACCAGGGGATGGAGTCCGGCAGCATGGCCCGGGCTTCCCAGTGGTCCTCACGCATAACGAACCACATTTCCGACGGGTCGCCCCGCCGTCCGGTCCGTCCCATGCGCTGCAGGAACCCCGAGACCGTGAAGGGCGCGTCGATCTGAAAGGCGCGCTCCAGCCGGCCGATATCGATGCCGAGTTCCAGAGTGGCGGTGGCGCATACGCTCATCAGAGAGTCGTCGTCCTTCATATCGGATTCGGCGCTCTCACGATAGGAGGCGGAAAGATTGCCGTGGTGGATCAGAAAACGGTCGGGTTCCCGGTTCGCCTCGCAATACTGGCGCAGACTCTGGCACACGGACTCGCACTCCTCGCGGGAGTTGGTGAAGACCAGACATTTCTTTCCCCGCGTGTGCTCGAAAATAAACCCTATGCCCGGGTCCGCCGCCCTCGGGGCGGTGTCCGAGGGTTCCTCGAGCGGGAGGATATCGGGCGGGACTGCGCGGCCCTCGTCGGCCTGAGGAGGGGAGTTGTAAAAATGCTCCATGGACAGCCGCCAGATCTCCCGGCCGCCGTCGAATTTCGGAATGACCGTGCCCCGGCCGCTGCCCGCGGCCAAAAACCGTCCCGCCTCTTCGGGATCGCCGATGGTGGCGGAGAGCCCTATCCGTCTCGGAGAACAGCCGGCCAGGGCGCAAAGCCGCTCGATAAGGCAGAAGGTCTGCAGTCCGCGGTCCGCCCGAAGCAGCGAGTGGATCTCGTCGATGACGATGAAACGAAGATCCCCGAACAGAGAGGGGATCTCCATATGCTTGTTGATCATCAGCGATTCCAGCGATTCGGGGGTGATCTGCAGTATACCGGAGGGCCGGCGCAGCAGCGCGCGTTTTCTCGACTGAGCCACGTCGCCGTGCCAGCGCCAGACGGGGATGTCCTCTTCCTCGCACAGCTCTTCCAGCCGTCCGAACTGGTCGTTGATCAGAGCCTTGAGCGGGGCAATGTACAGAACTCCCACAGTCTTCGGAGGGTCTTCGTCCAGCAGCGTAAGGATCGGGAAAAAGGCCGCCTCGGTCTTGCCGGAAGCGGTGGATGCCGTCAGAAGCACATTTTCCTCCGTGCCGAAAATGGCGTCGCCGGCGGCGTTCTGCACGGCGCGCAGATTCTGCCAGCCGGAACGGTAGATGTACTCGCGGATAAAGGGAGCGTAGCGGTCAAAAACGTTCATATCGTAAACTCCGCATAGGACGCGTCGGCCTCATCGGAAACAGCCTCCGACGGGGCAAAAGAGAATCCGTCCGATTCCAGCAGTCCCGCGACGCTCATATCCGGGTTCTGATACAGCAGATCCATAAGCTCGATAAAGTCCCGGATGACTTCGCGCGGCGTGATGTTCTGATCCGCTCCGATGCGTCCGTACTCGATCCGCAGGAACAGCGCCAGATCGTCCGTGCTCAGGACGCGGGCGTACCCGTAAAGGTCCGCGTGCATCGCGGCGAGCTTTTCGCACAGCACCAGCATCTCCTCCGCGGTCAGCGGCTCGAGGCGGATCACGGGCGCGAGCAGATCCCGCGAGCCGGGACGGGAGAAGCGGCCCTCGGCGAGCCGGGAGCGCAGCGCCTCATAGCTGTAGATCCCCCGGCGCCGGTCCTCCATCGCCTGGGGCGTCGCGCTCATAATGATGCCCAGATACCTGGCTTTGCCCTGCAGGGTGTCGTTGTACATGGTCAGGAGCTTCTCGTAGTTGTACTGACGCGTTACGGAGTTGGGGATCTTGTACAGGTTCACGAGCTCATCTACCATGATCATCATTCCGGAGTATCCGGCCATACGGAAGAAGGCGGCGAACAGCTTGAGATAGTCGTACCAGTCGTCATCGGTGATGATCACGCTGACGCCAAGCGCCTCCCGGGCCTCGCTTTTGAGCGTATACTCTCCGCGGAACCAACGGACGACCCTGGCTTTCGTTTCGTCGTCGCCGTCGATGGCGGCCCGGTAATAGGCTGAGAGGAGACGGGCAAATTCAAATCCGTGCACCAGCTCGCTGACCGCGGAGGTCACGGCGTAGATTTTCCGGTCGGTCGCCTCGGCGAGCGCGGCGTCGCCGGGAGAGAGCCCGGTCTCCAGAGCGGCCTCCGACTGCACCGCGCTGATCCAGCGGTCCAGGACCAGGGTCAGAGCGCCGCCCTCGGGTTTCGTTTTCGTAGACAGGTTGGTGATGAGCTCGCGATAGGTGGCCAGGCCCTGGCCCCGGGTGCCCTGAAGTCTGCGCTCGGGCGACAGGTCGGCGTCGGCCACGATGAAGCCTCTGTCCATCACATAATTGCGGATCGTCTGGAGCAGAAAGCTCTTTCCGCTGCCGTAACGCCCGACGATGAAGCGAAAGGACGCGCCGCCCTCGGAGATCACGTCCACGTCGTGAAGCAGAGCCTCGATCTCGCTCCTCCGGCCCACCGCGATGTATGGCAGACCGATGCGCGGCACAACGCCGCCCTTGAGAGAGTTCAGTACGGTCTGAGAGATGCGTCTGGGTACTTTTCGATCGCCTGTCATGGTCTGACTCCTTCCAGCATGAGCGCCAGATCGTCCCGGTAATCCTCTACCAGGGAGAGCTTGTCGTCCTCACAGATGAGGACCGTGTCGCCGATATCGTCAAACAGCGCTTCATTGATCATATCCGCGGTCAGGGAAGGCAGCATATGCCTTTCCCGGATCAGCGCCTCGGGCCGCTCTCCTCTCAGAAGTGCGCGAAGCACATCGATCTGAGCGGCGTCCAACGGCAGCGGCGTGTCCTCCGGAGCAGCGTCCGCGGCAGCCGGGACTTCAAAGGAGGGGGAAGCTTCCCGAAGCTCTTCCTCGGTGAGAAGACTGTCACGGGTCACGGCGGCATCGCTGCGTATCCGCTCCAGATCGCTGAGATCAATGGTGATCTTCGGCCGCCTTGCCTCCCGCAGGGCGGCCGCATCCTCGGCGACAGCGGCGTCGATGAACGGATCGGCCCAGGCGTCCTCCCGCTTTTCGCGGAGCGAGCGCCCGGCTCCGACGTGACGGCGCAGCTTTGCCTCCGCCTGATGCAGAAAGCCTTTCAGCCGGTTAAGGTCCGGAGGATCGGCAGGGTAGGAATCCTCAGCCCAGACACCGCCGCGGCAGCGATAGAGGCGTGTATCATCGAACACGAATTCACGATCCGACGACGGAAAACGGGGGTATACGAGCGCGTTGGACAGCGGGAACCAGGGGCGGGACGTACGTTTGCCGAAACAGAGGGTGAAGGGATCGCATCCGTTCCAGCGGTATCCGGACCGGGCGCGCCGCCAGACTTCGGCAAAAAGATGCGCGCCCCTCGCGGCATCCGCGGCCAGAACGGGGGATAAGGCGGTCTTCTTCCCGCCGAAACGGCAGAGAGCGGCAAAGACCTCCGCGTCCGAATGCGCGTCGGGATCCCGCAGCGCGGCGAGGCCGCTGTCGTATTCCGAGAGATGGGGCGCGGCGGCGCGGGCGGTTTCCGCGCTCAGATCCGAGAGAACTGCGAATTCCATCTTCCAGCGGCGCAGATTGCGGCGCATGCTCTCGTTTCCGTATCCGGCATCCAGAAAACCCGCCTCAAACGCCGTCAGCTGCCGAAGGGTATCCTCCGGAGAAGACGCACCGATGCCGTTGAGGAGCTCATAGAGGTAGATGCAGGCGGCAGAGACCGGTATGGGAAGATACTCGCCGCGGCGCACCTTCGTCCGCCAGGCAAAATACCCGCGCAGCTGCCCCGTGTTCATGTCGTGATAAGTGGGATAATAGCAGACGAAACCGCCCGTCCACGGGGCGTCGTCCTCATAATCCTCCATGAATTTCGCCTGACGGTAAAAATTGGTCACCCGCTCCTCCCGCGGAGTCCCGCCGTACTCATACAGGCGGCGCATCCGCCGCAGACGTTCCGGCAGAGCCTCCCGTTCGGGGCGATAGGAGCTGCCGGAGAAGGGAAGAGGGGTGTCCTTATAGGATGTACCGCCGGCGGAGGGGACGGACTCGAGAACAATGGTCGCGCCGCTGCCGGACAGGATTCCCGCTGACAGGGCTTTGCCGCCGGACGCTCCGGCGGCCCGGTCAAAGAGAGCGCGCACCAGGTCCGGCTCGGTGCTCTCGTCAAACGCCACACCGACCCATTTCGTCCCCTGCATGCGAAGCGGCGCGCCGAGCCAGGGCCTCGGCGTGTCCCGCAGGACGAGTGAGCCGCACTTGAGATCGCAGCGCTCGATCATGACGCCGCGCTCTCCGTCCCACTGGCGCATCAGCAGCGCGATCCAGCGGCCGGTCCGGGGATCGCACAGAACGGAGAACCCCGGGAAGTCGGACCACCGGCGCTGTTCGCGGATATGATATTTTTCCTCTGCGTAGGCAGCGAGTTCCGCAAGCTCCACCGGCGTCCCTCCGTAAACAGATCTCGGGAAAAGTATATATCATGTGCGGCAGTGAATCAAGAATGAGTCGCGGCCCCGCCTTCGGGAAGGAGAGCCGGACGCCCCGGAAAGAAGAAGGACGGTATCGCCCCGGAGCGGCCGGAGGCCGCCGGGGGATACCGTCCTTATCCGCTTGCCGGAGAGGGACGTTCTCAGGGAGTGTATACGACCTCGCCGGTGCGGAGGTCGCGGCGGTAATGCCGGAGGAAACCGTAGGCGATGTCGCCGTAGCCCGGCCAGAGCGAGTGCATAAGGTATTCCGTGACATTCAATCCGATCATCGGGATCCCCCTGCCGTTGCGGATGAGCCATTCCCCGTTGCGCCATTCGCCGTTGATCGTGGTGAGACGGAAGGAGTCGTACGGGCGCCCGATCACGGGATATTTCACGTAATCGAATTCCTCGACCGGAGCGATGCCGTTGAATTTGCAGTAGGTCTGCAGGAAGTCGCGTCCGCCCTCGTTGAGATGGTTGTTCTCGGCGTCCCAGGCAGCGAAGTCGTTGGTGGAGGAGATCAGCATGGCCGGCAGATCGATGGTTTTGTACAGCTCCTCGGCGGAATCCGGAAGGTCGCGCAGTGGCATGGCCATCGGCGCGGCGGCCGCGAACATCTCCGGATGACGGGCGATGATGTGGTAAGTCGCCCAGCCGCCCATGGAGTAGCCGGTGACCCACACCCGCTCGGGGTCGAGGGCGGGGTATTTGTCCAGCATGTATTTTACGAAGCGGGGCAGCACCTCCCCGGCGATCACCGTTATGCCGCTGTGCATCGGAGCGGCGACGGCGAAATGCTCTCTTCCGGCCGTAAGCAGAATGCCGGTCTCGTCCAGGAACATCAGATGGTCGTCCCCGCCGCCGTGGTTGGCGAGCAGGAGCGGTACGCTGTGCTCGGGGGCGGTGTTGTCGAGCACGTCCCGGGGCAGGACCTCATACCAGGTGTCAAGGTAATCTCCGGGCACGGCCATGGGCCCGTCGACGCTCTTCATATCGCTGAAGCGCTCCGAGTCATGCACAAAGGTCACCTGCAGATCGCCGATCACCGTCCGCCCGTTCAGAATGGGATTGCGGGCGGAGAGCGCGAAGCGGGTGATGGGGGGAGCGGGGACATAGCCCCGGTAGCAGTTCGTAACTCTCGGCTCAAGGTACTTCGTGGGTATGTTGTTTGAACGCTGCAGGAACATGAACATGCTGCGGAAGGCCTTTTCCATCCAATAACCGACGTTCCCGCCGGAGTCTTCGGCTGTCCGCACCTGACGGAGAGGGAGAGCCTGATTGTAAAAATGCTCGACGCCGTCGCTGAAGGAATAGGCGTCGGTCCCGTTCGCGTCACGGAATTTCCGGATCGCAGCGGAGCTGCCGTTGACGATGAACGCGGGGACATACTGACTGACGGTCACGGTCTCGGACATCTCGCCGCCGTAGGTGAAATATCCGGCCACGCGTCCGATCAGTTCGTCACGGGAGCCCGCGACGAAATTATTCATGAAGGTCGCGCCTTTTCCGACGCCGAACATATAGGTCTTGCCGTATCCGCCGCAGTACTCGCTCTCTGCGGGTACGCAGCGCCTGCCGTCGATCTCCACAAAGGCCTTCTGACTCAGCAGCGCGTTGTGGAGCACATAGGCGTGCTGCAGATCATCCTCCGTATAGCCGGCGTCATCGGCGGGCATCTCCAGAAGAACGGTCCCGACGGCCTCGTTGATGAGCCGGATCAGCCCGAGCTCCTCCAGCCACGCCATGCCCGCTTCCTTGGTCTCAAAGCGGCGGTCGGCAAAAACGATAAAGGTGGTGTTGTTCCGCGCGCCTGTCTCGCCGCCGTACAGGTTGGGGGAGCGATAGATGTACACCAGTCCCTGAGGATAGTTCTCCAGCGCGGGATTCAGGATCTGCGTGAAAAATGTGCCTCCGGGCAGCCGCGAGGTCACGCCGACGGCGTGGGCGCGCACTTCCTCGAGCGTCTCGAAGGTGGCAGGATTATCCTGCCGGTTCCAATAATTCAGCATGAATACTCCTCCTTGGTGATTCGTCTGATGAGATCGGGGATCGATACGCTTTCAGTATAGGCCCGAGGGATACCCCTGTCAACGATTCTGGACACCGGCGGAGCGGGGAGGTCCGGCGGCCGTACCCGCGCCGCCGCTTCGGATTGACAGTCTCAAGCCGCCGATGATACAATAAACGGGATTTTCCATGGTGCGGAGGTGATCGCGTGATCTCTGACAATATCACCCGGGACGCCGACGGAACACTGCGTTTCGCCGGACATTCCGCCGACGAGCTGGCCGACACGTTCGGCACGCCGCTTTACCTGATGGATGAAAAACGGATACGGGACAACTGCCGCATGTATCTTGCCGCTTTCCGGGAGCATTTCGGGGAGAACTCCGCCGTGCTCTATGCCGCGAAGGCCTGCGCCTTCAAGGCGATATGCCGTATCGCGGCTGAAGAGGGCATGGGGCTGGACGCCGTTTCCGTCGGAGAGATCCATACGGCCCTTGAAGCCGGGTTCCCGGCGGACAGGATCTATTTTCACGGCGACGCCAAAACCGACGATGACATCCGCTATGCGCTGGACAGGAACGTGGGCTGCTTTGTCGTGGACAACGAGACGGAGCTCGAAGCGCTCTCGGCCGAGACGAAAAGACGCTCCGTCCGTCAGAAGGTGCTCCTGCGCGTCACTCCGGGGATCGACCCCCACACCTATGAGGCCGTCAATACGGGAACGGTGGACGTGAAATTCGGCGTTCCCATTGAGACCGGTCAGGCTTTGGAATTTGTCCGCCGGGCCCTGGACGAAGAGAGCCTGGACGTGGCGGGCCTCCACTGCCATGTCGGCTCCGAGGTGTTTGACGAGGATGTGTTTGAGCGCACCTGTGACGTTATGACGGCCTTTATGGCCCGTCTGCGCCGGGAACTGGGCTATACGGCGCGGGAGCTGGATCTCGGCGGAGGGTACGGGGTGCGCTATGTGGAGAGCGATCCCCGCGCGGACATCCCCGCGCGCATCGGCGAGGTCGCCTCTCACCTGAAGCGGATCCTCGGCGAGGCCGGACTGCCCATGCCCCGGATCCTTATGGAACCGGGACGGAGCATCGTGGCCGACGCGGGAATGACCGTATACACCGTATGTACCGTCAAGCATATCCCGAACTGCAAAAACTACGTCATCACGGACGGAGGCATGGCGGACGATCCGCGCTGGTGCCTTTACAGAGCGCGCTACAGCGTGCTGCACGCGAGCCGTGAGACCGGCGAGAACGAGATATTCGACCTGGCGGGCCGATGCTGCGAGAGCGGGGACATCGTACAGCCTGCTGTGGAGCTGCCGGCGGATACCCGCCGGGGCGACCGGGTGTGCGTATGCACGACGGGCGCTTATAATTACTCCATGGCGTCCAATTATAACCGGCTGGGCCGTCCGCCGGTGGTCATGCTCACCGGGGGATCGGCTTGGACGGCCGTCCGCCGCGAGACCGCAGAGGACCTCTGCGCTTTGGACCTGTAGGAGGCGGCATGTACAGCAGCGCTTTCTGCCGGGTGTACAACGAGTTCGGCTGGAACGTATATCCCGAGGTCTTCGCGGCGCAGCTGCTGAGACTGCCCGAACTTCAAAACGGCTCCGTGAAAACCGCGCTGGACCTTGGCTGCGGGACAGGCGTGCTCTGCGGAGCCCTCGCCGAACATGGAATCGACACCCTGGGCGTGGACCTGTCCGAAGGGATGATCGGCATTGCCCGCCGGAGCGCGCCGTCGCTCCGGTTTGAAACGGGCGACATGGTCACCTTTCGGACGGGGGATACCTTCGATCTCGTAACCTGCACGGGAGACGCGCTCAACCATATCTTCGATCCGGGAGATGTGCGCCGCGTCTTCGATAACGTATACGCCATGCTCTCGCCCGGAGGCCGTTTCGTTTTCGACCTGCTGGGCGAAGGGGAAGTGCCCGACGGCGAACCCTTCACACTTGACTACAGCGACAGCGTACGCGCCGTGTTCCGCACCGCGAGAGAGCCGGACGACGCCGTGCGTCTGAGCGTTTCCGTCTTTGAGAACGGATCGCTCTCTTTTGAAGAAAACATCATCGAAAAACTCCACCCGCCGGAGGATGTGCGGCTCATGCTGCGCGAGGCGGGCTTTACGGTCATTCGCTTTGCCCACCGACTGTCGGAGGAGGAAGGGGCGGACGCCGCGGCGTGGTTTGTGATCGCCGGAAAGGACGGAATTCATGCGTAAACGATTGCTCCGCGCGCTGCTCCTCACCGCCGCGGCCCTGCTTTTCACCCGTACGGTCCCTGCCGCAAGGGCGGCATCCGTCCGCTCATTTCCGGAGACCGCGTTTGTGTATCCCGTGTACTCTGTCCGGACCGAGGTCAACGGCGTACGGCATCAGCTGCAGGGGGCGTGTACCGACGGCAGGTATATATGGGGCGGATGGAACAACCGGCGGATCATCACCCGCCTGGACATCACCACCATGGAGCTGCAGACACGGGAATTCACCGAGGAGGAATGGGTGTGCGGGCATATCAACGATATGGCCTACAATCCCAACACCAACCTGCTGTACGTGGTGGGCTATGACCCCAACGACTTCAGCACCCGCGGCAATATCGTGATGTTCGACCCCATCACGCTGGAATACCGGGGAATGATCCGGCTGCGGCATGACGGAGAGATGATCCCCATCAATTCCATGGTTTACGACCGGAGGAACGACCGGTATATCGTCTCCCTGGCCGGAAAAGCGGGAAAGGACAATGTGATCCTTGACGCAGACTTTCGTTACGTCGGACCTTTGACGCTCGAACGGGCCGAAACCCTCACGCTGCAGGGGTTTGATACGGACGGGGAATATCTGTATCGCTCCGTTTGGGACAAAAACAGCGGCAATTTCATCACTGTATACGACATGGACGGCCGGTTCC
Source organism: Oscillospiraceae bacterium (assembly GCA_902768805.1). GTDB lineage: Bacteria > Bacillota > Clostridia > Oscillospirales > Oscillospiraceae > Apopatocola. Next base: position 34,084 of record CACXMX010000006.1, read on the forward strand.
TTGCCCAGATCGATACCGGGGTATCCGGTAAAGCCATGGAACTCGAGGACATCATGTACGACTGGAACGGGGCATGGTATCTGAACTGTTCACACTGCGACGGGACGGGCGGCTCGTTTTTCTACACGCAGCTCGTTCCCAACGAGGATCCTTCCCTTTGGGAGAACATCCTCGGCCGGATCGCGGCGCCGGTATCCGATCTTCTGTGATCGCGCCCCAAACACAGAGCGCCCCCGCGGAACAGTCCGCGGGGGCGCTCTGTGTTTTGAAGCGTTTATTGCGTATATACAGTATTATTTCGCGGTGGCCGTGAGAACGATCTCCACGATAAGCCCCGTTCCGGTGATCGTTTTGTCCTCAACGGTTATCTCAATGAGAGGATCGGCGATGCCGCTGAGCTCGGCCTTCTTCCGGATACCGCGATCGACGATCTCCCGTGCGTATTCGACGGCTTCTGCTTTTCTGTCCCGTTTGAAGAAGACGCGCTTACCCTCCTCGGCCACGGCGTAGCCCACCAGGACGGTCTGCTCGTAAATAGCCTGGATGCGCAGCTGGACCACGGCCATCCTTCGGCTGGCGATGGCACCCAGGGCGTTGGCCACGCCCGCGTGGGCCGGGACGACGGCCCGTGTGCCCAGCAGCCGGGCCACCCTGGGAAGAAATACGTGGATCGGGGCGCCCACACCGATCAGAGGCAGGCGGCAGGTGAGCTCCAGGACACCCTCGGACGCTTCATAGTTTTCCGGCTCGTCCACACGCTGCACGGCCTGGCGGTAGCAGGCGTCCAGGACGGGAGCGAGATAATCGGCATCCTCAAACTGCTTGATTTTCGGGAAACGCTGGCCGAGGATCACCCGGCCGAGGGCAAAATACATCTTGCGCTGAACAAGCTCATAGACCTTGTCGGGCAGCTCTTCGGGCTCGCACTGCGCCAGGTCGGCCATGAATTTGGCCGCGATGCGGGCGGCAGCGGGGTCGTAGAGATCGAAATCTCCCTTGAGCAGCATCATATCCGTGGGCGTCAGCCCGCTGCGGATGATGACGCCGTCGGACTCCAGGCGCGCCGCGGGCAGACGGCGCTTTTCGCAGTCGAGCTTTTCCGCCAGATCGGAGATGATCAGGGGCTTCTCGCGCAGCGCTTCGCAGAGTGCCCGCTCCTCGTCCGTGTAGCCGAGTTTGCCGGAAATGTCCTTCAGCAGTACGTAAAACTCCAGGTCGTAGGGGGAGGCGTGGCTTTTCTGCGCGGTCAGAAGATTGAGGCGGGGCAGAACGCAGTCGTATTCCTCGGAGAGGATGCTCAGCGGGATCACGCGCACCGCGTCCAGGGAAAGGATGTGGTCCTTGCATTTGACGCCGCTGTCACCGCCCAGACCGATGGTATCGACATAAATGCCCTCGACCATCGTGCGCCAGCGTCCGATCTTGATGCCGCCGGTGGCCGGAGCGGGGATGTGGTCGCGGACGATAGCGATGTCGGTGGTGGTGCCGCCCATGTCCACGACCATGCCGTTCGTCTCTCCGGCGAGGACGCTTCCGCCCACCACGCTGGCGGCCGGCCCGCACAGAATGGTCTCCACGGGGAACTGGCGGGCCGTCTCCGAGGGAACCATGGTGCCGTTGGAAAGAATGATCGTGATGGGGATGTTCAGGCCGCGGCCGGCGCACACATGGCGGATCGCTTCCATAAACTCGGACACCAGAGGGATCAGCATGGCGTTGAGAAGAGTGCCGGCGCAGGTCTTCATGATGTCGACCTCATTGGAGATGTCGTAGGCGATGGTCACCGGCACGTCAAGCTCCTCCTGCAGGATCTTGTACGCGGTGAGCTCAAAGCGGCCTCCGTTGGCGCGGGGATAGACCTGTACGATGCCCACGGAATCGCAGTCGGCAAACATCTCGGGGGCGTTGGCGCGCAGAGCCTCCCAGTCCGGATCCATCGGGTGTGAGAACACGCCCTCGGCCCTGGCCTCGAGTGTGATGAAGCGGGTCATGTCCGTCATTCCGTAGGAGGCGAAGGCCTCTTTCAGATGATCCATGAGAGCGCCCTGAAAACCGATCAGAAGCAGTTTGGCCCGGGCACCTTTGTTTTCCAGACTGGCGTTGGTGGCCAGTGTGGTGGACAGGGCTACGCTCTCCGCTTTTTCCACCAGCTCCGGAGGCAGCGTGTCGAGTGCGTTGGCTATGCCGATCTCCAGATTCTGTTTTGTGGTGAGGGCCTTGCCCGCGGCAAGGACTTCTCCTCTGTCAAAGTCGTAAATGACGGCGTCGGTGCAGGTGCCGCCGGTATCGATCCCGATCCCAATCATGAGCAATCCGTCCTTTGCATGAATATGATTTATTATATAGCGCATCCCGAATTGAACGCAACCTGTATTTTTCGGACGCGAAAAATCTTCCCGGGAGAACGCGCGCAGTACGGCCGCAGCCCGGTGCGGATGCCGGATACGCCTATGTGAAAACACCGGAGCCGCCGCCGGGGGGCATCCGGTGTTTTCGCAGTGAGACGGTCAGCCGTGATAAAGCTTGTGATTCTCGTATTTCGGCTCGCAGGTCAGATTTACCCCGAGCTTGGAGAGCGTGCTTTCGTCTCCTGAAGAGAGGATCACGGTGGCGTGGGCCTCGGAGCCGGAGAGCAGGTTGAGCGCCTCCATGGCGCGGGACGCCACGGGATCGGTGACCGCGCACACAGCCAGAGCGATCAGCGCCTCGTTGATGTGCAGACGGGGATTGTGGCTGCCAAGGTGCTCCACCTTGAGATGATGCAGGGGAGTGATGATGTCGGGGGAGAGAAGAGTCACCTCGTCCTCGATGCCCGCGAGTGTTTTGAGCGCGTTGAGTATGCACGCGGAGGCGGCGCCGAGAAGTGAACTGGTCTTGCCGGTAACGATACGCCCGTCCGGAAGCTCCATGGCCACGGCGGGAGTATCGCCGTTTTCACGGGACTTCTCCAGCGCGGGGATCACCGGCGGACGGTCCTCTCCGCGGATGTTCAGCGTGTTCATCAGCAGCTCCAGCTTGAATACCGAGCTTTGCTCTGCCATGCCCTTGCGGACCTCGCAGTTGGTGCGGTACCAGCGGCGGATGATCTCCTGGCGGGAGGCCTCGCAGCAGACTTCATCGTCGGAAATGCAGAACCCGGCCATGTTGACGCCCATATCCGTGGGGCTCTTGTACGGGCACTCCCCGAGAATGCGGCCCATGATGGCCGACAGAACGGGGAAGATCTCCACGTCCCTGTTGTAATTAACGGCTTTTTCCCCGTAGGCCTCCAGATGGAAGGGGTCGATCATGTTCACGTCGTCGAGATCGGCCGTGGCGGCTTCGTAGGCAAGATTCACCGGGTGCTTGAGAGGCAGATTCCATATGGGAAAGGTTTCAAATTTGGCGTAGCCGGCCTTTTCACCGCGGATATGGTGATGATAGAGCTGGCAAAGGCAGGTAGACATTTTCCCGCTGCCCGGACCGGGAGCCGTGACGACCACCAGCGGACGGGACGTCTCGATGAAATCGCTCTTTCCAAATCCGTCCGCGGAGACGATCAGCGGCAGGTCCGCGGGATAGTTGGGGATCAGATACTGCCTGTATACCGGCAGACCCAGTGAGGCAAGCCTTTTTTCAAAGGGGGAGGCCGCCGATCCTTCCCGGCAGTGAGTGATGCAAACGCCGCCCACATAGAGCCCGGACGCGCGGAAGGCGTCGATCAGACGGAGCGCTTCCATGTCGTAGGTTATGCCCAGGTCGCCGCGGCGCTTGTTGCGCTCGACGTCGTCGGCGGAGATGACCACGATGATCTCGGCCTCATCCTTCATCTCCAGAAGCATGCGGATCTTGCTGTCCGGACGAAAGCCCGGAAGCACACGGGAGGCATGGTAGTCGTCAAACAGCTTGCCGCCGAATTCCAGATACAGCTTGCCGCCCAGCTCGCCGATGCGGCGGCGGATCCGTTCGGACTGGAGTGAGACGTATTTATTGTTGTCAAACCCGATCGCGTACATGGCAGATGATCCTCCCGAAAACGATCTGACGATGAACAGAAAAAATATAAAAGTAATATATCATCACGACGGACATTTCGGCAACAAACAAATGGTAACGGACGGCAGGGGGAGGTGCCCTCAAGCGCGGTTTTCCGGCGTGCCGCACAAGTTTCCTCCCGGGAGAGCGGACGATTCTTTGTGCGGGAGATACATGGTCAAGTCCGGGAAAACAGATACAATTATATAGGATAATCAGTCCTGCAATAAAACCGTTATTTTTATGAGGAGGTAAACGATATGCCCATTCCCTTTGATTCCAAGGAACTCGAGGTCGCCGGACGGCTGCCCAGCTGGAACCCCGCGGTGCCCGGCACCGTGTTGTTCAATTTCCCCGTGAACCAGAAAGAGGCCTACCAGTCCCTGACCCTGAAGAAGGACGCCATCTGGCAGCCCTACGGCGTTGAGACCGGCTTCTTCTGCCCGTCCATCATTCCCGACAACATCGCCCGCGCCTTCGTGTTTGAGGGCCAGCGCTGGCCCACTCCCTACACCAAGGCTCCCGATATGTTCGGCATCAACTGGGTGTTCGTCCCCACCGCCGGCGGCTCCATGGAAGATCCCGACTACCCGCATCCCCTGGAGGACGTCAACGACTGGAAAGAGATCATCAAGTTCCCCAACCCCGAAGAGTGGGACTGGAAGGGCAGCGCCGAGCTGAATAAGGACTACCTGAACAACGGCAGAGCCAACATGTTCTGGTTCCTCAACGGCATGGGCTTCGAGCGCCTGATCTCCTTCATGGGCTTTGAGAACGCGGCCATGGCGCTGCTGGACGAGGACCAGGAGGACGCCATGCATGAGCTGCTGCACGCTCTGACCGATCTGCACATCAAGATGGTCGATCTGGCCTGCGACGCTTACGGCGACGGCATCGGCGGCTTCTGCCTGCACGACGACTGGGGCTCCCAGAAGTCTCCGTTCTTCTCCACCCAGGTGGGCAAAGAGTTCTTCGTGCCCGAGTGGAAGCGCTTCACCGACCACGTCCACAGCCGGGGCAAGATCGCCGACCTGCACTCCTGCGGCCACATCGAGGCCCAGATCGAGAACATCGTCGCGGGCGGCTGGGATTCCTGGACTCCCATGCCCATGAACGACACCCACGCCCTGTACGAGAACTACGGCGACAAGCTCGTCATCGGCATCGTGGCGGACAAGTGGGATCCCAAGGCCAGCGAGGAAGAGCAGTATGAGGCGGGCAAAAAGTTCGCCGAGAAGTTCTTCAAGCCCGGCAAGGTCGGCGCTTACAGCACCTACACCGGCATCCCGATGACCGACGCGTATGCCCGCGGCATGTATGAGACCAGCCGCAAGCTGAGTTGCCCCTGATAAGAGGACCTGACAGTACCATTTCGATCTCCCGGAGGACGGCCTGTGCCGTCCTCCTTTTTATGTTCCGAACGCGGGGGCCTCGGCGCGGAGACGCCGGGCTGTGAGCTCTTTGCGAAGGCGCGCACAAGTATATACCCGGGAACGGCGGGGATTCTTTGTGCTGTGAACACGTGGTCACTACCGTAAAAACAGATACAATAGTAAATAGAGACATTGTCTGCACATAAATGACAGAACAACGAAAATCATTTAAGAGGAGGTATCATCCATGTCCATTCCTTTTGATCCCAAAGAACTCCAGATCGTGCGGCGTCAGCCCAGCTTCAACCCCGCTCTCCCCGGCACGGCGCTGTTTGATTTCCCCGTCACCGAGCGCGAGGCATATGTGTCCACGGTTCTGAACAAGCAGCTCGTCTGGCAGCCCTACGGCGTGGAGACCAGCTTCATTTCCCCGCATATCATCCCCGACAACATCGCCCGCGGCTTCGTCATTGAGGCCGAGCGGTGGCCCACCCCCTACACCAAGGCTCCCGACATGTTCGGCATCAACTGGGTCTATGTTCCCGTAGCCGGCGGCGCCATGGAGGATCCCGACTATCCGCATCCCCTGGAGGATGTCAACGACTGGAAAGAGATCATCAAGTTCCCCGACATCTACTCCTGGGATTGGGAAGGCAGCGGCAAGATGAACTATGAGTACCTGAAGAACAACGGCAAGTGCAACGTCTTCTGGTTCCTCAACGGCATGGGCTTCGAGCGGCTGATCTCCTTCATGGGCTTCGAGTCCGCGGCCATGGCGCTGCTGGACGAGGATCAGGAGGACGCCCTGCATGAGCTGCTGCACGAGCTGGCCACACTGCATATCAAGATGATCGACTGCGTGGCCGAGACCTACGGCGACGGCATCCAGGCCATAGACATTCACGACGACTGGGGCTCCCAGAAGGCTCCGTTCTTCTCCCCCGCGATCGGCAGAGAGTTCTTCGTGGACGAGTGGAAGCGCGTCACCGATCATATCCACAGCAAGGGCATGATCGCCGACCTGCACTCCTGCGGCCACATCGACGCCCACATCGAGAACATCGTCGCGGGCGGCTGGGATTCCTGGACCCCGATGCCCATGAACGACACGCATGCCATGTACGAGAAGTACGGCGACAAGATCACCATCGGCATCGTGGCGGACAAGTGGGATCCGACCGCCAGCGAGGAAGAGCAGTACGAGGCGGGCAAGAAGTTCGCCGAGAAGTTCTGCAAGCCCGGCAAGCGCCTACAGCATGTACACCGGCATCCCCGTGACCGACGCTTACGCCCGCGGCGTCTACGAGACCAGCCGCAAAATGAGCTGAGCGTAAGCCGATACCCCACTTAATAGGACAGACTGAGAAGGACGGCTTCGGCCGTCCTTCTTTCTTTGCGGTGAGTGAAAAACGCTGCTGCCGGCAGCCGCGCTCCGTACCGATTGAACGGGCCGGCGCTGACGAAACGGACGGACGCGAAAACCGATTGCACAAAATCAGCTGATGGGTCCCACTGTTTTTTTGTACTTCGCGACCCTGTACTCTTTACAGGGAACCTGTAAAATATACATGTTTGAGAGTCTGTACATTATCAGAGAAAACAAACAGTATTAATTGAGGAGGAAAACAAATGTCTTACGCCTACGATCCCAAGGAGCTCGACTTTACCGAAAGGACCATGAGCTTCAACCCCGCTGTTCCCGGCACCCCCCTGTTCAAGTTCCCCGTAAGCATCCGCGAGGCCTACGAGTCCCTGCTGGTCAAGAAGGACCCCGTCTGGATGCCCTACGGCGTTGAGACCGGCTTCTTTGCCCCCTCCGTCATCCCCGACAACATTGCCCGCGGCTTCGTGTTCGAGGCCAAACCCTGGCCCGTGCCCTACGACCGCCACAAGGATATGTTCGGCATCGAGTGGATCTACGTTCCCGTTGCCGGCGGCTCCATGGAGGATCCCGATCACGCCCGCCTGCTCGAGGACGCCAACGACTGGAAAGAGAACCTGACTTTCCCCGATGTCGACTCCTGGGATTGGGACGCCAGCGCCCGCCTGAACAACGACTACCTGAAGAACAACGGCAAGGCCAACCTGCTGTGGCTGCTCAACGGCGCCGGTTTCGAGCGCCTGATCAGCTTCTTCGGCTTTGAGAACGCCGCCCTGGCCCTGGTTGACGAGGACCAGGAGGACGCCATGCACGAGCTGCTTTCCGCGCTGACCGACCTGTACATCAAGATCATTGACCGCTGCGTCGAGACCTACGGCGAGGGCCTGAGCGGCTTCGATTACCACGACGACTGGGGCTCCCAGAAATCCCCGTTCTTCTCCGAGGACGCCGCGCAGACCTTCTTCGTCCCCGAGTGGAAGCGCCTGACCAGCCACATCAAGAGCAAGGGCAAGATCGCCGAGCTGCACTCCTGCGGCCATATCGAGGACCGCATCCAGTGCATCGTCGACGGCGGCTGGGACAACTGGGCCCCCATGCCCATGAACGACACCCAGAAGCTTTACCGCGAGTACGGCGACAAGATCATGATCGCCGTCTGCCCCGATCGTCCCGCCGACGACACCTTCGAGGCGCAGTACGAGGCCGGTAAAAAGTTCGCCGAGAAGTTCTTCGAGCGCGGCAAGGTCGCCTGCTTCAGCAGCTTCTACGCCGGCTTCCCCATGTCCGACGGCTTTGCCAAGGGCATGTACGAGGTCAGCCGCCAGAAGGCCGCGAAGTAAGTTTCCATCACATAAGATATCCGGAGAGACGGGGGATCCCCCGTCTCTCTTTTTATCCGGAAGAAGGGAAGCGAGATGCGCGTGCACAAGTTTGGCGCGGAGCGGGCGATCGTTCTTTGTGCTTGAAAAACCTGTTTTCTCACCGTCAGAATTGTAAAATATTTATTGTAAAATACTGTACCCGGCGCATAGTCGGTACACGAAAAAAGCCGAAAGGGACGGCATCCGTCCTTTCCGGGGAGAACAGTTTATTGAGGAGGAGACGCGAATGAAGATCACACCGAAGGAAAACTACCTGCGCCTCGGCCGCGGCGAAGACCCGGCCTATATCCCCCGCTTCACGATGATGGGCGACGAGTACCTGGGCGAAGCCTGCTGCAAGATGCTCGGGCCCATGGTGTGGAAGCAGAACCATTTCACCGACGGCGGCTACGACATGTGGGGCGTGCGCTACAAAGCCGACGCCAACACCGGCGCCACGCTGCCCGAACCCGGCAATTTCATTCTTGAGGACATCGACGACTGGGAGAAGGTCATCAAGTTCCCCGAGAGGCCCGAAGGACTCGACTACGAAAAGATGTACGAGGAGGACCTGAAGCGCTCGAACGTCAACCGCGAGATGTCCGCCACGATGGCCGGCCCCGGACTGATGCCCTTCCAGCAGCTGGTAGCCTTCATGGGCTTTACCGAGGGCCTGTGCGCGCTGGCCACCGACCCCGACACCGTCCTTGACATGCTCAACGCCATGGTCGACTGGATCGAGCCGGTGATGTACGCCACGGTCGAGTATTACAAGCCCGACATCTGGTACCTGCTGGACGACTCCGCGGCCAAGCAGACGCCGTTCTTCTCCATGGATATTTACCGCAAGGTGTTCAAACCCATCTACACCCGTCTGGCCAAGCCGGCCACGGACCGCGGGATCCCCGTCGAGTTCCACAACTGCGGGAAATTCCAGATCCAGATCCCCGATATGCTCGACTTCGGCGTAAAGTACACCGATCCCGCTCAGGAGACCAACGATCTGCTGGATATCCAGAAGAAGTATCACGGGAAGCTCTGCCTGGTCGGCGGATGGGACTGGGATCATCACATTCCGGAAAACTGGCCCGATTTCGATGAAGAGGAGATCCGCCAGGGCGTGCGCGACTCCATCGACAAGTACGGCCCGCAGGGCGGCTACGCCTTCGGCGGCGGCGTGCCCGGCATGATGGACGCGGCCCGCCGCGTCAATGAGATCGTCCGCGACGAGGTCCACTGGTACGGCCGCAAGGTCATGGGCTACGTCGACTGATACGTTCACTTCGCAAGGTCCCGCTGCTCTGACGAACAGCGGGACCTTGACGTCAATGCCTCAGCCATGAAGATCGAGGAGGAGAGAATATGGCTAAGATCACACCCAAAGAAAACTATCTGCGTCTGGCCCGGGGAGAGGATCCCGCCTACGTGCCGCGCTATACGATGATGAACGACCCCTGGCTGGGCGAGCTGCCCACCGCGCGCATGATGCCCCGCGTTTTCAAGGAGAATCATTTCATGAACGGCGGCTACGACATGTGGGGCGTGCGCTATGTGTCCGACTCGGGCACCGGAGCCACGCTGCCCGAGCCCGGGAATTTCATGCTCGAAGACATCGCCGACTGGGAAAAGGTCATCAAATTCCCGGATAAGCCCGAAGGGCTCGATTTTGAGAAAATGTACGAGGCGGATCTGAAGGCCTCGAAGATCGACCGCACCCAGTCCTGCGTGATGGCCGGGCCCTCGTTTTCTCCGTTCCAGCAGCTGGTGGCTTTCATGGGCTTCACCGAAGGCCTCTGCGCCTTGGCCACCGATCCCGAAAGCGTGAGCGACATGCTCAACGCCATCGTGGACTTTCTCGAGCCCGTATATACGGCCACCATGGAATACTATAAGCCCGACATCTGGGCTATGGGCGACGACACCTGCGCCAAGCAGACGCCGTTCTTTTCTCAGGAGACGTACAAAGAGGTTTTCAAACCCATTTACCTGCGCCTGGCCAAGCCCGCCCTGGACCGGGGGATCCCGATCTCGTTCCATAACTGCGGCAAATTCGGCATACAGATCCCCGATATGCTGGACTTCGGCGTGAAGTATTTCGACCCCTGCCAGGAGACAAACGATCTGCTTCAGTTCCAGAAGGATTACAAGGGCAAAATGGTCATCTGCGGCGGCTGGGACTGGGATCACCACATGCCCAAGACATGGCCCGAGTACGACGAGGAGGAGATCCGCCAGGGCGTGCGCGACACCATCGACAAATATGCCCCCGGCGGCGGCTACGTATTCTGCGGCGGCCTGATCGGCACCGAGGACTATGTCATGAAGGTCAACTCCATCGTCTTCGACGAGGTCTACTGGTACGGGAAAAAAGTCTGCGGCTACGACCCGGACTGAGGGGCCGATTCACCGCCTCCGCGCTTGACGCGGGAGCGTGAAGAGGGCTATAATATCGGTATCAACAGAAGACAACCCTCCCGTGGGGCTGTGCGGAAAGGAGACGTCATGAAAATTCTGCTGGTAGGCGGTTTCCTGGGCTCCGGCAAGACCAGCTTCATTCTGAAGCTCGCCCATCATATGATCGAGGACCTGGGGATCGCCAACATCGTCATTCTGGAAAACGAGATCGGTGAGATCAGCGTGGACGACAAGGTCCTCAAGGGTTCGGGCTACCAGGTCAAGGGACTGTTCGCCGGCTGCGTCTGCTGCACCCTTGCCGGGGAGCTGCCCAGCGCGGTCCGCCAGATTGAGCGGGAGATCAACCCCGACTGGATCATCATGGAGGCTACCGGCGTCGCATTTCCTTACAACATCAAGGAAAATGTGGAAAACGCTCTGGGCATCAGCTGCAAGATCGTCTGCCTCACCGATGCCCAGCGCTGGAAGAGACTGTTCCGGGCAATGGATCACCTGTTCCGCTATCAGCTGATGGAGGCGGACGTGGTGCTCGTGAACAAGATCGACGTGGCGGATCAGGAGTCGATCGACCAGTGCCTGTCCGACGTGAAGGAACTCAACCCGACCGCCGTCGTCGTACCCACCTGCGCCAACGAGTCCATTCCCATCGAGCTGATCGACCGTATCATGTCGGAGGGCTGAATTATGGAAGAGAAAGATCTGCACGAGCACGAGCATCATCACGAGCACGAGCACGAACACGAGCATCATCACCATGACGAGGAATGCGAGTGCGGCTGTGAGCACGAACACGAACACGAACACCACCACGAGCATGATCATGAGCATCACCACGATCACGACCATGAGCACCATCACCATGACGACGGGTGCGAATGCGGCTGCGATCACGACCATGAGGAAGAGGAGTGCCACGATCCCAACTGCACCGATCCGAGCCATCACCACCATCACCACCACGATGAATTGGTAGAGATCTCCCACCACGAGAGCTCGGTCATCGGCGCCATGAAGGGCGTGATGGGCACCGCCGATTACGACGAGGCCGAAAAGCTGCTGGCCGCGCAGATGCGCGAGGCCGGGCGCCTGGTCACCGAGGCCGGAGGCATTATAGGCCATATCAAATTCGTCCTGACCAGCGCGGGCAGGGCCGGACAGATCTCGGTCACCGATGTGGAGGAGAACATCCGCCGCTTTGACGGGGGCACCTCCACGGTAGAGGGCGTGGCCATCGTCTTCGCCGTCGAGGACGACAAGCTGCGCGAGATCCTCGAGCACACCATCGGCACGCTGTTCGTCAAGGAAGGCGAGTAAGCCTGAGCGAAACCGAAAAAGAAAACACCCCTAAAGGCGCTCCGCAGACCGCGGAGCGCCTTTTCTGCGTCCGGCTGTTCATATTTTCTCCTTTATTTTCCTCCGGCCTCATGGTATACTGTCAATCTGTATAACTATGAGATGATGAAAGGCTGCTTTCACATATGGGACTGTTCGATAAACTGTTCGGTACCCGCTCCGAGCGGGAAATCAAAAAGTTCACGGCCCAGGTTGACGCCATCGAGGCCCTGGCGCCGGAGTTCGCCGCGCTCACCGACGAGGAGCTGCGCGCCAAGACAGACGAATTCAAAGCGCGTTACGCAGACGGCGAGACGCTGGACAGCCTGCTCCCGGAGACCTTCGCGGCCATGCGCGAGGCCTGCGGCCGGGTGCTGGGCATGCGTCCGTTCCGTGTGCAGCTCATCGGCGGCATCGTTCTGCACCAGGGCCGCATCGCCGAAATGAAGACCGGCGAGGGCAAGACCCTGGTGGCCGTGCTTCCCAGCTACCTGAACGCGCTGACGGGAAAGGGCGTACATATCGTCACGGTCAACGATTACCTGGCCAAGCGCGACAGCGAATGGATGGGCAAGGTCTACCGCTTTATGGGCCTGAGCGTCGGACTGATCGTCCACGGTCTGACCAACGACGAGCGGCGCGCCGCCTATGCCGCCGACGTCACCTACGGCACCAACAACGAGATGGGCTTCGACTACCTGCGCGACAATATGGCGCTGTATAAGGCCGACATGGTCCAAAGAGGACACGCCTTCGCCATCGTGGACGAGGTGGACTCCATCCTCATTGACGAGGCCCGCACGCCGCTGATCATCTCCGGGCAGGGTGATGAATCCACCGATCTTTACCGCCGGGCGGACGATTTCGTCTCGCGGCTGCGGCGCATGGTGGTCACCTCCGTGGATGAGAAGGAAGAGGAATCCGAAAACATCGACGCGGACTACGTGGTGGACGAAAAGGCCCGCACCGCCACTCTGACGGCCCGGGGCATCGCCAAGGCCGAGCGGGAATTCAATCTGGAAAACCTGGCGGATATGGAGAACGCCACCCTTTCCCACCATATCAATCAGGCGCTCAAGGCCCACGGGATCATGAAGCGCGATATCGACTATGTGGTCAAAGACGGCGAGATCATTATCGTGGATGAATTCACGGGACGGTTGATGCTGGGCCGCCGTTACTCCGAAGGGCTCCACCAGGCCATCGAGGCCAAAGAGCACGTGGACGTTCAGAAGGAGAACAAAACCCTCGCCACCATTACCTTCCAGAACTACTTCCGGCTTTACGGAAAGCTCTCGGGCATGACCGGCACCGCGCTCACCGAGGAAGAGGAATTCGAAACCATATACAAGCTGGATATCGTGGAGATCCCTACCAACAAGCCGGTGCGCCGCATCGACCGGAACGACGTGGTCTTCAAGAACGAAGCGGGGAAGAACAGGGCCATCATCGAACAGATCAAGGCCTGCCACGAAAAGGGCCAGCCCGTGCTGGTGGGCACGATCTCCATCGAAAAGAGCGAGTATCTGTCCTCCCTGCTAAAAAAAGAGCGCATCCCCCACAACGTGCTCAACGCCAAGTACCACGAGAAGGAAGCGGAGATCATCGCCCAGGCGGGAAAGCTCGGCGCGGTGACCATCGCCACCAATATGGCCGGCCGCGGCACCGATATCATGCTCGGCGGCAACGCCGAATACCTGGCAAAGGCCGATCTGAAAAAGGCCGGATATACCGATGAGGTCATCGCCGAGGCCACCGGCTACGCCGAGACCGAGGATGAGGAAATCCTTGCGGCCAGGACCCTGTTCCAGGAGCGGATGGCAGCCCATAGGGAGATCACCTCCGCCGAGGCCGAAAAGGTCCGCGAGGCAGGAGGCCTGTACATCCTGGGCACCGAACGCCACGACTCCCGGCGCATCGACAACCAGCTCCGCGGCCGGTCCGGACGGCAGGGGGACCCGGGTGAAAGCCGCTTCTACCTGGCTCTGACCGACGATGTGATGCGCCTATACGGCTCGGAGCGGCTGATGAACATTTTTGAGAGCCTCGGTGTGGACGAGGATACTCCCATCGAGCACAAAATGCTCACCAGCGCGCTGGAGTCGGCCCAAAAGACCGTCGAAAGCCGGCATTTCCAGGCCCGCAAGAGCACTTTGGAATTTGACGACGTCATGAACGTCCAGCGGAATCTGATCTACGCCGAGCGCCGCAAGGTGCTGGACGGAGAGGACATCCGCGAGAATATCCGGGGCATGATCTCCGAGACCGTGGCCGAGGCCGTGGGCAACACTCCGCCGGAGAATGAGGCCGATCTCAACGAACGGCTCAAGCCGCTTTTCGCCCTGTTCGTGCGTCCCGGTGAGATCCCCTGGCGCGAGAGCCTGGGCGTGGAGGAGCTCAACGAGCGCCTGAACGCCCTTGCCGACGACGTCTATGCCCGGCGCGAGGCCGCGTTCGGACTCATGCCCGACGGAACTCCGCTTATGCGGGAGCTGGAGAGAGTGGTCATGCTCCGCGTGGTGGACGAGTATTGGATGGATCATATCGACGCCATGGACGACCTGCGCCGGGGCATCGGCCTGCGCGGCTACGGAAACGTGAAGCCCGTCGACGCGTACAAGCAGGAAGGCTTCGAGATGTTCGAGCAGATGATCGCCGGCATCCGCGCCGAGGTCGTGCGAAGGATCTTCGTGATCCGCGTCCGCCGCGAGGAAGCTGTTCAGAGAAAAAGCGTAGCGAAAAACGCCAGCACGAACGCCCCGGGAGACGGGACCGTAAAAAAGCAGCCGGTGAAAAAAGTCAAAAAACCCGGCCGCAACGATCCCTGCCCCTGCGGGAAACTGCGGCCCAACGGGCTGCCGATGAAATACAAAGACTGCCACGGAAAAAACGCGTCGTGAAAACCCGCGGCGAACCGTAAGATCCGGAGTGAGGGACATCCTTTATGGCATTTTCACTGACACAATACGGCGATATGAGCTGGACCGTCTCGTCCGTGCTCGGAACAAAACACCTGTTCACGCGGAGACTGGGCGGCGTGGGAGACTATCCCTACAGCACCGATCCCGATCCGGCGATGGATCCCGTGCGGGAGCGGGTGCGGGAAATCTGGCTCCGCCTGCGAGAACGGGGCGGGTTTCCGGAGGAGGGCTTCTGCTTTACACGGCAGGTCCACGGGACCGTGATCCGCGCGGTCGGAGCGGGAGACCGGCTCATGCCGCCGATCAGGGTCCGGCCCGAGGACTGCGACGGACTCATCACCGCGGAAAAGGACGTGCCTTTGTGCGTGTTTACCGCGGACTGCGTGCCCGTACTCTTTTCCGAGCCGGAAGCCGGCATCGTGTGCGCCGTCCACAGCGGATGGCGCGGCACCGCGGCGGATATGATGGGCTCGGCGGTCTCTGCCATCGGGAAAATGGGGGGACACCCCGAAAACATTCGCGCGGCCATCGGACCGGCTATCTCGCGCTGCTGCTTTGAGACCGGGCCGGAGGTGAAGGAAGCCGTGGAGGCGCTTCTCGGCGCCGACGCGGAGGGCCTGTGTCCGCCGGAGGACGGCGTTCCCGGCAAATACATGGTCGATCTCAAGGAAACCAACCGACGCCGGCTCCTGCAGCTGGGCGTAAAAGAGGAACATATAGACGTATCCCCGGACTGCACCATGTGCCTGTCCGACGTATACTGGTCCCACCGGGCCACGGGGGGACAGCGGGGCACCATGGCCTCGATCATTATGCTGTGAAGGATCGCTCTGTGATGATGAAAGCGATGAAAAAAGCCCTCTGTCTCCTGCTGGCGCTGGCTTTGACGCTGGCCCTGGGCGCCTGCGGAAAAGGCGGGGAGGGAGAGGAAGAAAACAATGACATCCAGCTCAGCGACGAGCTCTCCGGCGAGACGCTGACGGCCGGAGACGCCGCGGACAAGGTGTTCTCTCTGGCCGTGGACCTGGAAAAATCACTCAACCCGATCACCACCACCAGCACGCTCAACCAGAATGTGGACAACCTGGTGTACGACCGGCTCTTCGAGGTGGACGAAAATTTCAACGTCACCTCCCGGATCCTTGAGGACTGGTATTACTCCAAGAACGACAACGGCGGCGGCACCTGGATCCTCAGCGTGCGCGACGGCATCAAAATGCACGACGGCTCCACGCTTACCGCCGACGATATCGTCTACTCCGTCTCGCGCATCGCGACCTCCGGAAGCACCTATTTTCAGCAGACGGGGCGGGTATACTGCTCGGCTTTCCAGGGACAGGTCTATCTGACGGGCGATTACGCCAACGGCCTGCTCCCGCAAAGGATGTCGATCCCGGTCATCAAGCAGGTGGAAAACTCGATCCTGCAGAACACACCGGTGGGTTCGGGCCCGTATGTTTTTTCCGAAGACCTGAGCTGCCTGGAGAAATTCGAGGACTACGAGACCGCCGACACGCTCCCGTTTGACAAGGTATATCTGCGCCCCTATACGGATCCCGAGGGACTGATCACCGAGTATGAGAGCGCCCTGGTCGATCTGGTGCTCAACGACCCCACGAGTATCTACAACATGGGCTACGGCGGAAAAAACGAGACGAGATCCTACGCCACCACGAACCTTCATTTCGTGTGCTTCAACAGCCGCAGCGAGTTCTTCCAGTACGACGCCTACCGCACGGCCATGAGCTGGATCATTGACCGGGAAGGGATCGCGGAGGATGTGCTCGACGGCCACGCCGACGCCGCCGCGATACCGATCCACCCCAACAGCTCTCTCTTTGACAAAGAGGCGGCGGATGAGATCGCCTTTGACCCGGACCGGTGCCGGCTGGAGCTGGAGCGGGGCGGATGCCGGGATCTGGACGGAGACGGGATGCTCGAATACGCTCTTTCCGGAACGAAAAAAGAGATAGAGATCAACTTCCTCGTATGCGCAGACAGCGCGGACAAGGTGGCCGCCGCCCGCAGGATCGCCTCGGATATGGAAGCTGTCGGACTGTATGTCCATATGCGCGAGATGACCTGGAAGGAGTATCAGGCCGCGCTGCGCGCCGATCCGGACGCCGAGGATGAAGAGGACCGGCCCGAGTGGATCTGGGATATGTTCTACGGGGAGATCTTCATGGCCAGCGACTGGAACACGCTGACGCTTTATACGGGGGACTGGGAGAAGGACGGAACGCTCAACTACGGGAAATGGAACGTTCCCGAACTGCAGCAGGCGATGTACGCGTTCATTGGCGCCACACCCGAGGAGCGGCCGGCCGCGGAGGCGGATTATCTCGCCGCGCTGCGTCAGACCACCGCGTTCCTTTCCGTCTGTTATGAAAAGAAACAGGTCCTTACCCATATAGGGATCGTGAAGGGGATCAACCCCAACCAGTTCAACGCCCTTGCCGGCGTGGCGAACTGGCAGGTCAATCTGGGATAATTTCCCAAAGGAGGTTTTCTTATGACCGATCGGGAGCTTTTGGAACTGGCCAGAAAAGCGTCGGAGAATTCCTACAGTCCGTACTCCAAATTCCCCGTCGGAGCGGCTTTGGAATGTTCCGACGGTACGGTCTTTACCGGCTGCAACATCGAGAACGCGGCCTACGGCGACACCATCTGCGCCGAGCGCACGGCGGTGGTGAAGGCTGTCAGCGAAGGGAAGAGAGACTTTACGCGCATCGCCGTCTGGGGCAACAGCAGAGATTATTGCTATCCCTGCGGCTCCTGCCGTCAGGTGCTCTCGGAATTCGGAAGAAACATCAAGGTGATCTGCGGCCGGGGCGACGGGGCGTATATGAGCGCCTCCCTTTCGGAGATGATGCCCTTCGCCTTTGATTTCTGATCCCGCGGCGGGACCGGCTCGGCCGGAGGAGCCCGGGCTTTTCGCGAAAAACGACGTATACGGAAAAGGCGCCTCGCCGGAGAATATCCGGCGAGGCGCCTTTTTTGTATGCTTTTATTATATCTCCCGATACATGGCCGCGGCGTCGTCTTTTCTGACGGTTTCCTGTACGGAGAGGACCTCCGCGCGAAGGACTTTCGATCCGAAGGAGATCTCCACGGTATCCCCGGGCCTTACCTCCGCGGAGGGCTTGGCCGTACGGCCGTTGACGCTGACGCGGCCCGCGTCACACGCCTCCTGGGCAACGGTGCGCCGCTTGATCAGGCGTGAGACCTTCAGCCATTTGTCCAGACGCATGTCAGAAATATTTTCTAAGACCTTCGCCTGCCGAGGCGGGATCGGCGTTGATCGTGATGGTGAAATTGACGTTGTCCCGCTCGCCGAAGCGCTCGATGGAGTTGAGGAATCTCTCCAGCGCTTCCTCCGACCGGTCGTCAAGGATCTTGTTCAGGTCGTCGATGAAGAAATGGGTGATGTCGTAGTTTCCGGCGTGAAGTCCGCTGAGAAAACCGTAGAGCATCGTGTTGCCCTTGACGCCGTAATCATCGGTGCGGATCAGCCGCGCCTGATAGGGGATATCGTAGGTCAGGTGCTTGCTCTTTTCGATGCAGACAACATCGCCGCGCTCCTGATCGATAGCGGCGCGCACCAGGTCGATGAGCGTTTTGGTTTTACCGGAACCGTCGAGACCCATGATCAGTTTGACCATATGAAACCACCTCTTTTATAGTATTGAAACGGCGGATACCCGCCCTGATGCCGTAATTTTACCATCAACCGGCCGTGCTTTCAAGCCGGGTTTTGCAATGTTCACCGTTTATTCACCGATGATCGGAGGAATCAGTTGATATCGTCCTCGATGGTCTCGGGCGGGAGCTCGAGATGAGCCGGGTTCTTCATAAAGTACTTAAGGCACTTGAGAGCGCTGGCGTAATAGTAGCTGTCGGCGATGCGCCCGTCGCAGGTGAAACGGTAATCCACATACCGGCGTTCCGTGCAGCGCCCGTCCTCTGTCGGCTCAAGGACCTTGCGTTTGGCTCCGAAAGAGACCGCGCAGGGGATGTCGCCGAACTCCGGGATCGCGGCCTCGACGGGCATGGTGCCAAGAGATCCCATATCCACCACCAGGAGAGAACCGTGGAACGGGCTCTCGTCCAGCCAGCTCCGGGGCAGCCAGTCGAACCAGTCCATGATCCGGAGCACAGCTGTGACCAGGCGAAGCAGAGGCCTCGGAAGGCGCGCCAGAGAGGAGGCGACCCGCTCGCTTTCGCTGACGATCACATCGGCCCTGACGCCGTCAATGGCCTCGCTCAGACGGCGGTACACATCGAACACGGTGTCGGTGGGGGAGAAGGCGACCTTCACGGAAGTCTCCGCGGCTTCGGAGGATGAGCTGCGCTTGACATTCAGGATCACTTCGATCTCGCTGCGGGCGTATACGCGCCTTGCGGCCACAAAGCGGTTGATGGCCGGACGCATGGACACCGTGCGGACATAGGCGGCGATCAGCAGATGGATAAAGCCCAGACCGGCCCATCCCTCGGCACGCTTCTCCAGCAGCCAGCGCTCGATGGAACTGACCTCCACGCTGTCAGCCAGAGTGCTCAGGGACTCGCTGCGCTTCCGCATAAAGTAGGGCATCACGGAACGCCGGGCGTCCATGGTCCGAAGACGGCGCCCCTCCCGACGGTCCCCGCTGCGCTTTGCATAGCCAAGATCTGCCATAGAAAGGTCCTCGATTCGTAAACAGTTGAGTCATCCACAGTATACGGGAAAACCCGCTTTTTTGAATTATACATTTTGTCGGAAAATAATGCAAGGACGAGTTGTTCAGTTCGCCTCCCCCGGATGATGCGCAATTGGGCAAATAGTACAATTCACGTGCGGCGACGGGTTTTTCACATTCGAAAAGCACATTGTAACTTGCAATTCTTTCGACAAACGATATAATGATAATGTTTATAAATTTGCACCGTCAGGAGGTGTTACGATGGCAATGGAAGCAATCGCCGCCGTGGAGGAGGCGGAGGCCGCAGCGAACAGCCGCAAGGCGGAAGCCGCACAGCAGGCCAAACAGCTGATCGCCGCCGCGGAAGAGCGCGGACGGGAGGCTGTGAAGGCCGCCCAGACCAAGGCGGAGGAAGCCCTGAAGGACGTGGAAAAGGAAGCCGAAGCGCGTATCAACGCCGACGCCGAGCGGATCCACGCCGAGACCCAGGCGGAACTCGAAACGCTGCGCTCCCGAGCGGCAACACGGTTGGGTGATGCAGCGGAGAAAATTGTGGAAAGGATCGTGAACGGATAAAATGAGCATTGTAGCCATGAAAAAGCTGCGGCTCATCGCTGTCCAGTCCCAAAAAAAAGCCCTTCTGGAGGATTTGCTGAAGCTTGGCTGTGTGGAGGTCACCGAGCCGGAACTCGGCGAGGACGACATCCTCAGTTCCCTTCGTGACAAGAGCGACGAAGGAGCCATGGAACGGCGCAGTCAGCAGCTGAAGATCCTCAACGCTCTGAAGGTCTTGGACCAGTATGCTCCGGCAAAGCGGGGGATGCTGTCGCCCAAGCCGGAAGAGGTCAAGGAGAACTTCCTGGACAAACAGGGCCTGGAGCAGGCTCTGGATGCTGCGGATCGTATCCTGCGGCTGGATGGAGAACTCCGCGCTGTCTCTGCCAACGAGAGCAGGGAACGCGCACTGGAGGAATCTCTCAAGCCGTGGCAGAATCTGGATCTGCCGTTGGAGTGCAGGGGGACACGGACCTGCGATCTGCTGCTGGGAGCGGTCCCGGCGTCGGTCTCCCAACAGGAGGCAGAGGGAGCGCTCATCGAACTGGACGCAGATCTGACGCAGATCGAACAAGACAAAACAGATTCCTACGTCGTGGTGCTCTACCGCAAGGAGATCCGTGACGAGGTTCTCGCGGCGCTGCGGGAAGTGAACTTCTCGCAGATCTCTCTGGGGAACCTCACTGGTACGGCGAAGGAAAACATCGCGCTGTGTCAGCAGCATCTGCGGGAATTCGCCGAAGAGAAGCAGCGTCTGGCGGACGCGATCAAAGCCGAGAGCGGTATGCGGCCCATCTTGGAGATGGGCGCGGACAATGCCGGCACCGGCATCTCCCTTTGTGAAGCCGCGGAAAAGCTGCGCAACACCGAAACGGTAGCGCTGCTGCAGGGCTGGGTTCCGGCCGAAAAAGAGGAGAAGCTCCGTCAAGTGTTTGACGGTTATGACTGTGCCTGGGAACTGGTGGAGCCCGAGAAGGACGAATACCCGAACGTTCCGGTACAGCTCAAAAACAACGCATTCACCAACGCCTTGAACATGGTTACCAACATGTACTCGCTGCCGGCTTACGGTACGGTGGATCCGAACCCGTTGATGGCACCGTTCTTCATCCTGTTCTTCGGACTGATGATGGCGGATATCGGCTATGGACTGATCATGATCCTCGCCGCACTGGTAGTACGCAAAAAGCTCAAGCCCCGCGGCAACGCGCTGGCTACCTGGCAGTTGGTACTCTATGGCGGTATCTCCACACTGCTCATGGGCATTCTCACCGGAGGTTTCTTCAGCGACGTGATCGACGCCATTTGCGAGCTCAACGGCTCCAGCTTCCGTATGTGGCGCCTGTTCAGTGCAGAAGAGCAGAGCACACAGGTCCTTGTTGGATCTATGGTTCTGGGCTTGCTGCACCTGAACACCGGCATGGCCGTGTCCTTCTACAGAAAGCGCAAGGACGGCAACCTGGCCGACGGCATTTTTGAGGAGGGCTCTCTTTGGGTGCTCCTACTGGGCATCGTGCTCTATGCACTGCCCATGCTGCCGAGCCTGCTGAAAAAGGATTTCCAGATTCCTGCTGTCATCGGCACAGCGGGCATGGTAATCATGATCATCGGCGGAGCGATGCTCCTGTTCGGCGCCGGGCGGCATTCCAAGGGCTTTGGCAAAGTCACTGCGGCCTTCGGAGCTATATACAACACAGCTACGGGCTGGTTCGGCGATGTGCTCAGTTACTCGCGAATCATGGCTTTGATGCTGGCTGGCGGCGTTGTCGGCAAGGTGTTCAACAATGTGGCACTCATGCCTGCCAGGAACGCGGGACATTTCACCGTAGGGAGCGCTCTGGCGTTCGTGATCATCTTCGTACTGGGTCACACCATGAACTTCGGGTTGAATATTCTTGGCTGCTATGTACACGATCTTCGCTTGCAGTGCCTGGAATTCTTCGGAAAGTTCTATGAGGACGGAGGCAAGCCTTTCCGCCCGCTGACCTTCAGCGAGAGCTACAGACAAGTAAAAGGATAATTTTTTAAGAATTATTAAGGAGGAAAACAAAAATGGAATTTCTGAATGCTATCGGCGGCGGCGCTTTCGCTCTGCTCGGCGCAGCTATGGCAGCGGCTCTGGCCTGCGTCGGCAGCGCCAAGGGCACCGGCATCACCGGCGAAGCCGGCGCCGGTCTTGTCTCTGAGGATCCCAGCAAATCCGGTAAGGTCATGATCCTGCAGGTTATCCCCGGCACCCAGGGCCTGTATGGCTTCGTTATCTTCTTCCTGGCGTTTACCAAGATCTCCGCACATCTGGGCACCATGTCTGTGCTGCAGGGCATGCAGATCTTCGGTGCCTGCCTTCCCATCGCGCTGGGTGGTCTGCTGTCCGCCATTGCGCAGGGCCGCGTGGCTGCTGCTTCCATCAACATCCTTGCTAAGAAGCCCGATGACTGGTCCAAGGGCATGATCATGTGCATCGTTGTTGAGTTCTACGCCATTCTCTGCCTGCTGGCTTCCTTCCTGATGCTCAATGCCATCACCCTGTGATTCTGTGAGGTGCGGCAAATGATTGGCACTGACAGAATTGTAGCGCATATTCAGTCTGAGGCGGAAGCGGAGATCACCTCCGTTCTCACCGAAGCCGAGGCGCGCGCTTCCGCCATCACGGAGGAATTCGCCGCCAAAGCCAAGGCTGCGGAGGATGAGCTGCTGCGCGCGGGCAAGGACGCGGCCGAGCAGCGGGTCCAGCGCCAGGAGCGCACCGCCCGGCTCGAGGCAAAAAAGGACGTCCTGGGTCTCAAGCAGGAGCTGGTCAGCGCCGCCTATGACAAGGCGAAGAAGGCCATTCTCGGCATGGACGAGGACAAATATGTGGCCTTCCTGGCCAAACAGGCCTGCGCCGCGGCGCTCACCGGCGGCGAGGAGGTCATTCTCTCCGAGGCGGATCGCAGCCGCCTGGGCGAAAAGCTCGTAGCCGCGGCCAATGCCGCTCTCAAAGAACGGGGACTCCCCGGAGAGCTCCGGCTCTCCGACGAGACCAGACCCATTTCCGGCGGGCTGGTGCTTCGGCGCGGGAGCATCGAGGTCAACTGCACCCTGGACAAGCTGCTTGAGATGAGCCGCGGCTCCCTGGATGCGGAAGTTGCCTCCGTCCTGTTTGGCTGAGGCCCCCGGAAAGGAGGGCAACGATGTCTAAGAAAATTTCGGACACGGAATATCTCTATCTGTCCGCGATGCTCAAGGCGCGGGAGGCGAACATGCTCACCCGCGACAAGCTTGAGCGCATGCTCGCTGCCGGCAGCTTCAACGACGCCGCCAAGCTCCTTCAGGAGAGCGGATGGCCGGACATGTCCGGGCTGAACGCTGCCGGAGTGGACAAGGCTCTGTCCGAGCGCCGCAGGGAGATCTTTGCCGAGCTGGAGCGTTCGCTCCCCGAAAAGGCTCTGCTCGAGATCTTCCGCGCCCGGTATGATTACCACAACGCCAAAGCCATCATCAAGGGCGAGGGCATCGGCGTGAACGCCGACCACATCCTCTCCGGGGCGGGCCGCGTGGACAGCGCCAAGCTGGAGGAGTCCTTCCGTGAGGACGACTTCCGGTACATCCCGGAAAAGCTCGGCGCGGCCATGGCGGAGGCCAAGGGCGTGCTAGCCCGCACCGACAACCCGCAGGCGGCGGACTTCGTGCTGGACAAAGCTTACTTTGCCGAGATCCTTTCTCTGGCCGATGAGGTGTCCGCTCCCTTCGCCGCGCAGTATGTGAAAACGCTGATCGACAGCGCCAACCTGCGCACCTGCGTGCGCTGCTTCCGTATGGGCAAGGATCCCGACTTCATGCGCCTGGCGCTGATCGAGGGCGGCAATGTGCCGATGGACTTTGCCGTGCGCGGCACCGTCACCGCCGACGAGTTCAACGAGCTTTTCGGTTCCACGGTGTTCAAAGAGGCGGCCGTTCTGGCCGGAGCGGCTCTGGAGGGCGGCCCCATGACCCTGTTCGAGCGCGAGTGCGACAACGCCGTCAACCGCTTCCTGGATACGGCCCGGCGCACCGGCTTCGGTTCCGAGGTCGTGATAGGTTATCTGGCCGCCGAGGAGAATGCGATCACCACGGTCCGCATGATCCTGACCGGGCTGCTGTCCGGGATCGACCCGGACCGCCTGAAGGAAAGGCTGCGTGATACTTATGTTTAAGATCGGCGTTATGGGCGGCCGCGAGACCGTCATGGGCTTCAAAGCCCTGGGACTGGACACCTATCCCGTGGACAATGCGGAAGAGGCAAAGCATGTCTTCCGCGAGATCACGCGGGAAGAGAAACAGTATGCCATCATTTACGTAGAGGAGAATCTGGCCGAGGGACTGCAGGCCGAGATCGATCGGTTCAAAGATGTCCCCACCCCCGCCATCATCCTCATTCCCGGACGGGACGGCTCCATGGGTCTGGGCCTTTCGGCTCTTCAGGACGCGGTGGAGCGGGCCGTCGGCACCAATATCCTTTAATAAGAAAGAAGGTAATAAGGCTTGAGCGGAAAAGTTATCAAAGTATCCGGCCCGCTGGTGGTTGCCGACGGTCTGGCGGACGCCAACGTCTCTGACGTGGTCCGCGTGGGCGCTCAGCATCTGATCGGCGAGATCCTGAATATGACCGGCGACTCCGCCTCCATCCAGGTCTACGAGGAGACCTCGGGCCTGGGCCCCGGCGCGGAGGTCATCACCACCGGAATGCCCCTTTCCGTGGAGCTTGGGCCCGGTATGCTGGAGAACATCTACGACGGTATCCAGCGTCCTCTGCCCGAGATCCGCGACCTGACCGGCGAGACCATCGCCCGCGGCGTGGACGTCCCGGCGCTGAACCGCAAAAAGATCTGGCATTTCGACGCCGTGGCCAAGCCGGGCGACGAGCTGAAGGCAGGCGATGTCCTGGGCACCGTTCAGGAGACCACCGCCATCCTTCATAAGATCATGCTTCCCGCCGACATCGCGAAGGCCACCGTCAAAAAGATCGAGAGCGGCGATTTCACCGTAGAGGGAAAGATCGCCACGGTCGTTCTCCCCGACGGCACCGAGCGTGAGCTGGACATGATCCAGCGCTGGCCCGTACGTATCCAGCGCCCCTATCAGACCAAGTACACCCCGTCCCGTCCCCTGAACTCCGGACAGCGCGTCATCGACACCCTGTTCCCGGTGGCCAAGGGCGGCACGGCCGCCGTCCCCGGCCCCTTCGGCAGCGGCAAGACCGTCGTGCAGCATCAGCTGGCCAAGTGGTCCGACGTGGACATCGTGGTCTACATCGGCTGCGGCGAGCGCGGCAACGAGATGACCGACGTGCTTAACGAGTTCCCCGAACTGAAGGACCCCCGCAGCGGCGAGCCTCTGATGAAGCGTACCGTGCTGATCGCGAACACCTCCGACATGCCCGTGGCAGCCCGTGAGGCGTCCATCTACACCGGTATCACCATCGCCGAGTATTTCCGCGACATGGGCTACGACGTAGCCGTTCTGGCCGACTCCACCTCCCGCTGGGCCGAGGCTCTGCGTGAGATGTCCGGCCGTCTGGAAGAGATGCCCGGCGAAGAAGGCTACCCCGCCTACCTGGCCAGCCGTATCGCCCAGTTCTACGAGCGCGCCGGCGTGGTCGAGTGCCTGGGCAGCGACGAGCGCCAGGGCAGCGTCACCGCCATCGGCGCCGTGTCGCCTCCGGGCGGCGATACTTCCGAGCCCGTATCCCAGGCGACGATGCGTATCGTCAAGGTGTTCTGGGCTCTGGACAGCTCGCTGGCCTACGCACGTCACTTCCCCGCCATCCACTGGCTGAACTCCTACTCCCTGTACACCGACTCCCTGCGCCCCTTCTATGAGAAGGAATTCGGCCCCACCTATATGTCCAACCGCACCAAGGCCATGAACATCCTGCAGGAGGAAGCGGAACTCCAGGAGATCGTACAGCTCGTCGGCCAGGACTCCCTGTCCGCCTCCGACCAGCTGACCATGGAGACCGCCCGTATGATCCGCGAGGACTTCCTGCAGCAGAACGCCTTCGTCGATGAGGACGCCTACTCCTCCTACGGCAAGCAGTTCCGTCTGCTGGACATCGTGCTCCAGTACGACGCCCTCTGCCGGGAAGCCCTGGCCAAGGGCGCGGAGCTGAAGAGCCTGATCAACATTCCGTCCCGCGAGGCCATCGGCCGCGCCAAAACGGAGGATCCCAACAATTACGCCGCTATCTACGACGGCATCCTCGCGAATATGCGCAAGGAGATCGCCGAAGCTGCCCAGGGAGGTGAAGAGCAATGATCCGTGAGTATAAAACCATCAAAGAGATCGCCAGCCCCCTGATGATCGTAGAGCATGTCGAGGGCGTCACCTACGACGAGCTGGCCGAGATCGAGCTGCCCAACGGGCAGACCCGCCGCTGCAAGGTGCTGGAGGTCGAGGGCGACCGCGCGGTCGTACAGCTCTTCGAGTCCGCGCAGGGCATCAACCTGGCCGAGAGCCGCGTCCGCTTCCTGGGCCATCCCCTGGAGCTGGGCGTGAGCGAGGACATGCTCGGCCGCGTGTTCAACGGCATGGGCGAGCCCATCGACGGCGGTCCGGCCATCATCGCCGAGGAGCACCACGATATCAACGGCCTGCCCATGAACCCCTCGGCCCGCGCTTACCCCGCCGAGTTCATCCAGACCGGCATTTCCACCATCGACGGACTGAACACCCTGGTCCGCGGACAGAAGCTGCCCATCTTCTCCGGCTCCGGTCTGCCCCACGCCAACCTGGCCGCTCAGATCGCCCGTCAGGCCCGAGTGCTGGGCGACGGCGAGAACTTCGCCGTGGTCTTCGCCTCCATCGGCATCACCTTTGAGGAATCCGAATTCTTCATCCAGGAGTTCCGCCGCACCGGCGCCATCGACCGTACCGTCGTGTTCTCGAACCTGGCCAACGACCCCGCCGTCGAGCGTATCGCCACCCCGCGTATGGCTCTGACCGCCGCCGAGTACCTGGCCTTCGAGAAGGACATGCACGTGCTGGTCATCCTGACCGATATCACCAACTACGCCGAGGCTCTGCGTGAGGTCTCCGCGGCCAAGAAGGAAGTTCCCGGCCGCCGCGGCTATCCCGGCTACATGTACACCGACCTGGCCACTCTTTACGAGCGCGCCGGCCGCCGCGTGGGCAAGAAGGGCTCCATCACCATGATCCCCATCCTGACCATGCCCGAGGACGACAAGACCCACCCCATCCCCGACCTGACCGGCTACATCACCGAGGGCCAGGTCATCCTGAGCCGCGACCT
>CACXMX010000007.1 GCA_902768805.1 Oscillospiraceae bacterium
CGGTGCCAAAGCCGATGTCCAAGACAACAGCGTTCGCTTTCTTCATAATGGTCTTATAGATAGTTCCCAGCACATCCTTATATCCGGCAAAGGGATATGTGTTTTCTTCATCCGATACGCCTACAGTTTTATCATATCCATCTGCCCATAAGTCGAAACCTTTATTGTCAAGCATAAAGCCTCCAAATTAACTTTCACACTTTAAGATCATCCTGATTTCCGTGGCTCCGATATTTGAACTGACCAGTTCCTCTCCGGTTGGGACGAAGCCGC
The DNA here is from genome assembly GCA_902768805.1 of Oscillospiraceae bacterium. Classification (GTDB taxonomy): domain Bacteria; phylum Bacillota; class Clostridia; order Oscillospirales; family Oscillospiraceae; genus Apopatocola. Next base: position 274 of record CACXMX010000007.1, read on the forward strand.
ACTTCTCATAGAAGCGGATCAAACGGACTTTTTACGTTCTGTCATCCTCTGATTTTTCCCTCAATTTTTAACTAAAAGGGGTCTGAAACGGGCGGTTCCCTCAGTATTAACTACTTTTTTCTCGCCAGAATTCGTCAGATTTTGTCAAAACAAATCAAAAAGATTTTGGAAAGAAAAAACCCCGGAAACGTTGAATTTCCAGGGTTTTTTGCATGTCTCTTGGTCTCGATTATCTCTTCGAGAACTGCGGAGCACGACGTGCAGCTTTGAGACCGTACTTTTTGCGCTCTTTCATGCGCGGGTCGCGGGTCAGGTAACCGGCGGCCTTGAGGGGGGCGCGGTAGCTCTCGTCCACGAGCAGAAGGGCACGGGCGATGCCGTGGCGGATGGCGCCGGCCTGACCGGTGACGCCGCCGCCGGCGACAGTGGCTTCCACGTCGTACTTATCCACGGTTCCGGTGGTGACCAGGGGCTGACGCACGATCAGCTTCAGGGTCTCCAGTCCGAAATAATCGTCCAGGGTACGGCCGTTGACGGTGATGGCGCCGGTGCCGTTGGGGATCAGGTGCACGCGGGCGGTGGAGGACTTCCTGCGGCCGGTGCCGTAGGTGTAGGGGCGCTTGCTCTGATAAGTAGCCATTATGTTGTTCCTCCTTCTTACTCTTCCCAAGCCTGGGGCTTCTGGGCGGCGTGCTTGTGCTCGGGGCCGGCGAAGACCTTCAGACGGCGAAGCTGGTGCATCTGGGTGGGGTTCTTGGCCAGCATGCCCTTGACGGCCAGCGTCATGGCCAGCTCGGGACGGGTGGCCATCAGGCGGTCGTACCGGGTCTCCTTGAGACCGCCGGCGTAGCCAGAGTGGGTGCGGTAAAACTTCTGGGTCAGCTTGTTGCCGGTGAGAACGGCGTCTTTGCAGTTGACGATGATGACGAAATCGCCGCCGTCAACGTGGGGGGTGTAGTCGACCTTGCGCTTGCCGCGCAGCAGATCGGCAGCGAGAGCGGCGGTCTTGCCCAGGGGCTTGCCGGCCGCGTCGAGAACATACCACTTGCGCTGGACGTCCTCGGTCCTTACCATGGTAGTGGACATGAATTTGCCTCCAATATCAGTAATTTTTCATCATTTTGGGCGCACGGAGCCGATTAGGCCCTCAAACGCGCTTTATTTTTATAGCACAGCCCCTCCGCGGTGTCAACACAAGATTTCATCTTTTTTCGATTACCGATCTCATAACTCCGATTTTCTTCATTTTTCTCGTTTTTTCTCCGTTTTACTCATTTTCAAATTTAAAAAAGAGCTTTCTCCCCGAGAGGAAGAAAGCTCTGTACATCCAATGGATTCAGTTCATGTAGGAATCGTAAAGCTGGTCCTGCCTGGTATAGCGCTCAAGCATCTCATTATACTCCTTCTTGTCGATGAGTCCGGCATCCAGATAGCCCTTGAGCTGCGCGACGCGTTTTTCGTTCTGATGGGAATACCGGTGGTTGACCTCGCCGTAGTCGCAGTCGTCATCCTTTTTGGAGTGGCGGTTTGCCAGCGACGGGATCGTGGGAGTGGGACGGTCTGCCCGTACGGCCGTCTGCCGGTTCGCGGCGGACGCGCCGCTGCCGGAGCTTGAGGTGTTTTTCTTTTTGCGGCCGCTGAACAGGCTCACCGCGATAATATAAATAATGAAAATGATCAGCGAAGAGGAAAACCTTGGCATAGACGCCGCCTCCCTGTCATACGGATACATACATCATAGCACAATACGCCGCGGCGTGGCAAGCGGTCACCGATAGAGAAGTCCGGAGGGAAACAGAAACAGATACGGCGCGGTGAAGACCGCCAGATTTCGGGCCGCGCGCCGCGCCTTGCCCGGGTCCAGCCCGGCGCGGCGAAGGATCCGTCTGTCCAGAAGGAAGATCGCTCCGGCGGAGAGCACCAGGGCTGTGAGAGTGACCGCAAGGGCGGCGGCGTTCCCGAAGGGCGCGTAGGCGAGATTATAGGAGAGAGGATCTCCCGGAGTGAAGGCATAGACGGCAAACAAAAGCGCGCTGCCGAGAAAGTCGGACGCGAAGCCGGCCAGACAGATCTTCCACGTATGCTTCCGCACAAATGCCGCCCTGTCCGTATCGGCGGGGAGACTCAGGCGCAGCACCAGGGCGTCGATACCGTAATTGAGCGGGATCAGCGCCAGCCAAAGCCACGAGGGCCACCAGACGAGCATCCATAAGGGAAACATCACGTTATACACTCGGACGCCGGTTCTCTTTTCCATTTCGCTCCTCCTTTCCTGTTCCCGATATACAGACGGACCCGGGAAGGACAAGGTTCACCCGGCCGAGTGAACCGCCGCACAGGAAGGGACGTCATATGGGTATAAACCACTCGAAAGGAATTGACCCTTATGAAAAGATTCCTGATCCCGATCCTTGCGCTGGCCCTTTTGCTGACAGGCGGCTGCGCTTCGGCCGGGAAAATCGAAGAAACCGCCTCAGACCCGACAGCGGAGCCGGTCGCCGCGGAAGAAGACGTCCTGCGCGTATCCACTTTGGATGAGCTGTTTGCGGCAGTCGCGCCGGGCGCCGTGATCGAACTCGGCGAAGACGTTTTCACACTGACCCCGCCCGAAAACGCCGGAGAGATCAATCCCTACTGCCGCTGGGTGGATATCTACGACGGATATGAGCTGGAGATCCACGACGTGGATAACCTGACGATCCGGGGCTCCGGCGCGGACAAAACCACGGTCAGCGCTCTGCCGCGCTACGCCAATGTGCTCACGTTCCGCAACTGCAGGGGCCTGACCGTAGAGGACCTGCGCGCGGGCCACACGGAAGAGCCCGGCGCCTGCTCCGGCGGCGTTTTGTATCTGTACGGCTGCCGCGGCGCCGCGGTGCGCTCCTGTGCTCTTTACGGCTGCGGCACTGTGGGTGTGCAGGGCGAGGAGTGCGCGGACCTGACCGTACAAAGCACACGCATCTACGAGTGCAGCTACGGCGCCGTTTCGGCGTGGAACTGCGGCGTGGTGCATATTTACGACTGCGATATTGACAGCTGCGGGGCAAAGGAGACCGGTCCTGCCTTCGGCCTGTTCGAGGTGAACGGGACCGACATCTTCACCGTGGCCGATTGCCGGATCACCGACAATGCCGCCATGTCCCTCGTTATCGCCAACAACGGCAGCAATGTCAAGTTCCTGTCCAATGATGTGAGCGGCTGCCGGTTCGATGCTCCGGTGTTCGACCTGAACCGTTCCGCCGCCGCGGTGGACGGATGCTCCCTGGTCAGCAACAGCTATCTGCAGTGGTCCGGGACGATCCGGCCCGTGGACGCGGAAGGCGCCGTGCTCAGCGACGAGGCTCTCGCGGCCATGACGCTGCGCCCGATCGACCCGCAGTCCGTAAGCGTTCATCCTCCGTTGACCGAAGCCGCGGAGGTGGAGCCGGGCGGAGAGCTGCGCGTTTCAACCGTAGACGAATTTCTGTCCGCCATCGGCCCCGACCGTACCGTGATCCTGGCCCCGGGAGTCTATGATCTGTCCGCCGCGGCCGGGTACGGCGGCTTCGGCGGGAAGCACTTTTACTGGCAGGACACCTATGACGGCCCCGAGCTGGTGATCGACGGCGTTTCCGGCCTGATGATCCGCGCCGAGAGCGACGATCCGCGCGACACGGTGATCACCGCCGCGCCCCGTTACGCCAACGTGCTCTCCTTCCGCGGCTGCAGCGGCGTCGGCCTGACCGGCTTCACCGCGGGCCACTCCGAGGGGATCGGAGAGTGCACGGGCGGGGTGATCAGCCTGCAGAACAGCTCTTACGCCGTGATCGACAGCTGCCGCCTCTACGGCTGCGGCACCTCGGGCGTGAACGCCTGGCAGTGCTCCTCCGTAACCGTGACCGGCACCGAGATCTTCGAGTGCTCCTGGTGCGCGGCCTATCTGTATGAGTGCGATACGGTCGCTTTCCGCGGCTGCAATATCCACGACGTGCCGAGCCCCGCGCTGACGTTCGACTCCTGTGCCGGCGTGCAGTGGAACGGAGCGACGGCGGCCAACGGCCAGTATAACGTGTCCGGCGACGTCCTGAAGAGCTGGACCTGGGGAGAGGAAGAAGGCGGATACATCGCCGGAACGCCTTTTCGCGCGGACAGCCCGGAGCTGGCCTTCGCGCTGAAGGTGCAGGGCATTTTCGCTTTGGGAGACTGGGCGGAGCTGGCGAAGACCGTCAATTATCCCCTGCGGATCTATACCGCCTCCGGCACTTATGTTTTCGACGGACCGGAGGGCATGCGCGCCGAGCTGCTCGACGAGCTCCTGGACAGCGATTTCCGCAGACTGCTGGCCTGTTCACCGCTGGACGAATACATACCGACGGCTTACGGCAGCGTTTTCGCCGGCGGGCGGGCGGCTTTCGAGCATTTTTCCACGGCCGACGGAACGGAGCTGCGCCTTACGGCGATCTCCGCGACAGGGTCGCTGTACTGAATAGTAACGACCGGAAAGGAAAGCGCCGCGGCTTTGGCCGCGGCGCTTTTGCTGATTTGGGTCGGGTTATCGGAATACTTCCCTGCTGTAGGCGTCGATCTCTTCGGTGGTGGCGTCGTACACGCCGGGGAAGGTGCTCATGGCCAGACCCTGGCTGGCACCGGGGATGAAGTAGAGCTTGCCGCACTCGTCGCAGCAGCGGCGGACCTCGGCGCGGACTTTCTCGCGGGTCCAGCCGGGGAAGTCGATGGCCGCGGAGTCGATGCCGCCCATAAAGCTGATCTGAGGACCGTATTCTTTGATCAGGGCGGGAATATTGTTGCTGGTCATTACGCCCTGCCAGATATCGATGCCCATCTCGATCATCTGCGGCACCAGCGTGGCGGCGTAGGAGTCGGAGTGGTGAACCACCAGTTCCACGCCGTGGTCGCGGTAAAAGCCGTAGATCTTTTTGTAGGGCTCCAGATAGAACTCGCGGAACATCTCGGGGGAGATGAAGGTGCTGGTCTGGGAACCCCAGTCGTCGTGGTGGAACAGCGCGTCGGGCTTCAGGTATTTGCAGACCTCGGCGGCATAGTCCAGCTCGAACTGAGTGAGAACCTCGATCAGCTCGTGCATCTCGTCGGGATACTCATAGAACGCCACCAGGCAGTTTTGGATCTCCATCAGGTAATGGCACTGCTCGAAGAGACCCGGGGCCACAAAGGCCATGCAGAACTGCTCATTCCGGTCGACGGCGTTGGCGCGCTCAATGAAGGGCTCCCATTCGGAGGCGTCATAGACCACGTTGGGGACCTTGACATAGTCCTGCCAGTGTTCCATATCCTTGATGACGATCTTGTCGGGGGTGTGCACGGGGAAGGCACCGGGGACGTTCTCGGGGAAGGACTTGGTGATGCCCCAGGCGTTAACCACGTTCATCTGGCCTCGGGCCGGGTTGGCGTTGCGCAGACCGAAGGGCGTGCCGATGATCATGCCGAACGCCTCATACTGGTTGACGAAGCGCTCGGGCTTGCCGCCGTGAATGGTCTCAAGAAGATTCTGTCTCGGAGTCAGCATGCATATCCCTCACTTTTCGCTGCAGGGTCCGCGTCTTCTCAGCCGCGGCCGTAAAGTTTGTTATAGAAGGCCAGGGAGTAGTTGTAGAGCTCGTCGGCGGCGATGGCGCCCTGCTGAGGATCGCGGAAATCGGCCTGGATGGAAGCCAGAATGCGGCCGTTCACGCCGTAGTGATCCACCCATTCGTCCACCGTGCGGCGGATCTCCTTTTCGCTGGAGCCCGGCTTGATGACCAGCGGGAAGGCAAAGGACATCTGCTTGTTGTAGTTGTCGAACATCCAGTCGATGTCGTTGGCGTTGGCCTGCGGTCCCCACATGTCGATGCCCATCTCGATCATCATCGGGATGTACTGCTGGTTCCGGCCGCAGGAGTGCAGCTCCAGGAACTTGCCCTGCCCCTTGATGAAATCGGTGAGGCGCTTGGTGGCGGGCATGAGCTGCTCACGGAACATCTCGTTGGAGAAGAATCCGGCGCGCTGGGTGCCCCAGTCGTCGTGATAGAGCACGCCGTCCACCCGGCCGTAGTACTTGAAGATCTTGTCGCAGGTCTCGATCTTGTAGTCGGCCATCTTCTGGAAGAATTCCTCCAGCAGCTCGGGCTCCTCATAGAAGGCGATCAGCGACTCGTCAAACGGGATCATCTCGTGCAGGCGCTCGAAGATGCCCTCCACGCACTCATAAATATGCACGCGGTCGGGGTCCAGATTGGTCTGGATCTTCTTGCCGTCGGCCTCAAAGTCCACCAGAGACATGTCGGGCCACTCCAGCTCTTCCTTCCAGTTGGCGAACTCACTGAAGGTGCGGGTGCCGGGCTTGGTGATCATGCCGCCGGCAACCTCGGCCATGATCCAGTTGACGCCCCACCAGTCCCAGCCGTCGACCTCGGGCACGGGGTGCTCTTCCATGGCGTCGGGCCAGATGATGTTGCTGTCGGTGAAATACTGCGGGATCCAGTAGGGCTGCTGGCCGCGGACGGCACGCTCATAGTTCTCCCTCGTGGGGATCGGACGCGCGGAATCGGGGGGATTCAGCGGGGGCTTGGCCTGCTGGAACATCCAGGGGAACGTGCCGGGCTTCTGCCACCACTGGGAATAATCGCGCTCGGCGGCCTGCTTCATAAACTTACCAACACTCATTTTGTACCTCCTCAATATCGGCTGATTATGCTTATTACATACGGACAAATCTGTACATATATCATTATATGGGATAAGCCGTCCTTTCCCATGTGCCGCACGCACAAAAAAGAAAGGGTCCCGCCGAGTTGAATTTTCCTCTCCCGGGAGCGGAAGAGTTTCCCCCGGGAACGCCTGCCCAAATCCGCACAAATTTCCGATTGAATTTTTGTGCGGAAAGGATTAATATTATTGAGAGAAACTGTATTCTTTTGCGGACATCACATCCGGGGGGATCCGATATGAAACTCAGTATGTGGATGATCGCCAACCGCCTCTCGCCGCTGATGGATATAGCGACCAACATCCGTATGGACGCCAAGCCCATTCTCAACAGCGCTCGGGTGGCCTACTCCACCAATACCGCTCACGTTTACCAGAGCGGGCGCAACGTGATCGTGGAGGGCGAGGGCGGCGACCATATCACCCTGTTTGATATCCAGCTCAAGGAGGCCTTTGAGATCATTCAGGGCGTGTTCGACTACTATCAGGACTGGGAGACCGAAATGGAGGAGGCCGTCGCGGACGGGGATTACCAGCGGGCCGTGGACACCAGCTGGCTGGTGTTCAACAACCCCATGATGATCCTTGACGGCAACAGCCGGCTGCTGGCCATCACCCGCGATCCGGAGCTGGGCAAGATGGACCCGGAGTGGGACTACCTGTGCAAATACGGCTACTCCTCTCTCAACAGCATCCGGGCCATGCGCTACGACAACAGCAATGTGGACTTCACCCATTACGGGTCTCAGAGCTTTCAGTTCCAGCGCAGCAACACCATGCTCTACGGCGGCATCAGCTACTGCATGATCTTCAACGAGGGGGTATGCGGGCGCATTACGCTGCTGGAAAAGAACCGCAAGCTCAACGCGGGAGATTCCCAGCTCATCGAGCGTCTGGCCAAGCTGCTCGAGCCCCGTCTCGGACGGCCGAGCTCCGGGAACAATTCCCATGTCAACGTGTTCTTCAAGCTGCTCAGCCAGCAGGCCTACAGCGAAAAGGAACTGAGCATCCAGCTGGCCTATTATCAGTGGCTGCCGGAAGACCCGTATCAGCTGTGCACCATCAAGCCCGCGGGCGAGAGCGGGGACATGTCGCTGCACATCCTGTCGCAGACGATCACGCGCCATCTCCAGAACGCCATCGTCCTGGAGAAAAACGGATGCGTGCATGTCATCAGCAACCGGGACATGTACAACGATCCCGTTCACCAGCAGTTCCGTGAGATCCTCCTGGCCAACAACTCGCTGCGCATAGCGTTCAGCCTCTGCGTGCCCAATGTGAACTACCTGCCTCTTCTCGAGCGGCAGACGGATTTTGTCCTCAGCAATTCGGAGAGCGCGGAACCGGGCGTTTACACCTTTGCGGATCACGGGCTGAACTTCCTGCTCTCGAGCCACTCTGCCCGCGAGGTCTACAGCGCCTGTCACCCGGTGGTGATCTCCCTGTGGGAGAAAGCGCGCGGCGGCAACAGCGATCTGTACGATACGCTCAAAACCTATATCGACTGCGAGCGGTCCCTGAGCCAGACGGCCGCGGCGCTGTATACCCACCGGAACACGGTGCTCTACCGGATCCGCAAGTGTCAGGAGATGCTCGGCGACGATCTCGACTCGCCGGCCAAACGGCTGTATATCCGCATTTCCATGCAGGCGCTGGAACTGTACGGAGACGAACTGAAAAAGAAAAGCTGATTTCCCGCACATAAAAAGAAGGCCCCCGAGGGAAGACGATCTTCCTTCGGGGGCTTGCTGTATGCCGCGGCGGATCACCGGGAACGGTTTCCGATCAGAGCGTCGTTCATGCTGCCTGTACGGTATCCGGCCAGGTCCAGCGTTACGCGGGAGAATCCGAGAGAGCGCAGTCTTTCGTTCACCGCCCGGGCCGTGTCCGGAGCGGCGATGAGAGACATCGCCTCCGGTTCGACCTCGATGCGGGCGGTCGAGCCATGAACGCGGACCCGAAGCTGCCTCAGGCCCAGCGAGCGCAGGTATTCCTCGGCCGCGTCCACCATGGCGAGCTTCCGCGCGGTCAGCTCCTCGCCGTAGGCGATCCGGGAGGCGAGACAGGCATAGGAGGGCTTGTCCCAGGTGGGCAGACCCAGCTCACGAGACAGCGCGCGGATCTCACTTTTGGAAAGCTCCGCGACGCGCAGCGGACTCTCCACGCCCAGCTCCTCTACGGCGCGCATGCCGGGGCGGTAGTCGCCCAGGTCGTCGGTGTTGGAGCCCTCCAGCAGGTGCTCCGCGCCGTTTTGGCGGGCTATTTCGAAAAGACGGGTAAACAGCGCCCTCTTGCACAGATAGCAGCGGTCGGGAGGGTTATCCCGGACTCCCGGCACGGCGAGGACATCCACTGTCTCGACGATATGGCGGATGCCCTCGCCGGCGCAGAAGGCCGCCGCCTCGTCTCCCTCACGGTCGGGACAGAAAACCGAACGTACCGTTACGGCAAAAGCCCCGTCTCCCAGCGCCTCATGGGCGGCCTTCAGGAGAAAGGTGGAATCCACGCCGGCGGAAAAGGCTACGGCGGCGCTCCCTATGGCTCGCAGATCGCCGAGCAGACGGGCGTATTTTTCATGCAGTTCGGACATTGGGATCCTTCCTTCCGGATATGACGGGGTTTTTGATTTTACAATACTTACATGAGCTCCGCTTCGCGCAGGGAGACATAGTCGGTCCCCGCCACGATGATGTGATCGCTCAGCTCCACGCCCAGCACCGACAGCGCCTCACCGAGTCTCGCGGTGAAGGCGACGTCTTCCTCTGAGGGCAGCGCGTTTCCGCTGGGATGGTTGTGCGCCACGATCACGGAGCTTGCCCGGCGCTCCAGACACAGCGACGCCAGCTTCCGGGCGCTGATCTGGGCCGCGTCCACCGTGCCGCGGCCGATCTCCCGGCACAGGATAGGCCGGCGGCGGGCGTCCAGCAGCAGCGCCATGACGACCTCGTCCGTCTCGTAGAGAAAGCGGGGCAGAAAATACCGCCCGGCCAGCGTGGGGCTGTCGACCGGCTCGGAGTCGGGCGTCTTGCTTACGATGTAGCGGCGGCTCATCTCCGGGATCAGGCGCAGGAGCCCCGCAATGCTCTCACCGACGCCGTCCACGGAGAGAAGATCCGCCGCGGAGGCGTCCAGCACCCCGGCCAGGGAGCCGAACCGGTCCAGAAGAGCGTGCGCCAGAGCATTGGTGTCCTTGCGGGGCAGCGCATAGAAGAGCAGCAGCTCCAGCGCGTTGACGTCGTCGAAGTTGTCCAGCCCGTGTTCAAGAAACCGTTTTTTCATGCGCTCGCGATGCCCGTCGTGAATGCCCATCCCCGCGTCTCCTTTCTCAGATTCGGGAAGCGATGCCGGGAAGGGATCCCCCTGCCCGCCTCGGCCCGAGCGAGTATCCCGGCCCGAAACACCGTTTTTTCGGCTACAGCTCCATGGTGGCGTAGGCGTTCAGATCGGTGCCGGCGGTATGCCCGGCCAGATATTCGTAATACCCCTGTGACCCGATCATGGCGGCGTTGTCTCCGCACAGGCGCAGCGGAGGGATGTACAGCGCGGCGCCGGCAGCCTCCGCGGCCTTCTGAAAGTCGGCGCGGATGCGGGAATTGGCGGCCACTCCACCGGCCACGGCGATTTTTTTATAACCGAGCTCCGCGGCGGCGGCCATGGTCCGGCTCACCAGCATTTCGCTTATGGCCCTGCACAGGGAAGCCGCCAGTCCGGGAGCGTCCAGCGGCTCCCCGGTCTGCTCGGCGTGGTGGGCCAGATTGATCACGGCCGTCTTCAGGCCGGAAAAGCTCATGTCGTAGGGATTCTCGCCCACGGCGGGGCGGGGCAGGACATAGGCGTCGTCCCTGCCGGTACGGGCAAGAGCGTCGATCGGCGCGCCGCCGGGATAGGGAAGGCCCAGCACACGGGCGGATTTGTCGAAGCATTCCCCCGCCGCGTCGTCCCGGGTCCGGCCCAGTACGCGCATATCCGTATAGTCGCGCACGTCCACCAGCATCGTATTGCCCCCGGAGATGGCCAGACACAGGAACGGAGGCTCAAGCTCCGGAAAGGCGAGATAGTTGGCGGCAATATGGCCGCGGACGTGGTGCACGGGGATCAGGGGGATATCCAGAGCCATGGCCGCGCTTTTGGCGAAGTTCACTCCCACCAGCACGGCGCCGATCAGCCCCGGAGCGTAGCTCACGGCGATCGCGTCCAGATCGTGTTTTCCCACTCCCGCGGTCTCCACGGCCCGGTCGGCCAGACGGGAGATGACCTCCACATGGCTGCGTGAGGCGATCTCGGGCACCACGCCGCCGTACACCGCGTGCAGGTCGGCCTGGGAGAATATCTGATCGGTCAGCACCCTGCGCCCGTTTTCGGTAACGGCTACGGCCGTCTCGTCGCAGGTGCTCTCCACAGACAGAATGAGCATGGATCGATTTCCTTCTTTTCTTTGTGTTATTCCTCTCCGCCTGAGGGGCGGGGGAAGGTCTTCGTCATCAGCACCGCGTTCTCGCGGGGCTTTTCGTAGTAGTTTTTCCGCACGCCCACCGGGAGAAAGCCGCTGCTCTCATATAGGCGCCGGGCGGCCGAATTGCTCTCGCGGACCTCCAGAGTCAGGAACGCGAGCTCCCGGCGTTCGGCTTCGGCGCACATCGCGGCGATGAGCGCCCGGCCGATCCCGCGGCGCCGGCGGTCGGCCCGAACGGCCAGATCGCCCACATATCCCTCGTCCAGTACGGACCGGAAGTAGACGTAGCCGAGAAGCGTCCCGTCCTCAACGGCGCACAGGATCGGGCAGCCGGGGTCGGAGCGCATCCGCTCCAGCGCGGAGGCGTCCGCCCCGAGAGAAAAGGTCTCCGCCTCCAGCGCGGCGACGGCGGGGATGTCTTCGGGGAGAGCCTTTCGTATTTCCATATCAGTGCGCGTCGGCCCAGGTCCGGCCCCAGCGGGCCTCGGCGATCAGGGGGACGGAATAATGCACGGCGTTCTCCATTTCCTCCTGAAGCAGTGCCGCGGCGCGCTCCTTTTCCCCGTCCGGGCACTCTACGATCAGCTCGTCGTGGACCTGCAGGATCAGCCGGGCGGCCAGACCCTCGTCGCGGAGCCTGCGGTCCACGTTGACCATAGCCAGCTTGATCACGTCCGCGGCAGTTCCCTGGATAGGCATGTTCAACGCCACGCGCTCGCCGAAGGAACGCATGGTGAAGTTCCCCTTGAGCTCGGGCAGGTACCGCCGCCGCCCAAAGAGCGTGGACACATAGCCGTCGGCTTTGGCCTGTTCGACGATGCTTTTCTGGTAATCCCGAACACCGTGGAAGCGGGAGAGATAGGCGTCCATATACTCTTTGGCTTCGGTCACCGTCACGCCGATATCCTGGCTGAGCGAGAAAGCGGATATCCCGTAGACGATGCCGAAATTGACGGCCTTGGCGCGGCGCCGCTCCTCGGAGGTCACCTCTTCAAAGGGGATGCCGAAGACCTGGGAGGCGGTGACGCGGTGCACGTCCTCACCGGAGAGAAAGGCCGAGCGCATATTTTCATCGCCCGAGATATGCGCCAACAGGCGAAGCTCGATCTGGGAGTAGTCCGCGTCGATGAGCACGCTGCCCGGTCCGGCGGTGAACATTTTCCTCAGCTCCGCGCCGAGCTCCCGGCGAACGGGGATATTCTGCAGATTCGGCTCCGTGGAGCTGAGCCGTCCCGTGGCGGTAACGGTCATCTGGAAGTTGGTGTGGATCCGCCCATCGGGTCCGATGACCTTCAGCAGGCCGTCGGCGTAGGTGGATTTGAGCTTGGTCAGCTCCCGGTATTCCAGCACATCGCGGACGATCGGCGCGAAACGCAGCTTTTCCAGCGTGTCGGCGTTGGTGCTCCAGCCGGTCTTCGTCTTCTTCCCGCCGGGCAGACCCATCTTTTCGAAAAGGATCGTGCCCAGCTGCTTGGGAGAGTTGATGTTGAACTCCTCACCGGCGGCGGCCCAAACGGCGTTCTGAAGCTCGCCGATGCGCCCGACCAGACTCTCGCCGAAACGGAGCAGAGCCTCGCGGTCGGCAAGAAAGCCCCGGTGCTCCATGCCGGAGAGCACCGCGCACAGGGGCATCTCGATCCGCTCAAACAGCTCTTCCATGCCGTTGGCCCGAAGCCGGGGCATCAGCGCCTCCTCCAGAGCCTCCGCGGCCGCGGCGCGGGAGGCGAGGATCGCCGCCCGCCGGGCAAGGGGGACACCGCCCTCCTCTCCGCCAAGGTCGAGACTCATCTGGCCGGACTCTCCGCTGCCGGCGGACAGGGGCTCAAAACCGCAGAAGGCCGGACAGAGCCGCTCGAGCTCATAGCCCGCGGCGGTGGAGTCGAGCAGATATGCCGCGATCGCCGCGTCGAACACCCAGCCTTCGCCGGCGTCCACGCCCCGTTCAAGCAGGGCTCGCTGCAGGGTCTTCACATCGTGCCCGCCCTTCCGGAAGGACGGGGCAAACATCAGCCGCAGTGCGGGGGCAAAATCGTCCCGGTAGATCTCCGGCGAGAGAAACACCGCCGTTCCCTCCTTCTCCGAGGGGGAGAAGTGCACTGCGAACTCGTTTCGCTCTCCGTCGAAGGCATAATACACGTTTTTCCCGGCCGCGGCGGAAAGGGCTTTTCGCAGTTCCTCCTCCGTCTCCGGGGTCAGACTCGTAACGGTCCCCTCAAATACCGGAGCGGGGGCGGCAGCCTCACCCGGAGCGAGGCCCCATTTCTCTATGAATTTCTGGAAGCCCAGCCGTTTGAACACATCGTAAAGGCCGCTTCCCCACGACGCCGGAAGGAGCATGCCGGCCGGGTCGGCCTCCAGAGGAGCGTGACGGTCAATGGCAGCCAGATAATAACTGTCGTAGGCGGAATCCCTTCCCGCCTCCAGCTTGGCCCGGACGCCCTTTTTGATGAGAGCGTCGTCCAAATGCGCGTATACCCCGTCCAGCGAGCCGAAATGCCGGATCAGGTCCAGCGCGGTCTTCTCTCCCACACCGGGCACGCCGGGGATGTTGTCGCTGCTGTCGCCCATCAGGGCTTTGAGATCCACCATTTTCGGCGGGTCGAAGCCGTATTCCCCGCGGAACCGCTCCGGTGTATAGTCGACGGTCTCCGTCTGGCCCATGCGGGTTTTGACGTTGAGCACCCGTACCTGTCCGTCCACAAGCTGCAGAGCGTCCTTGTCGCCGGTGACCACCACGCACTCGATGCCCTCGCCTGCGGCGCGAAGGCTCAGGGTGCCGAGGATATCGTCGGCCTCCCAGCCCGGGAGCTCGCAGCGCACCACTCCCATGGCGTCGAGGACCTCCTTCATCACAGGCATCTGCGCGGCCAGCTCCTCGGGCATGGGCCGCCTCGTGGCCTTGTACGCGGCGGAATGCCGGTGACGGAAGGTAGGCTCCTTGCGGTCAAAGGCAACGGCCAGACCGTCGGGAGCCTCATCCTCAAGCAGCTTCTGCAGTATGGCCAGGAAACCGTAAACGGCGTTGGTGGGCGTTCCGTCCGGCGCGTTGAGCGGTCTCACGCCGTAAAAAGCGCGGTTGATGAGGCTGTTGCCGTCGAGAAGCATGAGTTTTTTCATAATGTCTCCTTTATACGTCGGTCGGGGACGGGGTCGGGTCCCTGCGGGTCACCCGGGCAGCCGGTCTCCGGCTTCGGCCGCCCTGAGCTCCCGGCGAAGGGGAAAATACACGGTGACAAGCATGGTGATATAGGCGGCCAGTCCGCCTATGACGTCGCTGACCGGCTCGCTCCAGAACACGCCGGCCGCGCCGAAGCCCCAGCGGGGCAGCAGCACCATCAGCGGCGCCTCGATCACGACCTTGCGGAACAGAGAGAAAAACACGGCGTGCCGGGCTTTCCCGAGACCGGTAAACACGCTCTGGCCCACAAGCTGCAGCGACATGAAAAAGATCGCGCAGTAATAGATGCGAACGGCGGGGACGGCGATATGGATCAGGGCCTGTTCCCCGGTGAAGATCCGCACGAAAGGCTCGGGTATCAGTTCGAGAAGCAGCCATGTCATCAGCATGAAGCCGACCCCGACGGCTGTGGCGAAACGGATGCACTCCAGCACTCTGTCGCGCCGGTTCGCGCCGTAATTATATCCGATCACCGGCTGCATGGCCGAGGATACGCCCATGATCACCTGGAAAAACGCGGTGCGCAGAGCGTTGATGATCGTCATCGCCCCTATGTACAGCTCGCCTCCGAAAAAGCTCAGCTCCCGGTTGCCCACGGCCTGGATGATCGAGTTGGTCCCCTGCGCCATAAAGGTGGATATACCCATGCTCACGATACGCCGGACGATATCGGGCCGAAGCCCCATGTTCCGCCTCCGCAGCGGGATCGCGGCCCGCCCGCCGCGCAGGAAAGAGGTGCACCATACGGCGCTGACGGCCTGAGAAAGGACCGTGGCCAGCGCCGCGCCGCGCACGCCCATTCCGAACACGAATATGAAAAGGGGGTCGAGGGCGATGTTGGTCAGCGCGCCGAGCAGGACGGTCATCATTCCCCGCTTGGCGAAGCCCTGGGAGTTGACGTAGGGGTTCATGCCCAGCGTAACGAATACCAGAGGCGTTCCGATCAGGTAGACATGCAGGTAGTCGAGCGCGTAGCCCAGCGTGTTCTCTCCCGCGCCGAGAGCGAGCAGCGCCGGCCGCGAGATCATCCGCGCGAGCACCGCGAGCACCGCCGAGGAGATGAGCAGCAGCGACATGGAATTGCCCATGATGCGCCCCGCCTGCTCCTCGTCGCCGCGTCCCCGGGCGATGGAAAACAGCGGCGCTCCGCCCTGGCCGAAAAGACCCGCGAAGGCCGAGAGGATCGTGATCATCGGCAGAGCCACGCCCACGCCGGTCAGCGCGTGCGCGCCAACGGCAGGGATATGGCCGATATAGATGCGGTCCACGATGTTGTAAAGCACGTTCACGAGCTGCGCGGCGATCAGGGGCACGGCCATGCCCGTGATCACCCCGGGGATCTTTCCCTGAGTGAAATCCCCGGCCCGGCCTGTCGACGGGCGCGTCATTTCTCACCCCGCAGCCTGATCAGCTCGTCGCGGAGAACCGCGGCGTACTCATACTCGAGCATCTTCGCGGCCTTGCGCATTTCTTTCTCCAGCCGCTCGATCTCGGCTTTGCGCTCGTGCTCCGTCATCTTCACGCCGCGCTCGTTTTTGGCGGCCGGCCCGCTGATCTCGATAAGATCGCGGATGCTTTTGCGGATGGTCTGGGGGACGATGCCGTGCTCTTCGTTATACGCGCTCTGGATGGCGCGGCGGCGGTCGGTCTCGTCGATGGCCGCGCGCATGGAGGGGGTCACGGTGTCGGCGTACATGATCACGGTGCCTCCCGCGTTGCGGGCGGCGCGGCCTATGGTCTGTATCAGACTCGTCTCGCTTCGCAGAAAGCCCTCCTTGTCCGCGTCGAGGATCGCGATAAGCGACACCTCCGGCAGGTCCAGACCCTCGCGCAGCAGGTTGATGCCCACCAGAACGTCGAACTCGCCCCGGCGCAGATCGCGGATGATCTCCATGCGCTCGATGGCGTTGACGTCGTGGTGCATATAACGGGTCCGGATGCCCGCGTTGGACAGATACGCGGTCAGATCCTCCGCCATGCGCTTGGTCAGAGTGGTCACCAGAGTGCGCTCGTTTTTCTCTGTACGGGCGTGGATCTCGTCGATGAGATCGTCGATCTGATCCTGAGTGGGACGGACCTCGACCTTCGGGTCGGTAAGGCCGGTGGGACGGATGATCTGCTCGGCGATCTGCCCGGAGCGGGCGCGCTCGTACTCGCCGGGCGTGGCCGAGACATAGATCACCTGATTGAGCCGCTGCTGAAATTCCTCAAACTTCAGCGGGCGGTTGTCGAAGGCGGAGGGGAGGCGGAAGCCGTACTCCACCAGGGCCTCCTTGCGCGCCCGATCGCCCCGGTACATGGCTCTCACCTGGGGAAGGGTGACATGACTTTCGTCCACGAACAGCAGAAAGTCCTTCGGGAAGTAATCCAGGAGCGTCATGGGCGGGCTTCCCGCCGGACGATTGCCGATGATCCGGGAATAGTTCTCAATGCCCGAACAGTAGCCCAGCTCCTGGATCATCTCGATGTCGTAATTGACGCGCTGGGAGAGCCGCTCCGCCTCGAGGGGCTTTTCCATCCGCCTGAAATACTCCACCCGCTCATCGCATTCGCGGCGGATCTCCCTGACGGCGCGGGCCATTTTCTCCGGCGGCGTGACGTAATGACTGGCGGGGTAGATCGCTATATGACTGAGGACCCGTTCGGCCTTGCCGGTGAGAGGATCGATCTGGCTGATGCGCTCGATCTCATCACCGAAGTATTCCACGCGCACGGCCCGGTCCTTGTAATAGGCCGGATAGATCTCCACCGTATCTCCGCGGACGCGGAACATATTGCGCTCGAAAGCAATGTCGTTGCGCTCATAGCGGCTCTCGATGAGCTTGAGCATCAGGGTCTCCTGAGGGAGCTCGGTTCCCGGGCGCAGGGAGATGGCCATGCGCGCGAAGTCGTCCGGCTCGCCCAGACCGTAGATGCAGCTCACCGAAGCCACCACGATCACGTCGCGGCGCTCCAGCAGCGAGAACGTGGCGCTCAGGCGCAGACGGTCGATCTCGTCGTTGGTAGAGGCGTCCTTTTCGATATAGGTGTCCGTGTGAGGAATATACGCCTCGGGCTGATAATAGTCGTAATAGGAGACGAAATACTCCACCGCGTTGTCGGGGAAAAATTCCTTGAACTCGCTGCACAGCTGGGCTGCCAGCGTCTTGTTGTGAGCCAGTACCAGCGTAGGCCTGCGCACGCGCTCGATGACCTTGGCCATCGTGTAGGTCTTGCCCGAGCCGGTGACGCCCAGCAGCGTCTGCTCGCTCAGTCCCAGTTCCACGCCCCGGGCGAGCGTGTCGATCGCCTGCGGCTGATCCCCCGCCGGGGAGTATTCGCTTACCACATGGAATTCTGCCATGATTTCCTCCGGGAACGCCGCGCTATGGGCGGCAGGTTCAAAAAGCCGGATAATATTATATCACTCCGGACGGCTGTGTACAATCCTTTCCGGCGGGATTCCGTCCGGAGAGCGCGCGGCTCCGAGGCGGTTTTTTCCGCGCGGGAGGCTTGTGCCGGCACGCCCCGCGGCTTATAATATAGCAGACAGAATATCGGACGGGATCACCTCCGGCATTCCGCGCAAAAGGGGGGAACGGCGTTGACGTTCGGCGAACTGAGCCCGGTGAGAGCGGCCGTGGTGGGCGGCGTGAACATGGACATATGCGGCCGGCCCGACCGGTCGCTGATCCCGCGCGACTCCAATCCCGGCCGGGTCCGGCTCAGCCCGGGCGGCGTGGGGAGGAACATCGCCCATAACCTGGCGCTGATGGGCGTGGAGACGAGCCTGATCACCGCGCTGGGCGGGGACCTCTATGCCCGGCAGATCGAGGCGTCCTGCGCCGAGCTCGGTATAGACCTGAGCGGGGCGGTCCGCGTCCCGGGGGAGAACACGTCCGTCTACCTGTATATTGCCGACGCGGACGGAGATATGGCGCTGGCGATCTCGGACATGGAGATCTGCCGGCACCTTTCTCCGGAGGCTCTCGAGCCGCGGCTCGGCCTGCTGGAGAGCGCCGGCGCGGTCGTGCTGGACGCCAACCTGCCGGCCGAAAGCATCCGCTTTCTCTGCGAGCGCCTGAAAGCGCCGGTTTTCGCGGACCCGGTAAGCGTTGCCAAGGCCGAAAAGCTGCGCGGCGTGCTCGGCAGGATCGACACGCTCAAACCCAACCGGGCGGAGGCTGAGCTGCTCTCCGGAGTAACGATCCGCGACCGGAGCGATCTGCGCCGGGCGGCGGAGGCCCTTCTGTCCGCGGGGCTTCGCCGTGTATTCATCTCGCTGGGAGCGCAGGGCGTGTATGCCGCGGATGAGAACGACCGGCAGCTGTTTCCCGCCATGGGCGCGCTTCCGGTTAACACCACGGGCGGCGGAGACGCCTTTATGGCGGGGCTCGTGTGGGCCGCTCTCCGCGGAGCGGATCTTTCCGGCAGCGCCCGCGCGGGGCTCGCTGCGGCCGCCGTCGCCCTGGAGAGCGAGGAGACGGTCAATCCCGCCATGAGCGGAGCGGCTCTTATGCGGCGCATGGAACAGAACATAGAATAAAGATAATACGGAGGACAGGGATCCATGGAATTCAACTCTCATCTGGATACGGCGGAGGAAGTGTCCGATGCACTGGCGGCCGGACGGCCCGTCGTGGCGCTCGAAAGCACCATCATCTCCCACGGCATGCCGTACCCGAAAAATGTGGAGACCGCGCTGCGGGTGGAGCAGACGGTCCGCGACAACGGCGCCGTGCCCGCCACGATCGCGGTCATCGGAGGACGGCTGAAGGCCGGGCTGAGCCGTGAGGAGATAGAATATCTGGGAAGGACCGGACGGGGCGTGGCCAAGGCCAGCCGGAGAGACCTTCCCGCGCTGGTCGCGCGCGGCGCCGACGGCGCCACCACCGTGGCCACCACCATGATCATCGCGCATATGGCCGGGATCAGCGTATTTGCCACCGGCGGCATCGGAGGCGTGCATCGCGGAGCCGAGGTGACGATGGACATCTCCGCCGACCTGGAGGAGCTCGCGCACACGCCCGTGATGGTGGTGTGCGCCGGGGCCAAGGCGATATTGGATCTCGGCCTTACGCTGGAATATCTGGAGACCCGCGGCGTTCCGGTGATCGGATTCGGAACGGACGAGCTGCCCGCGTTTTATACCCGCGGATCCGGCTTCGGCGTGGATTACCGCGCGGACACGCCCGAGGAGCTGGCCGCCATGTTCTGCGCCCAGCGTGAGCTGGGCTATCCGGGCGGGATGCTGGTGACCAATCCGATCCCGGAGGAATATGCCATGGACAAAACGGTGATCGACGCCGCCATCGAGACCGCTCTCGCCGACGCGAAGGAGCGGGGGATCCGCGGCAAGGAGACCACGCCCTTCCTGCTGGCCCGGGTGGTGGAGCTCACGGGAGGAGACAGCCTTGAGAGCAATATCCGCCTGGTGCTCAACAATGCCCGCGTGGCCGCGCTGACGGCCGCCGCCCTGAGCGGAAAATAACGCGGAGGAAAGCGCGATGATCGCCAATTACCACACGCACACCTTCCGCTGCGGGCACGCGGAAGGGGACGAGAGCGAATATGCCCGCGCCGCGGCGGACAACGGGTTTGAGATCCTGGGCTTTGCCGACCACACCCCTTACGATTTCTTCGATTTCGGACCGCGGGACCGGCCCATGCGCATGAAGCCCGAAGAGCTGGAGGGCTATGCCGAGTCGGTACGCGCACTGGCCGCGGAGTATTCCGGCCGGATGGAGATCCTGCTCGGCGTGGAGGCGGAGTACTATCCGAAATACTTTGACCGCCTTCTGGAGCTTCTGCGCGGCGCCGGAGTGCGCTACATGATCCTGGGGCAGCACTTCATCGGCAACGAGGTCGGCGAGGCGTACTGCGGCCGGCCCACCGACGATGAAACGGTACTCGACCGGTATGTGTCGCAGTCCGTGGAGGCTCTGCAGACCGGCCTCTTCACGTATTTTGCCCACCCCGACCTGATCCGGTTCACGGGCCCGTCCGACGTGTACGAGCGGCATATGCGCCGCATATGCCGGGCCGCTGCCGCTGCCGCCGTTCCGCTGGAGATCAACCTGCTGGGCCTGCGCACCGGGAGGAACTACCCCGACGAACGGTTCTGGGCGCTCGCGCGGGAGGAGGGGAACATCGCGATCCTGGGCTGCGACGCCCACGCGCCGAAGGACGTATGGCATCCGGACGTCGAGGAAGAGGCCCTGCGGCTGGCGGAGAAGTATTCTCTTCCGGTCCTCCGCACGGCGGAACTGCGGGATCTTTAAAAAGGGGAGGGGCGAACGTGGGACTTGTGATTCACGATCTGACGCCGGAAGCATGGGAGCCTGTGCGCCGGGATTATGCCGGATGGACCGTGGTTTCCGACACGGGGACCATTCGCCCCTGCACGGGGTGCTTCGGCTGCTGGAACCGGACGCCGGGGAAATGCGTGATCCGGGACGGGTATGAAAACATGGGCGAGCTGATCCACAAGGCGGACCGGGTGACCGTGATCAGCCGCTATACCTTCGGAGGCTTTTCCGGTTTTGTCAAGAATGTCTTCGACCGCTGCCTGGGCTATGTGCTGCCGCAGTTCGAGGTCGTCGGCGGAGAGACTCATCACAAAAAGCGCTACGAGGAAAACAAGCCCTTCACCTTTGTCTTCTACGGCGCCGCCTTGAGCGAAGAGAAAGAGAACAGCGCCCGCCGCTATGTCAAGGCGGTGTGCGCCAATATCCGCGGCCATGTCCGGGAGGTGCGGTTCGCCGAGAACGGGCCCGCCGCGCAGAGCGCGCCGCGCCCGGCCCCTTCCGAGGTGGGAAAGGTCCTGCTTCTCAACGGCAGCATGCGGCACCGCAGCGGGAACTCCGCCGCGCTGGCGGACAGGCTGGCCGCTTCACTCAGCCGCGAAACGCGTTCCGCCGCGCTGACTGAGCATCTTGCGGATCTCTCCGCCCTGCTTCCCGCTTTGGAGGAGGCCTCGGATCTGGTACTGTGCCTGCCGCTGTATGTGGACGGACTGCCCTCCCAGGTCATCCGGTTCATGGAGTGGTCGCTCGGGGAGTACCGAGGCGGGGCGAAACGGGTATATGTGCTCGCGAACATGGGCCTGTACGAGAGCTCTCAGCTCACAAACCTTTTTGAGGCCGTCCGGCAGTGGTGCGCCGCCATGGGCTTCGAGTACCGCGGCGGCCTCGGCGTCAGCGCGGGGGAGCTGATCGGCGCGCTCATCAGGCATACGCCCTTCGGGCTCGGCCCCACCGCCGCCGCGGCCCGGGGGGTGGCGAGGCTGGCGGAAGCCATCGGAGCGGAGACGGACGCGGGGGAGATCCTTGCCGGCCCCACCGCCTTTCCCCGCCGGCTGTACATACTTATCGCCAACCGGAACTGGAACCGGACGGCCCGCAAAAACGGCATCCGCCCGCAGGACCTGTACCGGCGGCTGTGAGCAGATAACAAAAAAGAGAACAGAATGCGCAGGAGGAAGGATAATCATGGCGAACTTTGATTTTATCGGCAACCGTGTCTTTGACGATCTCATCAGCTCCTTCGCGCCCCTGGGTCCGCAGACGCTCTTCAACAGCGACAACCCCTTCATGGGAACGCCGCTGGATACCGGAGCAAAGGTCCGGCCCAACGGCGACGTACACTTCGGCTTCTACGCCCCAAACGCCGGCAGCGTGGAGGTCTCTTTCGGACTGAAGCCCGAAGAGCCGCTGAAAATGGAAAAGGGCGGCGACGGCGTATGGCGCGCGACCTTGTCCTGGGATCCGCTCTTCTGCGGTCCCAAGGCTTTCGTGTTCCTCATCGACGGAGCGGAGGCAGTGAGTCCCTACTGTCCCCAGTATTACAGCCACGGAAAAGCCATCAACTTCGTGGAGATCCCCGATCCCAACGCGCCTTTTGTGCTGATGCGCGATGTGCCCCACGGGACGCTGGCCGCCGAGTACTATTGGTCGGACGCCTTCAAAGCCGAGCAGAAATGCTGGATCTATCTCCCTCCGGAGTACTATAAGGGCGGGGAGTACCCGGTGCTCTATCTCCAGCACGGCGCGGGGGAGAACGAGACCTCCTGGATCTACGACGGGCGTGTCAACCACATCATGGACAACCTGATCGCCGACGGGCTGATCGAACCGTTCATCGTCGTGATGAACGACGGCATGCAGCGCGCGGAAGGGGAGACCATTTTCGACTCCGGACGGGGTCTTGCCCGGTCGCTCATCGACAGCTGCATCCCCATGATCGAACGCAAGTACCGGGTCATCGGCGACAAATGGCATCGGGCGATCGCCGGCTTCTCCATGGGCTCGGTGCAGGCAAGCGTCATCGGACTGAAAAACACCGACGTGTTCGCCTGGATCGGCCTTCTCAGCGGCTTCATGCGCCGGGTCGGCCCCGGGATGGATACGGAGCGTTCTTTCGAGATCAACGACCACCTGCGCGTCATGGAAGACCGGGAGAGCTTTGAGAAGAGCGTGGCGCTCTATTACCGCGCCATCGGCTCGCTGGACGCCCACCGCGAGGCCTTCGACATCGACGATGAGATCTGCGCGGAGAAGGGGTTTTCCGATTATGCCAACGTCGTCCGAAACGTGGTGGAAGGCTATCCCCACGACTGGTCGGCTCTGCGCATCATATACCGGGATTTCGCGCTGCGGCTTTTCCGCTGACGGGAAGGAAACGCCCCGGCTCCGCCGTTTTCGGAAATAACGTTTCGGAACACAATAATTAAATTGACAGGAAACGGTTAGCGGAATATAATGGAGATAACCGAATACAAGTGAAGGTACGCCCTTCGCCGGGCGTTTAATAAGGAAACGGGTGAGAATCCCGTGCGGAGCCGCCGCTGTGATGGGAGAGCGGACGCGGAACATGTCACTGGACAGCTGTCCGGGAAGACCTGCCGATGCGATGACCCCTGAGCCAGAAGACTTGCCTTCACCGGTGCCGATCCCCCCTCCGCGGACTTTCGGAGCGGGGGCGTGTATCGTTATTCTTTCGGGCAGTGAAAACGGGCTGCCGCCGCTGAAAAAGCGGCGGCAGCCTTTATGCTTTCCCGGCCGGACGCCGGAGCGTGCCGGCGATCCCGGCAAACAATAGAAACAATAGAATAACGCCTGCAGTGTCCGCCGCGGCGACCCACCGCGGAAGGAAGAATAGTGAACCGTGTGCGAATCACGGACGGTACCGCCGCTGTATGCGTCCCCGAGCTGTTCCCGGCGCAAGCCGGTCATTGGAGAGATCCGAGAAGGCAGTGAACAGCGTTCGTTTCCCGGAGAAACGGAGGGCGTGAGTCAGAAGACCTGCTGCAGACCGAAAAAGCCGCGCTCCGCGATGCTTCGGAGGGCGGTCCGCGAGAATACGGTCGTGGTACAGCTATGCCTGTACCACGGCTATTTGTTTTATTAGGAGCGGTGAAGCGGTGAACAAAACGGTTAAATATGTGATCGGAAGGCTGCTGTTCCTGATCCCGATCATGCTGATCCTGTCCTTTTTCGTTTTCGCGCTGACCTATCTCTCCCCTTCGGATCCGGTGATGCTGAAATTCCAGCTCATGGGGGAAGTCCCGGACCCGGCGGTGGTCGAGCAGGCCAGAGAAGAAATGGGACTCAACGATCCCTTCCTGGTCCAGTACGGCCGCTGGCTGTGGAAGGCGCTGCACGGCGACCTGGGCGAGTCGTACAAGACCGGAGTCTCCGTATGGAAGACGATGCTCGGCCGGATCCCCAACACCCTGAAGCTCACCGGCGCCACGCTGCTGCTGACGGTGCTCCTGGCAGTCCCGCTGGGCGTTTTGAGCGCGGTGTACCAGAACCGTTTCGTGGACTATCTGCTGCGTTTTATCTCCTTTTTCGGAGTGTCCATGCCCAGTTTCTGGGTGGGCTTCCTGCTGATGTACCTCTTCGGCATCAAGCTCAAGCTTCTGCCCGTCATGGGCAGCGGAGACATCCGCCACCTGATCCTGCCGTCTATGACGCTGGCCTTCTGGATGATATCGCTGTACGTGCGGCGTGTCCGGGGCTCCATGCTTGAGGAGATGAACAAGGATTACCTCAACGGCGGCCTGGCCCGGGGATTGCCCAAGCGGCAGATCATCTTCCAGCAGATCCTGCCCAACTCCCTGCTCTCGGTCATCACGATGTTCGGCATGTCCATAGGCGGACTGATGGGCGGTGCCACGATCATTGAGACGATCTTCGAGTGGAAGGGGATCGGGAAAATGGCCGTGGACGCCATCGCCGTAAAGGACTTCCCCATCATTCAGGGCTATATCCTGTGGATGGCGGTGATTTATGTGGTCATCAATCTGATCGTGGATCTGCTGTACCGGTTCCTGGATCCCCGGATCCGGCTGGAGGGTTGAGAATGAGTTACTACGTGAAAAAAGCCCTGAGGGATCCCCAGTTCATGCTGTTTTTCTGCCTGGCCGTGATCCTGATCCTGATCCCGATCCTGGCTCCCTGGCTCGCACCGAACGATCCCATCGAGAACGACTACGCCAACCTGATGATCGCCCACAGCGACAAGTATCCCCTGGGCACTGACCAGATAGGCCGCTGTTTCCTGTCCCGGCTGATCTACGGAGGCCGGACGTCGATGCTGATCGTGTTCATCGTCATCGCCATTTCCGCCAGTATCGGCATCCTCCTGGGCGTCCTGGCCGGATATCTGGGCGGAAAGACGGATACGTTCATCACCCGCTTTACGGACATCGTCATCGCTGTGCCGCAGACCGTTTTCGTCATCGCGCTCGTCAGCGTTATGGGTCCGAGCCTGCGAAACACGATCCTGGCCATGTCGCTGGTGAGCTGGACGGAGTATTGCCGCGTCACCCGTGCGCTGGTCCTCAGTCTGAAGCAGAACACGTATGTGGAGGAAGGCCGCATGGCCGGCATGCGGGAAATGCGGCTCGTCTCCCGGCTGATCCTGCCCAATGTGTTCCCCCACCTGCTGGTGCTCATCACGCAGGATATCGGCGCCAAGCTGCTGACGCTCAGCGGCCTGTCTTTGCTGGGCCTTGCCTCCCAGCCGCCCACGCCCGAGTGGGGCTACATGCTCAGCGAGGGACGGCAGTTCATGCAGTCCGCGCCGCGGCTGATCTTCCTGCCGGGCATGACCATCGTGCTCAACGTCATTATCTTTAATCTTCTGGGCGACAGCCTCAGAGATATACTGGACCCGAGATTCATCAAGAAAAAAACACACAGGAGGCAACTGAAACAATGGCTAGAAAACACCTGAAGATCCTTGCCCTCGTACTGGCAGCGATGATGCTGCTCTCCGCCTGCGGAGGAAGCTCCGGCGCGGAGACCCCTGCTCCCGCGGACAGCGGCGCAAAGCCCGCGGAGTCCTCTCAGAGCACCCAGGCTTCCCAGCCCGCCGCTCCCGCCGCGCCTGCGGCGTCCGGCCCCAAGCACCTGAACGCCGCCATCTACTGGACAGCGGCCACCATCGATCCCGCCGTGGACTACGACGGCTGGACCTCCTGCCGCGCCGGCATCACCGAGACGCTGGTGTGGGTCAATGAAAACCTGGAGCTCAAGCCTTTGCTGGCCGACTCCTGGGAGCAGCCCGATCCCTCCACCTGGGTCATGCACATCCGCGACGGCGTCACCTTCCACAACGGCAATGCCGTGGACGCCGCGGCCTGCAAAGCCAGCCTGGAGCGCACTATGGAGATCAACTCCCGTGCCGTCACCACTGCCAAGATCGAATCCATCGAGGCGGACGGTCAGAATCTGACCATCCATACCAGCGAGCCCTTCGGCGCGTTCCTGTTCTGCTTGTCCGAGCCTCTGTACTCGATCATCGACGTGAACGATCCCGCCGATCCCGCCACCAACCCCGTGGGCACCGGTCCGTTCAAGTGCCTCTCCTTCAAGGCTGAGGAGCTCATCGAGCTGGAAGCCTACAAGGATTACTGGAACGGCGCCTCCCCCATTGATACCGTTTCCCTCTACGTTATTTCGGATGACTCCACCCGCGCCGTGGCTTTGCAGGCCGGCCAGATCGACATGGGCCAGCGAATTGGCGCTGCCGATATCGAGACGCTGAAAAACGATTCTGACTACGCCGTCTATGAGGCCTCCGGCACCCGTTTACAGGTCCTGGCCCTCAACCACACCAACCAGTTCCTCTCCGACGTCAACGTGCGCAAGGCCCTGGCCTGCTGCATCAATTACGACGCCATGGTAGCCATTACCGGCGGCCTCTATGCTGTGGCCGGCGCGCCCTACCCCGCCTCCGCCCCCTACGGCTACGATCAGCTGGATCGCCAGCACTATGATCTGGAAGCTGCCAAGAAATGCCTGGCCGACGCGGGTTTCGCAGACAGCGACGGCAATGGCTATCTGGAGAAGAACGGCAAGGAACTGGCCTTCACTTTGGGCTATGCGGACAAGAGCCTTGCCACCGCGCTGGAGGCGGTCCAGTCTATGGCCAAAGCTGTCGGCATCAAGCTGACCCTTCAGCCTGTGGATACCGAGCCGGATCTCAATGAGGACAATTTTGAGATCTTCGCGAAGAACTGGCAGTCCCTGTCCACCGGCGATCCCCAGTGGATGCTCGACAACATGTACAAGACCGGCGGCGTGAGCAATGCCGCTCAGTACTCCAACGCCACGGTGGATGCCCTGTGCGATGAACTGACCGGCGCCTTCGAGTTCGCGGATCGGCAGCGCATCACCATCGCCGCCGAGGAGCAGATCCTGACCGACTGCGTCCACGTCTACCTGTTCTCGAAGAATAACTTTGTCATGGCCAACAACAAGGTCTCCGGCGTCACCGTATTCCCCATCGACTACTACTTCCTGACCAATACCATAGACATCAACGGCTGAGATTACGATACACACACCTCCCCGCGAAAGCGGGGAGGAGATTTGAGTGATTGATATGGCAATACTGGAGATCGAAAACTATTCCATAACGTACGACGGACTGCGCAGCGCGGTGGACAACGTCTCCTTCAGCGTGGAAGAGGGAGAGATCATCGGGATCGTCGGTGAGAGCGGCAGCGGCAAGTCTACGCTGCTCCACGGCATTCTGGGCCTGCTTCCCCGCAGCGCGGCTACCCGGGGCAGCCTGAAGGTGTTCGGAAAGAACATCCCCTCGCTGTCGGAGGCGGAGCAGCGCTCCATGCGCGGGACGGACATGGCCGTCATCTTTCAGGACACGGGCCGCTACCTCAACCCCATCGGGCGCATCGGCAAGCAGTTCTGGCAGTATCTCCGGGTACACGGAGATTACACACCGCAACAGGCGCACGACCTGGCGGTCGAACGGCTCAAGCGGGTGCATCTGACGGACGCGGAGCGCGTGCTCGGATCCTACCCCTTTGAACTGTCGGGCGGCATGCGTCAGCGCGTTGGCATCGCCATGGCCATGGCGCTCCAGCCCAAGCTTCTGCTGGCGGATGAGCCCACCAGCGCTCTGGATGTGACGATCCAGGCACAGATCGTGCGCCAGATGATGGAGTTGCGCCGGGAGTACGGCACCACGATCATCATCGTGACCCACAACATGGGCGTGGCCTCCTATATGTCCGACCGGATCGGCGTAATGAAGAACGGACGCCTTGTGGAGATGGCCCCGGCGGAGAATGTGATCTATCATCCGGGGGACGCTTACACCCGGTCTCTGCTGGACGCGGTGATCGAGCTGGACGATGAGAGGATGGCATAGTGGAACAGATGACGGATAATCGACAGCCGATCCTGGAGCTTCGGCATATCAGCAAGACCTTCCGCACGGACGACGGACGGGAGGTGCGCGCCGTCAGAGACGCGAACCTGGCGGTCTATCCCGGAGAGAGCGTTGCGCTCGTAGGTGAGAGCGGCTGCGGCAAGAGCACCGTCGCGCGCATGGTCACCCGGCTGATCAGCCCCACCGAGGGCGAGATCATTCTGTGCGGCAGGGATATATCCAAGCTCGAGGGCAAGGGGCTCCGGGACCTGTACCGGGACATCCAGATGGTCTTTCAGGACCCCTATTCCGTGTTCAGCCCGAGGATGAGCGTGGGCACCTTCCTGGGCGAGGGGCTCGTCCACCACGGGATCATGAACCGCGCCCAGGCCACGGAAGAGGCGAAAACGCTCCTGGCGCTGGTGGAACTGCCGACGGAGCTTATGGACCGCATGCCTCACCAGCTCTCCGGCGGACAGCTCCAGCGGGTGGTCGTTGCCCGGGCGGTATCCATCCGGCCCAAGGTGCTGCTGCTCGACGAAGCCACCAGCGCGCTGGACGTGTCCGTGCAGAAGCAGGTGCTCGCCCTGCTGATGCGGCTGCGGAAGGAACTGGAGCTGACCTTCGTATTCATCGGCCACGATCTGGCCGTGGTGCGCGCCATTGCCGACCGGATCGCCGTGATGTACGCCGGCATGATCGTGGAAGAGCTCGGCAGCGAGGACCTCACCAAAGCCCGGCATCCCTATACTCAGCGGCTGCTTGAGTCCGTGTTCTCCGTCCACGACCGAACCAACCAGAAGGTCATCCGCGTGGAGGACATGAGCATGGCAGTAAACGCAAACGCCCTTCCGGGCTGTCCCTTCCGCCCCCGCTGCCCCCGCGCCATGGATGAATGTGGAACCGCATGCCCGGCGCTGCGGGAACTGGAGCCCGGCCACCGGGCCGCGTGCCCGGCCGTATGACCGGGCGAGGAGAATCGTGAGATGAAAAAGATCCTGATATTCGCGCTGATGCTTGCCCTTGCGCTGTCGACGGCAGCCTGCGGTTCGTCAGGCGGAAGCAACGGCGGCGAAAACCCATATGCCGGTCTTAGGACGACCGTACTTACCGGCGGAGACTCCACCGGAGAGGGTTCCGTAGGTCAGCTTTTCGGGCAGTATTTTTCCGAGCGGGTGACCGACATCACCGAGGGAAGCCTGTCCGTCAACTATCATCCCAACGGGAAACTCGGCGGCGACCTTGACCTGCTCGGCATGGTGAAGGCCAACCGGATCCAGATCGTCGTATGTCAGACGGCGCCCATGGTCTCCTTCATTCCGGAAATGGCGGTTTTTGATCTGCCCATGGTTTTCGCCGAATATGACGGGGACAGGATCGACGCGGTCCTCAACGGACATAACGCATTCACCGAGCGGCTTAACGAGGCCTATGAAAAGCAGGGCTTCCATCTTCTCGGATTTCTCCAGAACGGGACCTACCGGCTGACGACCTCCAATCGGGACCTCTCGTCGCTTGAGGATTTCAAAGGTCTGCGCATCCGCACCATGGAGAACGAAAACCAGATGGATTTTTGGTCCGCTCTCGGCGCCGAGCCCACGCCTCTGCCCTGGTCAAAGGTGTACGAAGCGCTCCGTGACGGGACCGTTGAAGCCCAGGAGAACGCCGCCGACACCATTTACGCCGGATCGCTGCAGAATGTTCAGAGATATCTGGCCTGCACCGATCATCTTCTGTACTGCAACGTGATCTGCATCAACAGCGATGCCTGGCAGAGCCTCGATCCCGCGTATCGGGCGGCGCTTGAACAGGCTGCCGCGGAGGCCGTCGCGTACATGCGGCCCCTGATGAAGGATGTCGACGCCTTCCATAAGCAGAAGCTTGTCGAAAGCGGCATGACGCTGATCGAGTACGACGACGAATTCTACGACAGCGTTCTCGCGCTGGAAGGAGTGCGGGCGCTCCGCTACTACATCGATAAAAACCAGAGCGCCGGGCTCGGCGCCCTGCTCACGGAAGAACTGAACAGATAAAACCGGGAATACCGGCCCGGAAGCACGAACGGAAGGCCCGCATCCGGGCTTTCCGTTTTTCTCTGCGCGTACGGATCGCAAATCCGTGTTGTGGAGGGGGAGGAGAACGTGCTATAATCGCAGCACGATCACTTTTCGGTCAGAAGGAGAAGAATGCCGTGAAAGCCCTTTTTCAGGCGATGTGCGTCGCGCTGATCGCCGCGGCCAGCGTCGTATATATGCGAAGAAACCGCCCCCTGCGCCGGAAGGCCACGCGGGGACAGTACATGCTCGTGTTTTTCCAGATCGTTCTGTGCGGCTCCTACTTTGTGCTGTGCCTTTCGGATTACCTTGCGGTCCGAACGGGGCCCGATCGGGCAAGGATGATCTCGGATGCGATCTATATCCTGATGTTCCTCACCCTGGGGGTGTATTCTCTGCTCCTCTCCCGCCTGAGCAGCGACATGTACATCCGGGGCACTCTGGCGGTCTTCGCGGTGCTGACGGCGGCGCAGTGCTTTGTTTTCCCCGAGGAAGCACCGGGCACAGCCGGCAGGATCGCCGCGCAGTCCGGAGGAGCATTGGCGGCCGCCACCCTGGTCGCCGCCCTTCTTAGGATACGAAGCGCTTCTTTTGTCCGGATGTGCCTGATCGGGATCATAGCGCTGGAGCTGGGCGTCGCGGTGTGGAACCTGCTCTCCTCCGTCCGGATATCCGCGGACGAACCCCGGCGCTACGCAGCCTTCTTTATGAGGACGGCTCTGTTCTCCACGCTGGCTCTGGACTACAGGGTCTGGCTGGACCGCCGCGGGATACCGCTGCACGGGGAGAAGACCGCCGCCCCCTGAAAACGGCTCCGACAGAAAAAGCAGCCCGTGCACCGACGGGCTGCTTTTTCTGTGTAATATCGGGCTTATGCCGCGGGATCGAGAGCCTCAACGGCGCCCTCCACGGCCTCTTCCACGGCTTCCTCCACCGTGCCGGGCAGAGCCTCGCCTTTCTCGGCGGCCTCTTTGGCGGCCCGCGTCACGCAGAAGCTGCACGGATCGGTGTGGTGGCCCTGAGCGACCTCCTCCAAAGCCCCGGAAGCGACGGTGTTGGAGTTCTTCAGCGCCTGGCAGTCTTCATAGTAGTGGTACTTATAGCCGTACTTGGTGAAATAGACCAGGTCCTCGCTGGTCCAGCCGTTCTCCTCGGCCTCCTGGAGCACCTCGTTCACGGCGTCCTGAGTGACCGGGTGGTAATCCGCGCTGGCGGCGGAGGCGCCGATGAACACGACGGCCAGCACGGCGGCGACGATCTTCTTGGTTTTCTCGTCGATCTTTTCGCTGTTGCGGATCAGGATGATGGCCAGCGGCGCGAAAATCACGCCCGCCATGATCACGCCCAGCTGGTTCCACAGGAACTGTACCACGGGGCTGTGGGACTTGGTGGGGTGGATGTGGTTGGCCTTTTTCCACAGCTGCGCGGCCAGCACCACCAGCACGCCCGCGACCACGATGTCCACGACGCATTCGGTGACACAGTTCATGAACAGCATACGCACCGCGCCGAAGGGGAGATTCAGCTCACCGATAGGCGGGAGATACATGGCCACAGCGGCCAGCGCCCATAAAACGAAGGCGCCGACACGCAGAAGAGCGGTGTTTTTCTTTTTGCCGGTCTCCTGCTCCTCAAGCTGAGCGGCGGCGGCCAGCAGCGTGGCGGAGGTGGGTTTTTTCTTCTCCGCCGGAGCCTTCGGTTCGCTTTTTTTATTGTCTGCCATGGTAAAAACCTCCTTTTACCCTTTGCCCTCAAATGTATGCATAATTATAGCAGAGAGCGGTTAAAAACACAATATCCTGTGCCGAGAATCTTGTCCCGGCACAAAAAAGATGTGGTTGAAAAACAGGATAAGCGATAGTAAAATATAATAGCAAAGGTATAAATACGATCACGCGGCATAATATAAAGAAAAGGAGAAACGACATGGAAATCACCGATATTCTCGACCAGGAAACTCTTGACGCTATTTACGCCGACGCCGCCGCCTCCGGCATCAGCGCCTCCGACGTCAAGGCGGTTCTCGGCACTCTCACCGACGATACCCGCGCCCCGTCCCGGTCGGCCAACTCCCAGGGCGAGCTGATGAGTCTGCTCGACGACGACAAGGACGCGGTCGTGAACGACATCGCCGACGCCACCGGCGTGGAGCGCGGAAAGACCGGCACCATCCTGATGCTGGCGGCGCCGTTCCTGCTCAAATATCTCTTCAGCAGCGGCTCCTCCGGTAATTCCGGCTCCAACATGAATCTCATGCTGCCTCTGCTGATGGCTCTGATGGGCGGCGGCCAGCAGCAGTCCTCCGGCATGGGCCTGCTCGGCTCGCTGCTCGGCGGCGGTCAGCCCAAGCCCCAGCAGAGCTCCCTGCTCGGCGCCCTTCTCGGCGGCGGACAGCAGCAGTATTATCAGCAGTCGCCGTCCAATTCTCTGTTCTCCAGCCTGCTCGGCGCCCAGCCTCAGCAGAACTACTCCCACAACTCCACCACCGCGCTCCTGAACTCCCTGATGGGCAGCCAGACCCAGCAGCAGGTGCAGGCGCAGCAGGTCCAGCAGAGCGGCCTGCTCGATCTGCTCAGCGGGAACAGCGCCCAGCCCCAGATCCAGCAGCCCCAGCAGAGCGCCGGAGGCGGTCTGCTCAGCGCCCTGTTCAACCTTTTGGGCGACAACTGACCGCAAACAGAGCCTTCGAAAAGAGGTTTTCCGATGGAAACAGGCAACAATCGGCCCCAGGGCCATAAAAAGAAAGTCGGCCAGGGCAGCGTCAGTGTCGGCAAGAGCGAAAAGGTCGAAACCGGTCACGGGCCGGTAGGCTCCGGACAGAGACCGTCCGCGCCTCAGGGCGGACGTCCCTCCGGCTCGGGCCGCGCCGTCCGCCGGGCGGCGGGGGGAGGCGGCTCCACGCTGCTGCTCCTGGTTCTGGCGTGGCTGCTGCTGCGAGGCTGCGGAGGTTCGGGATCGGCGCCGATCTTTACAGACGATACCGGAACGGCCGATTCTCAGATCGTTACCGTCACCCAGGCTCCCGCACCCACCCAGGCTCCCGCCGCCGCAACTCCGACTCCGACGCCGAAACCCACCGCCGCGCCCTCCAATGTGACGGCAGCCGTCCGCCCCAAACGCTACACTCCCCATAAGGGCGACAGCGTAACGATCATGGTGTATATGTGCGGAACGGACCTGGAGTCCAACTACGGCATGGCCACCAGCGATCTGCAGGAAATGGCGTCCGCCAACATCGCCGACAATGTCAATATCCTTGTGGAGACCGGCGGGTGCAGGATGTGGAAGAACAAGATCGTCTCCAACAGCACCAACCAGATCTACAAGGTCGAGACCGGCGGCGTGCGCGCGCTGGAGACCAAGCTGGGCAAAAAGGCCATGGTGGAGAGCTCCACGCTCACCGAGTTCATCAACTACTGCAAAACCAACTACCCGGCGGATCGGAACATCCTGATCTTCTGGGATCACGGCGGCGGCTCCATCTCCGGCTACGGATATGACGAGCTCTATAAGAGCGCCGGATCCATGGACCTGGCCGAAATCAGCGCCGCGCTCAAAGCCGCGGACTGCACCTTTGACTGGATCGGCTTCGACGCCTGCCTGATGGCGACGCTGGAGACCGCCCTGGTGTGCAACGACTACGCCGACTATATGATCGCCTCCGAGGAGTCCGAGCCCGGCACCGGCTGGTATTACACCAACTGGCTGAACATGCTCAGCAAGGACACGGCCGTCGACACGGTCACTTTGGGCAAAAAGGTGATCGATGACTTTGTGAGCACCAGCCTGCAGTCCTCCGCCCGCTCGCAGGTCTCCTTGTCGATCATCGATCTGGCCGAGATGCAGGGCACGGTGCCCCCGGCGCTCAACAGCTTTGCCACCTCCACCACGGCTCTGATCAAAGGCAATCAGTACAAAACGGTATCCTCTGCCCGGGCCGGCGCTCGGCAGTTTGCCAGCTCGAGCCGCATCAACCAGATCGATCTGGTCCACTTCGCGCAGCGCCTGGGTACCGCGGAGGGCAATGCCCTGGCCAACGCGCTGCTCGGCTGTGTGAAGTACAACAAAACCAACATCTCGAACGCCAACGGCGTGTCGATCTATTTCCCCTATGAGTCCACCGGCGCGGTGAAGACCGCCATCTCCACCTATAATCAGGTGGGCATGGACGCGGATTACACAAAGTGCATCTCCAGCTTCGCCTCGATGGCCGGCAGCGGCCAGATGGCTTCTTCGGCCGGCAGCTACGGCTCTGCCTTCGGCGGAGACTCCCTGGATATCGGATCGCTGCTCAATGCCTATCTGGGCGGGGGATCTTCGCAGCAGTCCAACTCGGGCAGCTATTCCTCCTTCGGCGCCTCGCCGCTGGAGGCCCTGCTGGGCGGCGGCTCCGGCTTCAGCGGGAGCGGGAACTCCGGCTACGGAAGCTCCTCTTCCACGGGCATCGACATGAACAGCATGATGCAGCTTATCGGCGCGCTGGCCGGCGGCCGCAGCATGCCCGCCGATATGGACTGGTTCGACACGGACACGGTGGCCCAAAACGCCGAATATCTTTCCTCCGTCTATATCGATCCCGCGGACATCACCCTCACGATCCGCCCCGACGGAAAGCGCGTGCTCTCCCTTACCGCGGAGCAGTGGGAGATCATCAACGCCGTGGAGCTGAACGTCTATGTTGACGACGGAGAGGGCTTCATCGATCTCGGCCTGGACGACACGTTCGAGTATGACGGGAACGATCTTCTGCTGGACTTCGACGGGACCTGGCTCACCGTGAACGGACACATTGCCGCTTATTATGCCGACACCAAGGCGGGCGACGAGTTCAGCACCGGCCATATCCCGGCGCGGCTGACCAGGACGGAGGACGGAACGACCTTCACCCAGCTCGTCTACCTCGAGGTCGCGTTTGACGATGAGGGCAACGCCGAGATCACCGGCGCTCGGCCCATGTTTGAGGAAGGCTCCGACACGGTCGCCAAGGGCGGAATCACGATCGGAAAGGGCGACGTGCTGGAATTCCTGTGCGATTACTACAGCCTCGACGGGAGCTTTGACAGCACCTGGACGATGGGCGAGCCGCTGAAGGTCGGCGCCGCAGGCCTCTCTCTCGAGTATCTGGCGCTGGAGAACACGAACATCAGCGTCACCTACCGCCTGACCGATATCTACGGCAATCATTTCTGGACCCCGGCCTGGGACTACTGAGCCGGACAGCATAAAAAAGAAGGAAGACCTATTTGAGGGTCTTCCTTTTTTCTGCTTTGTCGGTTTACTCGTTGATCGATACGTCGCCGCTGACCGTATAGGTCTCTATACGGGGCTCTCCGTCCAGGCCCTTTACCGAGCCTCGGATATCGCCGCTGACCGTGGAGACGGTCATGGAGTTTACCTTGATCGAGCCGAACCAGACATCGCCGCTCACGCTCTCGATCGTCAGAGAATCGAACTTGCTGTCGTACACGCTCGTTTCTCCGCTGACAACGGAAAGAGTGACGGAGGCTTCCGGGATGTCCACGTCGCTCATGCTCAGTTCTCCGCTCGCTGAGGAAAGCTCCAGGGTCCCCGCAAAGTCTTCGGGAAGCCAGATCACCGCGTAATCGTTCCAGTCCTCTTTGGAAAAGCGCGCGCCGGAGCCCGTGACGGAGTCCTCTGTGATCGTCAGCACATTCCCTTCGCGCTTCACCGAAACGCTCGAACCCGCGCGGCCCGAGACGCTGATCTCCAGCCGCTCGTCGTTGCTGCTCTCATATACGCGCAGCGCGGAGGAGAGCATCTCGGCCCGGATCTCGGTGACGCCGCCGTCTTCCGTTTCGTAGAGAGTCCGGTAGTCTGCGGAATCGGGGCGGTAATCCCGTCCCATAACAGCGTCGATGATGATCCCCGCGGCGATCAGGATCACCGCAACGGCCAGAAGCAATACCATGGTCGATCTTTTCATACAAAATCCTCCGACGTCAGTGGGCGTCCGCTTCTTTTTTGAGCTCGTAGAGCAGTGTGAGCGCTTCTCTCGGCGTCAGACTGTCGGGGTCTACGCCGCGCAGCCGTTCGATCAGCGCCGTGCCGCCCATATCGGTGAGCGTGACCTGCCCGTCGTCCGCGGGAGCGGCGGGAACGGAGGGCGCCGCTCCCTGGGCCGTCAGCTCCTTCAGGTGGGCCGAAGCGGCGCGGATCACCGCATCCGGGACGCCGGCCAGCTTGGCCACTTCGATGCCGTAACTCTCATCTGTGGCGCCGGGCAGGATCTTGCGCAGGAAAACAAGCTTTCCGCCCTGCTTTTTGGCGCTGATGTTGTAGTTGCGCACGCCCGGAAGGCTCCCCTCCAGCGCGCTCAGCTCGTGGTAATGGGTGGCGAACATGGTCTTGGCGCCCAGCCGCTTCCGGTCGGCGCAGTATTCGAGCACCGCGCGCGCGATGGCCATGCCGTCGTAGGTGGAGGTGCCCCGGCCGATCTCGTCCAGGATCAGCAGGGAGTCGGCTGTGGCGTTTTTCAGAATGGAGGCCACCTCGCTCATCTCCACCATGAAGGTGGACTGCCCGCCCGCAAGGTCGTCGCTGGCGCCGATGCGGGTGAACACCCGGTCCACCACGCCGACGACCGCGTCCTTCGCGGGGACAAAGGACCCCATCTGGGCCATGAGCACAATGATGGCCGTCTGGCGCATATAGGTGCTCTTGCCCGCCATGTTTGGTCCCGTGACGATGGCGACGCGGTCGTCGCCGTCGTTCAGGTCGGTATCGTTGGGCACGAACAGAACGTCCGGCTGCATCTGCTCCACCACGGGGTGGCGGCCCTGAGTGATGTGGAGCTGACGCGAAATCTCGATCTGCGGGCACACGTAGTTGTTTCGCACGGCCACCTCGGCCAGAGAGCACAGCGCGTCCAGCTCGCCCACGGCCGCGGCGGTATTCTGAATAGCGTCCACCCGCTCCGCCACACGGCGCAGCACATCCATGAACAGGTCGTACTCCAGCTGCTCTATGCGGTCCCGGGCGTCGGTGATGTCCTCCTCCAGCTTTTTCAGCTCCGGGGTGAAGTAGCGCTCGGCGTTCACCAGGGTCTGTTTGCGGATATACTCCCCGGGCAGCTCCACATGGCCGGCGGAGTTGGGCACGTCGATGTAGTAGCCGAACACCTTGTTGTAGCTCACGCGCAGCTTTTTTATGCCGGTGCGCTCCCTCTCCCGGGCCTCCAGCTCCGCCACGCGGCGCGCGCCGTTGGAGCGGATATCCCGCAGCCGGTCCACCTCTTCGCTGTAGCCCTGCCGAAGTATGCCCCCTTCGCGCACGGAGAAGGGCGGCTCGTCGGCAATGGCCCGGCGCAGAAGCCCGGCCACGTCTTCAAGCGGCTCGGCGCGGGAAACACTCGCGAGCATGGCGCTGCGGTA
>CACXMX010000008.1 GCA_902768805.1 Oscillospiraceae bacterium
GTATTTTTTTAGGAAGATCCCGGGATCGGCCAGCCGGAAGCGGTAGATCGACTGCTTGACATCGCCCACCATGAACAGCTTTTTCCCGCCGTCGGAGAGGAGACGGAAGAGCGTGTCCTGGCAGTCGTTCACGTCCTGGTATTCGTCCACCAGCACCTCGGCGTACCGGGCGGACAGCTCGGCGGCCAGGCCGTTGGAGGAGTCCTCCAGCAGGTCGAGGACAAGGTGCTCCTGATCGGAGAAATCCACCGCGCCCTGACGCCGCTTGCGCTCGGAGTACAGAACGCCGAGCCGGGCGGTGAGGCCCAGCAGCGCTTCCAGCGCGGGGCGCGTGGCCTCGATCCCCTCAAGCAGAACGGCGGAGTCGTCGGCGAGCAGGGGCGTGATCCTCTTGCGGAAGTCGTTCTTGCAGTCGTCCCAGAAAGAGGAGATGCTTTCTGCGATGGGATCGGCCTCTTTTTTGTAGGAGCCCATGGTGGGGAAGTTCACGGTGACGGAGCGGGCGGCTTCCCAGCCTCTTCCGGCGGCAGAAGCCAGCGCCCGGAATCCCGACGCCGCCTCGGCGAGGCGGTCGGCGCAGGCCTTGCGGATCTTTTCCCGGCCCGGCTCCGCCAGCGCTTCCGTAAGCGCGTCCAGCCGTCCGGCGCGGTATTCGGCGCGGGCGGCGATGCTGCCGAGCACGACGCTGCCCCAGCGGGTCTTGCCGACGTCGGCGACGCCCTGCGTGCTCAGGGCCTCCTTCATGGAACGCAGCCACGTCTCGGGATGGGGGTGACTCTGCACGGCGCTGTGCACCTTTACGACCAGCTCGGAGAGAGCGCGGTCGTCCCGGCCGGCGCCGAAGGAATCGGCCAGCTCCCGGCGGGCAGGATCGGCGTCCAGACCGCCGTAGAACTCCTCCAGAGCGTCGTCCAGCGCGGCGGAGAGCAGAGCGTCAGCGCGGTCGGTTTCCAGCACACGGAAGTCTGGGGCGATCCCGGCGGCGTGGGCGTGCACGCGCAGAATGCGGCCGCAGATCCCGTCGATGGTGCCGATGGGAGCGCGGGCGCACAGCTCCGTCTGGCGGCGCAGCCGCCGGTCGCCGGGGCGCGCGGCAAGGCGCTGGTTCAGGGCGGAGAGGATGCGGCTGCGCATCTCGCCGGCGGCGGCACGGGTGAAGGTGACCACAAGAAAGCGGTCGATGTCGTATCCGTCGTCCACATAGCGCATCAGGCGCTCGACGAGCACACGGGTCTTTCCGCTGCCCGCGGCGGCGGAAACGAGCCGCGCTCCGCCGCGGTCCGAAGCGGCGCGTTCCTGGTCAATCGTCAGCGGCACGGACATCGCCTCCTTCCTTTTTGTTCTCCGGATCGATCTTGTTCCAGAACTCCGGGGCTTTCAGTGTTTTTCTCCTGCGCCACTGCTCGGTTTTGCCGTCGAAGCGGCAGGCGCTGAAATAGTCGCAGTACAGACAGGTGTTGTCCCGCTCGCTTTTGTACAGGGGATCGGCCGATATGCTGCCCGCCCGGAGCTGGCCGGCCATTTCCTTGAGCGTTTCGTCCACGAAAGCGGACAGATGCCCCAGCTGCTCGGCGGTGGCCAAAGCGTCGCCGGTGTACTCTCCGTCTTTGTTGATTCTCACGGGAAGATACCGGGGTACGGGGGAGTGCTCCATGGCCCGCAGAACATCTTCGCTGCCCAGCAGAAGGCCGCTGCGCTTGAGCTCGGCGGCTTTTTTCTTTTCGATCTCCTCGTCGCTCAGGCGGGAGTCGGCGCTGATGATCACGTCCCGGGCCGGGACATAGAGTACGCCGGCGGGCTCGATGGCCCGGCCGTAGATCGACTCGCTGTTTTTCTGCAGCGAGAAGAGATACAGCAGCATCTGCAGCCCCAGGCCTATCTCCACATCGGAGAAGGAGAATTTCTTGACACCGGATTTGTAGTCGACCACGCGCAGATAAAGCTTTCCGTCGTGCTCCCAGCTGTCCACGCGGTCGACCCGGCCGGTGAGAGCAAGGGCCGTGTCGCCCTCGCCCAGCTCCACGGGAGGCACGTCCTTGGAGAAGTCCAGCTCGAAGGCCAGGGGTTTGAAATCCGAATCCTTCAGCTCACGCGCCGTGTCGAGCACGATGCGGCGGGAGGTCTCCACCAGCCGCTCGAACAGATAGATGAAGCGGGGCGTTTTCTCGCGGTAATCCTCCAGCTCGGTATGGACGTATTCCCGGGCATAGCGCTCGGTGAGATCGCCGATCTCCTCCTCGCTGAGCTCGGCAAAGCCGCCGCGCGCGTTGGCTTCCTTCGCCACGTTCTCGAGAAGATAGTGCAGGAAGGTGCCCAGCTCCGGCGGAGAAAAGGAGGCCGCCTGCCGGGGCTTGGCTTTGAGACCGTAGCGCAGGAAGTACTGATATTTGCAGGAGGCGAAATTGTCCACACGCGAGGCCGTGAGCCACAGCTTGTCGCCGTAGAGGGCGCGCACCGCTCTCTCGCTGAGGCGGCCGCGGGTGAACTCCGCGGAGGCGCGCAGCCGGCTTATGCGTGAGAGCGCCCCGGGGTCTCCGGCGAAAGCGCGCAGAGCGCGCTCCTCGCCCCGCACGGCCAGCTCCAGCGCCGGGCCGGGAGCGGACAGGCGCGCCGCGGTCATGTCGCCGGGGATCTCCCTGCAGCCGAAGAGCTTTCCGAGCCGGTCCGTGAGGAAGGACGGGCGGGTCCGCTCGCCCTTCGCGTCCGTCAGACTGCGGAAGACGGTGAGCGTCTCGCTCGGCAGGGTGAGGACGTTGTAGATGAGATTGAACTCCCGGTCGAGAACGTCGTCAGCGGAGGCCAGGTCGATATTCGCCAGGCGCAGCCGGTCGCGCTCGGCGTCGGAAAAGACGCCCTCGCCCTCCGAGATACGCGGGATGCGGTCGTCCGAGGCTCCCAGAAGCAGCAGGTGGCGGATCCGGCGGCGGCGCATGCGGTCGAAATCTCCGGCGATGACCTGGTCGAGAGTGATGGGGATCGTGCCTACGTCGTATTCCGAGAGCATGC
Source organism: Oscillospiraceae bacterium (assembly GCA_902768805.1). GTDB lineage: Bacteria > Bacillota > Clostridia > Oscillospirales > Oscillospiraceae > Apopatocola. Next base: position 3,007 of record CACXMX010000008.1, read on the forward strand.
GGCGGAACAGACGGCCGAATTCCTCCTGCGTCATGGGCATGTCGCCGAGGACTGCCGCGCACTGCTCCAGCGCCGAGACCATCAGCTCCCACAGCTGGCCGTATTCGGCCGCGGCCTGGGACTCGCCCGAGCGCTCCAGAGCGGCGGTGTGCTCCTCCAGCCGGCCGGCCAGACCGATGCCCTCCCAGAACTCCGCCACAGCCTCGCACTGCCCACGGGCGGTGGAGGCCAGCTTTCCCCTGCGGGCGAAACGCTCCAGGGGCGCGGCCACGCGGCGCCGCAGGGCGTCCAGAAGGACAAGGCGCGCGTCGCTCTCTGCCGTGCGGTCGGCGTTGTATCCGTCGGGATGCTGATGCCAGGGGGCCTCCCGCGTCCAGGCGGTGCCGCGGATCTCCCAGGTGAGAACATAGTTTTCCAGCAGATCGCATTCCTCGCGGGTGATGTCCGCCAGGCCGCTTTTGAGATAGGTGAACATGCTCTCGTAGCTCCATCCGTCGGAGAGCAGGTCAAAGGCGGCGCCCATCAGCGCGGGCAGGGGCCGGGTGAAGATGTCCGTGCGGGCGGTGGCGTACAGGGGGATGCCGCAGCGGCGGAAAGCGTCGGCCAGCGCGCCGCGGCAGTCGTCAAAGCCGCGCACGGCCACCGCGATATCCCGCCAGCGGCAGCCGCGTTCCCGGACGAGACGCAGAGCCTCGGCGGCGGCCAGTTCGCACTCCTCGGCGACGGTCGGCGCGGTGAACATTCGCACGCTGTCCCCGGCGGGGAAGGCGGCGTCGGTCCAGCCGAAAAGATGGGTCTCGAGAAAACCCATGGCCGTTTCCGCCGGGCGGGAGGGGACGTCGACGCGGAGCGACTCGATACCGTCCTCCGCCGCGCGCCGCTCCAGCTCGCGGGCTGTGCGCACGGCGGAGGAGAAGACCTCGCTGCCGACGTCGGCAAAATCGCAGCTGAGCGCCACGGTGACGTCCGCGCCCGCGTTCCACAGCGCGCGGATCACCGCGCGTTCCTGGGCGGTGAAGTCGGTAAAGCCGTCGATATATACCTCCGCGCCGGCGAACATCCCGCTGCCGGGGATCTGTTCGGCCAGTATGTCCAGGCGGGAGGCGGGGTCGGCTCCCGAGGAGGCCTCCAGGGCGTCCAGCGTCTCGCGGATCAGGGCCAGGTCCCTCAGCTTGGCCGCGAGCGGCCCGTCCAGCTCGGATGCCGCGGCGCGCAGAGCTCCGCTGTCCGCGCGGCCGTACCGCAGCTCGTCCAGAGCCGTGAGCAGGGGACTCATCAGCTCCGGCCGGCGCGCGGCCGAACCGTAGACCTCCAGCGTGCCGCCAATCCGGTCCAGCGCCAGCGCCAGCTGCAGCAGCCGCCCGCCCCGGTCGATGTAGGTGCGCGCGCTGCCGCCGACGCTCACGGACACCCGGTAGGCAAGACGGGTGAAGGAGACGACCTCGGCATAGAGACAGGCCGTGTCGCCGCAGCGCTCCGCCAGCTCGCGCTCGGCCTCGTGGCTGTACTGCTCGGGCACGATGAGCCAGCCGCCGCTCCTCCGGGAGCGAACGAGTTCATTCAGTTCGTCGAGGATGAGCCCGGTTTTGCCGGTGCCCGCCCTTCCGAGGATCAGCCGCAGCATGGGCATTCCTCCCTGTGAGATTTCTTACGATGTGATTATACCAATATGGGTGTACCAAAACAAGGACCACGTCGTCGCGGCGTAGTCGCAAGCTTCATATCGTTCGCTCCGACCGCAGGCGGCAGAGCTCGCTCACTGCGCTGCTCCTCCTTTTCAAAAGCAAAGCCGCGCGGACGCTGCGCGCCTCGTCGACAACTTCGGCGCTGCGCTGCGCGGACTTTTCTTTTGATGAGAGTGAACGACGCAAACTTCGTATCATTTGCTCCGACCGCGAATAAAAGACCTCCCCGCACAGGGGAGGCCGCAGACTGTTGATAAAGCCTCGCAGAGCTCGCCGCTGAGCGGCGAATTAGGATCATGATCTGTTTTTGAGGCAGCTTTGCCGCCTCAAAAACACCATAAGGCGAACAAAGTGAGCCCTCGCGCCGACCAAACGCGGCGGCTCTAAGCGTGACGCCGCGTGCGATTGCGCGAGTACTCTCGATTGAGAGCCCAACGAAGTGGGTCTCAATCGAAGCGTGTCGACTCTGTCGACACGATAAGGCCTCCCCTTTGCGGGGAGGCCCGATCGTATGGCTGTGTTTGTCAGAGGATGGCTTTGCCCTCGGCGACGAGGCGGTCGTAGTTGCGGCGGCTGGCCTCGTAGACCTTGTTCTTGAAGCCGTCGGGGATCTCGAAGCCGACGTCCACGAAGCAGCGGTTGTCCGCGCCCATGGTTTCGAAGAACTCCTTGATCACGCGGTCCTGCTCCTCCTCGGAGGCGTCCTTGGAGATCTGGATGTGGCCGGTGAAGAGCATCTTGTCGCCGTACATCTGCTTGAGCTTCCACTTGTCGTTGAGCGGCTGGCCTCCCCAGGAGTCGTAGCCCGCGTCGATGAAGATGGGCACGAAATTCTCCACGAAGCCGCAGCAGTGCAGATCCCAGTACATGCCCAGAGAGTGGACATAGTCGCACAGCTCCTTCACATAGGGGAGAAGCATCTCGCGGGCGGTATCCACGGAGAAGAACTCGGCGCGCTGGCTGCCCCAGTCGTCGTTGAAGTTGACGATGTCGGCGTGGAATACGTCGTGGCAGTGCTTGTAGAATTTCTTGTGTATGTCGGTGATCGTTCGCAGCAGCCGGTGAGCGGCCTCCTTCTGCTCGTCGTCGATCAGGGAGACGGCGGCGTTCTCAAAGTCCATCAGGGCGATGAACCGCTCGAACATGCATCCGCCCACGGCAATGTAGATCGCACGATCGGGATCAAAGTTGGCTTTTGCGCGCTCGTAGCAGCCCTCCCAGTCCCAGGTGTCGGGGTCGGGAATGCTTTTTACCTGCTCTTCCCATTCATCAATGTCGGTGACCATGGGTTTGCCGGGTTTGACCATGGCGCCGCCGGCGATGGGAACGAACTGCCACTCAACGCCCCAGCCGTCGCAGGTGCCGGGCGTGGCCTGAGGGCTGCGGGCCTGGTTCTCGGGGTCGACGTCGATCATCACCATGTTGCTCTCGCCGAAGGCAAAGGGCGTCCACAAAGGCGTTTTGCCTTCGTACATGCGCAGCAGGTTCTCTTTGGGCGTGATGGGGGTAGACAGAACCGGAGTCGGGGGGCCGAACATGGCCGGCAGATATTTTGCGACCTCAAGTTCATCGGGGGTGAATTTCTCCTTGGACATATAAGTACCTCCTTGATTCGATTTATCTTCACTATAATAATACCGCGGCGGGAAAAATAAGCATTGTATCCCGCGGATAGAATTTGCGCTTTTTTTCGGGCGGATTTTGTGCAGGGACAAACGAAGGAAGGCCCCTCTGCTTGCTTTTATGCGGGCCGTGGTGTAAAATAATCAAACCGAATTCGGCCCAAAGAGGTTTTCCGGCCGCGGAAGCGTTCCCGGCCGAGGATATAAGGAGGGCAAACGGTTTGTCCGGAGGAAAAAAGCAGAATTATCTCCACGGCGCGGCGATCATGACCGGGACCACGATCATCGTGAAGATGGTGGCGTTCCTTTACAAGATCCCCCTGGGCAGCATGAGGCTCCTCGGAGACGAGGGCTTCGCCCACTTTACCGTGGCCTATAATATTTACGGGTTCATTCTCACGCTGGCCACGGCCGGCTTCCCCGTCGCGCTCTCGCGGATGATCTCCGTGGCCGACGCCAGGGAACAGCCCGCCCGGGTGCAGAGGACCTTCCACGTGGCCATGGCCGTGCTCACGGGCATAGGCGGATTCTTTACGCTTACGATGCTCCTGTTCAACCGGCAGCTGGCCGCCGTGATGGGGGACAGAGAGGCCGCGCTGAGCATTGCGGCGCTCGCTCCCGCCGTGGTGATCGTATGCGCCACGTCGGCCTACCGCGGCTACTGCCAGGGACGCGGGAACATGATCCCCACCGCCTTCGGACAGGTGGTGGAGGAGGTAGGCAAGCTGATCATCGGCCTGTCGCTGGCCTGGGTGATCGCCGGCCGCGGCCTCGGCCTGGCCCGCGCGTCCGCCGGCGCCATTTTCGGCGTTACCGCCGGCGCTCTCGCCGCGCTGACCTATATGGCTCTGTACAAGCGGCGCAACTACCCGTCGCTCGGCGCGGGAGAGTCCGACGATCCGGGCAGCCGCGCCTCCATCACGCGGGAGTTCCTGCGCATCGGCATCCCCATCGCGCTGGGAGCGTCGGTGCTCTCGATGTTCAATCTGCTGGACAACGCACTGTGTCTCAACCGCCTGCAGAGCGCGGCAGGGTTCCGGCCTCAGGCCGCCCACACGCTCTACGGCGTATACGGCAAGGCCCAGACGCTCTATAACCTGCCGTCGTATTTCATCACTCCGCTGACGCTCAGCGTGGTGCCGGCCATCGCTACGGCGCTGACGCACCGCAGGCGGGACGAGGCCGGCGAGATCGCCGAGTCCTCGCTGCGCATCGCGGCGCTGGTAACCATGCCCATGGGCGTGGGGCTGTTCGTGCTCGCGGGGCCGATCTTCCGCACGATCTACTGGGGCAGCAACCCGGTGGGACCGGCGCTGCTGAGGATGCTGGGCATCGCGGCGTTCTTCGTGTGCATGAGCATGATGTGCAACGCCATCCTGCAGGCCGCGGGGAAGGAGCGGCTGCCCATCATCAGCATCCTGATCGGCGGCGCGGTGAAGATCGGCGTCAACTGGGTGCTGGTGGGCGACCCCCGCGTCAATATCACCGGCGCCCCCATCGGGAGCATCTGCTGCTTCGCGGCGATGTGCGCGGCGGACTATGTGTTCCTGTGCCGGACATTGAGCAGACGGCCCCGCCTGCGCCGCGTGCTCGGAGCTCCGATGCTCTCCTGCGCGGTGATGGGGCTGGCGGCATGGACGGCATACGCGCTGCTGGAGCGGGTGCTTCGGCACGGCGGCGCTCCGCTGGACCGCATGCCCATGGCGGCGGCCATGCTCATCGCGATCGCGGCGGCGGTGGCGGTGTACGCGGTGATGATCTCGGTGACGGGAGCGCTGACGCGCGAGGATATGGCCCTGATCCCCCACGGGGAGAAGATCGGCGATCTGCTTCGGCTGAAAAGCGCGAAAAAGTAAGCGGCGTCTTTCGCAATGCTGTAGTAAAAAATGTAGGAAATTCAAGAATTCCTCGAATTAACACTTGCAGAGGAGAGGAAAGTATGGTAAATTTCCGTAGCAAAGATCGCTATGACGCAAACGATCTGCGGGAAATCGTGGAGATCCTCCGCGGAGAGGACGGCTGCCCCTGGGACAGGGTACAGACCCACGAGACCATCCGGCGCGATCTGCTGGAGGAGGCCGCGGAGCTGTGCGAGGCCATCGACCGCGCCGATCCGGGCATGATGCTCGAGGAACTGGGCGATGTGTGGCTTCAGGTGATCTTTCACGCGAGCCTGGAGCAGGAGGCGGGGCACTTCACTCTCGACGATGTGGCCGACGCCGAATGCCGCAAGCTGATCGGGCGCCACGCCCATGTCTTCGGCGACGCGAAAGCCGCCGACCCCGGACAGGCGCTGCAGGTGTGGGAAGAGCAGAAACGCGCCGAGAAGCACCAGAGGACTCCGGGCGAGGCAATGGACGCCGTGTGCCGCACGCTGCCGGCGCTCTGGCGCGCCGAGAAGGTGCAGAAAAAAGCCGGCGCCGGGCCGACGGCCGCGGAGGCGCTGAGCGATCTGAAAAACGCCGCGGAACGGTTCTCCCAAGCCGTGCAGGCGGGCGAGAGCGATCCTGTCCGCAAAACACTGGGCGAGCTCCTTTTTGCCGCTGTGGAGGCGGCCCGGCTCACGAAAACGGATCCGGAGGAGGCGCTGCACGCCGAGTGTGAGGAGCGGATCCACCGCGTACTGGACGCGGAACAAAACAGATAGCGACACCGCCGGCTTTCGGGCGGTTTCCTATAAAACAAAAAATACACAAGAAGTAAACAAATTAGGAGGATTCCCATGAACAAAGCAGAACTCATTTCGGAAGTTGCCGCCAAGGCCGGCCTCTCCAAGAAGGACAGCGAGAAGGCTGTCAACGCCGCTCTGGATACCATCACCGCGACTCTTACCGCGGGCGAGAAGGTTCAGCTGGTCGGCTTCGGCGTTTTTGATATCAAAGAGCGCGGCACCCGCATGGGCCGCAATCCCAAGACCAAGGAAGAGATCGAGATCCCCGCGTCCCGCGTGCCTCAGTTCAAGGCCGGCAAGGCCCTGAAGGAAGCCGTCGACAAGAAGTAAGGATCATCGGCTTATCGATAAGGGGCTGTTCGCCGCACGCGGACAGCCCCTGCGTTATCTGAAGGAAATCGACATGGACAGTAAACCGAAAAAAAGCCCCGCCGGGCTCTACGTTCTCGCCGCGGCCGCGGTGATCGCGCTCGACCGGCTGACCAAGGTGTGGGTCCGGGCCCATATCCCGCTCGATCCCTCCGCGTCGGAGGAGATCCCCCTGATCCCCGGTGTGGTCCATCTGAGCCACATCCGCAACGAGGGCGTAGCCTTCGGCATGCTTCAGGGAGGCCGATGGGCTTTCGTGGCGCTGCTGGGCGTGTTCTGCGCGCTGGTGCTTTGGGCGTTATGTACCGGAAAGCTGACCGCCTCCTGGGAGCGGTGGCTGGCGGTGCTGGCCATGGGAGGAGCGCTTTCCAACGGCATAGACCGCGCCGTTTACGGCTATGTGACGGACATGCTGGAGCTGGAGTTCATGCGCTTTGCCGTGTTCAATGTGGCCGACTGCTTCATCTGCGTATGCGCCGTACTCTATATGGCGCTGACCCTGTTCAGAAAAAGCCCGGAAGAAAAAGAATGACCGGATCACGCTTTACGCGCGATCCGGTCTTTCTTTTTCGGCGGCTTCCGTCAGGAGGCCTTTCTGACGATCCAGCTTCTGACGCCGTCCGCCTTGAGAAGAGAGGGATCTCCGACAAAGATCTCGTCCGTCTCCCCGGAAAGCCAGCCGAGGACGTCGAAACGCTTGTCCTGCCAGATCTGCTCGCCGATCTCGTGCCTGTAGGGCTTGACCTGGTAAAGCGCGACACGGTCGTATCTGAGCTGGATCTTGTAGGGAAGATAATTGTTGTCGGTATAATAGCCGATAAGGATAACGACATCCGAATTGAGCTCGCCGGCCTTCTTGTCCAGCTTCTGATTGTAATTGGCGATCAGACACACGCGCTCAAACATGGCCGGCGCTTTGCTTACAAGATTCGCCGCCCGGTCGGAGCCGAGGGAGTAGCCCACGATGCTCAGGTGCTTCGCCTCCGGACAGGCGTACTCGATCAGCTCGCGCATTTCCTTCGGCGAGGGACCGCTGCCGCCCGTAAGAGGGCACAGGACGTTGCATTTGGGCTTGAGCTTTCCCTTTCGCAGGAGTTCGCCCAGGCTTTTGTCGGAGGTGGGCTTGTGACCCCCGCCCGTGAACCACACGACCAGCCGGTCGCTGCCCGGATATCGGTAGATCCAGGCGTCGTTGAAATGTGTTTTTTGGTAATTGAGATGCTCGAACGTGGGTTTGGGCTCCGCCGTCGGCTCCGGGGTGGGCTGAAGCTCCTTCGGCGACTCCGTCTCGGCCGGGGGCTCCTCCGTCTCCGTCTCGGGCGAGGGCGTAGGCGCAGGCTCCGCCGCGGGCGGATTTTCCTTTTCCGATTCCGGTTCGCTGTCGCGCAGCGCGAAGGCACTGAAGCAGAAGAGGGACAGGAGCACCGCGAGCAGAGAAAAGACCCGGACCGCGAGCGCGCGTCCGTTCGGTTTGCGTGTGTTCATTTCGTTGTGCACCCTTTCCTGTGTTTTATACGGACTCGGGCCGGTATACGCTGTTTCCGTAGACAGGCTCGACATCGCCGGAGGTGAATTCGCGGATCGCGTCACAGATGGCTTCGCACTGGGGCTGCGGCGCCGTGAAGCGGACCTCCACAGCCTCGCCGAAGGAACTCTCCTCCACCCGCGCGCCGCGATCGGTCAGCAACCGGCACAGCCGCTCATAGCGGGCGTAGGAGCAGCGAAAAGCGCCTTCCCGCCAAAGGGTCATGCGCGCGGTACCCGCGGCGTTCAGCGCGGCGCGGGCGGCGGAGGAATAGGCGCGTACCAGTCCTCCCGAGCCCAGGAGCGTCCCGCCGAAATACCGCGCCGTGACGCAGATCACGTCTGTGAGCCCCGCGCCCTGCAGTACGTTCAGCGTGGGCTGCCCGGAAGTTCCGCCGGGTTCTCCGTCGTCGGACCAGCGCAGGATGTTCCCCTCCCGCAGGAGGTAAGCGTACACGTGGTGGGTCGCGTCGGGGTATTTTGCCCGGACAGCCTCGAGGAAGGCCTTCGCCTCCGTCTCGCTCGAGACCGGGCGGACGTGGGCGAGAAAGCGGCTCCGCTTGTCTTCGATCTCCGCCTCGCCGTATCCGGCGGCGGTGAGGTAGCCGCTCACGTCATCAGCTCCTTTGTGATCCTCTCAAGCAGGTCGTCCGTACCCTCGCCGGTTTTCGCCGATATGCACACACCGCCCCGGTCCCGGGGCAGCTCCGTGAGCGGAGGGAGGGCGTCGCATTTGTTGTATACGCGCAGCACCGGCGTGCGCTCGGCTCCGAGAGAGCGGATCAGCGCGTCGGTCACACCGGCCTGTTCGGCCCAGTCCGGAGCGGAGACGTCGATCACATGCAGCAGAAGATCCGCGTATTTCAGCTCCTCCAGGGTGGCCTTGAAGGCCTCGATCAGATGGGTGGGGAGCTTGCGGATGAAGCCGACCGTGTCGCTCAGAAGGACCTCCCGGCCGAGCTCGGGGAGCCACAGACGGCGGGTGGTGGTGTCCAGCGTGTCGAACAACCGGTCATTGGCGGGAATGTCCGAGCGGGTGAGGCGGTTGAGCACCGTGGACTTTCCGGCGTTGGTATAACCCACCAGAGCGACCATGGGCATCGCGTTTTTCTCGCGGAGGCGGCGCTGTGTGGAGCGCACGCGGCGCACCTGCTCCAGGTCCCGGGTGAGCTTCTGTATTTTGCGGCGGATGTGGCGGCGGTCCGTCTCCAGTTGCGTCTCACCGGGACCGCGGGTACCGATGGGGGCGCTGGTGCCGGCCTGGCGCTTCAGGTGGGTCCACATGCCGGTGAGGCGGGGCAGAAGATACTCATACTGAGCCAGTTCCACCTGCAGCCGGCCCTCGCGGGTGCGGGCGCGCTGCGCGAAAATATCCAGGATCAGCCCGCTCCTGTCCAGAACGCGGATCCCCAGCTCCTCCTCCATGGCGCGGGCCTGGGAGGGGGAGAGCTCGTTGTCGATGACGGCCAGGTCGCACTCCTGCGCCTCTGCGATCTCGCGGATCTCCCGGAGCTTGCCGGCGCCGAGAAAGCACCGCGGATCGGGAGCCTGCCGGGACTGGAGCACCATGGCGACTGTGTCCGCGCCGGCGGTGTCCGCCAGAGCGGCCAGCTCCTCCATGGAAAGCTCCGTGGAGCGCTCGTCGGGATCCATGCCCGCGGCGCTCAGTCCGGCCAGAACGGCCCGCTCTCTTTTGATAGAAATATCCTGTATGGGTCTGTCCTCCGTTACGATCCGGCGGCCGCCTCGCGGCGCACCAGGATCCGTTCCACGCGGAGCCCGTCCTCATCCATGGCAAGGACCTTTACGGTCAGCCCGTCGGCGACGAAGGTGTCGCCGGGGCGGGGAAAAGCTCCGAATTTTTCTATGGTCCATCCTCCGGCGGTGGCGCTGTCGGTGGTCAGCGAGTCCTCCGGTACTCCGGCGAGCTCGGCAAAGTCGGCGATGGGCAGGTCGCCGTCCACCTCCCAAGCTCCGTCGGGAAGAGTGACGATCTCGTCCTCCACCTCGTCGGTCTCGTCCCAGATGTCGCCCACGATCTGCTCAAGGACATCCTCGAGCGTAACCACACCCAGCATGCCGCCGTATTCGTCGGTGACTATGGCCAGATGCTGCTGGCTGCGGCGGAAGCGGCTGAGAGCGTCGGGGAGCTTGGTGGTTTTGTATAGATACAGCGGCTCCATCAGGTAATCCCGGATGTCCGCGCCGGGATCGTCCAGCAGGGCGCGGAAAAAGCGGTTCAGATAGAGCACGCCCACGATATCGTCGATGCCGTCGTCGTATACCGGCACGCGTGAGAAGGGAGGCTCCGGCCGGTTGAGCAGCAGCTCGCGCCAGTCGTCGTGTACGCTCAGGGCGTCCACGTCCACGCGGGCGGTCATCACGTCCATCACGCTGCCCTGTGAGAAATCGAGCGCCGAGAGCAGCAGCTCGCTGCGGTCGGAGTCGATCACGCCCTCGTCCTCAACGGTCTCGATGATGGATTGGAGCTCCGCCGCGGCTTCCGCCTCGGGGTCGGCCGCCTGCTCGCCGGGGAACGGCGCCGTGATCAGACGCACCAGATGCCGCAGCAGAAAAATCAGCGGCGAGAGCAGCAGTCCCAGCGCCTGCAGGAAGCCGCTCAGGCCGGTGGCCAGGCGGTTGGCGTTTTTCTTGGCGATGATCTTCGGAGCGCTCTCGCAGAAAAGAAGCACGACAAGCGTAACGCACACGGTGACGATCAGGGAGGACAGCGCGTTGTAGCGCACTCCCAGCAGGCTCATGGCCAGCGCCGTTACCAGCGAGTCCGCGCCGATATTGCACAGGTTGTTGCCGATCAGGATGGTGGAGAGAGTGTCCTCGTACCGGTCCAGCAGATCCACGGCCCACGCGGCGGCGCGGCTGCCTTCTTCGGCGGCGGCCGCAAGACGCATGCGGTTGGCCGACGACAGAGCCATCTCGGAGGCGGAAAACAGAGCCGAGCCTATCAGAAGCGCGATCACGAACACGATCTGTACGGTCATGAATCCGCACCCCCTTCCGTCGGCGCTGGGACGATCTTCTCCACGCGCACAGTGCGGATACGCCGCCCGAGCAGGCCCGTAACGGTAACGCGAAGGCCGTTCCACTCAAAGCTGTCGCCCTCCGCGGGGATCAGGTCGAAGTGCTCGTACACCCACTCGCTCAGAGGCTTGTGCTCCCATTCGGTATCCTCGGGATCGGTGACGTCCAGCGTATCGAGCAGCTCCTCGACCTCCGTGTCGGCGCTGACCTCCCAGCAGCCGGGGCTCAGAGAGCGGATCTCCTCCTCGGCCACATCCTCCTCGTCGTAGATCTCGCCCACCAGCTCCTCGAGGATGTCCTCCACGGTGACGATACCGGCGGTGCCGCCGTAATTGTCCGTGACCACGGCCAGGTTGAGCTTGCGGCGGCTGAGCTCCTCAAGGAGCTCGTCCACCGAGGCGGAAAGATGCACGAAGCAGGGCTCGTCCAGCAGAGGACGGAGCTCGGGATGAACGCCGCTTTTGAGATAAGAGCGGATGTATCTGCGGATCTGAAGGATGCCGATGATGTTGTCGATGCTGCCCTCAAAAACGGGCAGACGGCTGTGACGGGAGGAACGGACAGCGTCGAAGATCACCTCGGGGGGATCGTCCACGTCCAAAGCGGTCAGGTCCACCCGCGGCGTGAGCACCTGCTCGGCCGTCACCTCGCCGAATTCCAGCGCGGACTGCACCAGCTCACCGCGCTCGGTGTCCAGCTCGCCCTCGTCGGTCATGTTCTCTATGATGTCGTGGAGCTCGTCCGCGGTGACGCTCACCTCACCCTCAGAGGGGAAGAGACGGGCAAAGAGGCGGCTGGCCGACTCCAGCAGAGAGGCCAGCGGCGCGAACAGGCGCATAAAAAAGCACAGTGACCGCGCCGTCGCCATGGAAGCGCGTTCGCTGTAACGTTTGCCGAAGTTTTTGGGCAGCATCTCCCCGGCAAAGAATACGGCCAGCGTGCACGCGGCGGTGCCCAGAGCCACGTAGCGGCTGCCCCAGGTGCGCGTGACCATCACCGTGGTCAGAGTGGCCGCGGTGATGTGTACGATATTCGTGCCGATCAGGATCGTGGAGATCGCCTTATTGAAATTGTCCTGAAGGAAAAGCGCCCTCTCCGCCTTCGCTTCTCCCCGGTCCAGCCGCATGCGCAGACGTATGCGGCTCACATTGGTCATTGCCGATTCGGCCAGGGCGAAATAAGCCGCCGCGGCCAGAAGGATCAAAAGCAGGAACCAAGACAGCCAACTGTCGCCGTCCATGAAAGGTCATCAACTCCGAAAAAGTATTCTTTACTATTATTATAATATATTTCAGATAAGATATCACAGTACGCGCCGTTCCGTCAAGTGCACGGCCCGCGAAGGGCGTTCCCGAGGAGAAAGAAGCTTGACAAACGGTGTAAAAGGATTATTGTATGGTGTATTATCGCGCGTCCGCCCGCGGGCGGATCGGGGAAGGAGAGAGCGGCTGTGTTTATCGTCTGCCTGGATCTGGAGGGTGTTCTGACTCCGGAGATATGGATCGAGTTTTCCAAAAAGAGCGGCATTCCCGAGCTGAGTCGCACCACCAGGGACGAGCCGGATTACGACAAGCTGATGCGCTGGAGGCTCGATATCCTGAAGGAGCACGGACTCGGCCTGAAGGAGATCCGGGAGGTCATCTCCGGGATCGACCCGCTGCCCGGGGCCAAAGAGTTCCTCGACGAACTGCGGTCGTTCACCCAGGCCGTGATCCTCAGCGACACCTTCACTCAGTTCGCCGCGCCGCTGATGAAAAAGCTGGGGTGGCCGACCATCCTGTGCAACGAGCTGATCGTGGCCCCGGACGGGACCATCACGGATTATCATATGCGCTGCGAAAACACCAAGCTCAGTTCGGTGAAGGCGTTCCGTTCCATCGGCTACGACACGATCGCCGCCGGCGACAGCTACAACGATCTGGACATGATCCGCGCCGGCCGAGGAGGAGCGCTCTTTCGCTCCACGGACGCCATACGCGCGGCCAACCCGGACATCCCCGCCTGCGAGGAGTACGACGAGCTGCTGCGGCTGATCAGAGGGTTTATGAGATAAAACGAACGGGAACCGATAAAGCGGTTCCCGTTCGTTTTATCCAAATGAACAGAGAATAGAGAATAATGAATAGAGAATAATTGAGATTCCGCTTCGAGGAGGTTTAAATACGTCCTCAGGACACTGTAATTATTATTTCTTAGGCATTCAGTATTCATACTTCCCTGAAGCGGGCATTCTCCGGCTTTTGCGGAGAATGCCCGCGCTTTATGTCAGTCGTCGAAGGCGACGCATTTGTCGAAGAGCTTTTCCACATTGGCGTTTTTCGCGCCGCACAGAGACACCGCGACGCAGACGATCAGGCCCGCGAAGAAGCCGGGGACGATCTCGTAGATGCCCGTGGAGGACAGGAACATCAGCCAGCACACATCCACAACGGCGCCTGCCACTATGCCCGCCGCGGCTCCGGCGAAGGTCATCCTTTTCCAGTGGAGGCTCATCAGAATGACCGGAGCGAAGGACGCGCCGAACAGACCCCATGCGTTCTCGACCAGGCCCATGATCGTGCCGCTGTTCGGATCGGATGCGATCATCAGCGCCGCGGCCGCGATGGCCAGCACCACCCAGCGGCCGGCCCAGAGCATCTCGCGGTCGGAGGCCTGACCTTTACGGATGAGGGGCTTGTAAACATCGCTGGCAAAGGCGCTGGAAGCCGAGAGCAGCTGAGAGTCGGCCGTGCTCATGGCGCCCGCGAGGATCGCGCTGAGCAGCAGGCCGGAGACCAGACCCAGGACCGGGCCGGAGAAGATCGTGCGGACCATCGTGATGAACACGATGCTGCCGTCGATGTCGTCGCCCATCACCTGCCGGCCCACGACGCCGACCAGCACCGAGAAGCCGAGGATCAGGAAGTTCCAGCCGATACCGATGCGGGAGGCTTTCTTCAGTTCCTTCTGGGATCTGATGGACATGAAGCGGATGATGATGTGCGGCATGCCGAAGTATCCGAGACCCCAGCCCAGGCCGGAGATCACGTCCTGCGCGTTGGTGAAGAGCGTGAAATAACCCGCGGGGACGGCGGAGGCGTTATTTCCGCCGAGAATCAGCGAGGCCACAATGGGCACCACCAGCAGCGCGCCGAGCATCAGCATCCCCTGGAAGAAGTCGGTCCAGCACACGGCGTTGAAACCGCCGAGGAAAGTGTAGCCTATGATGATGATCGCCGCGAAATACATGGCCGGGCGCGGATCCACTCCGAGCACCGTGTGGAACAGCGTGCCGCAGGCCTTGATGCTGCTGGCCGCGTAGACGGTATAGGCCACCAGGAAGATCACCGCGCTGATCACCTGCAGACTGCGGTTTTTGGACAGGAAGCGGTTGGTCAGGTACTGAGGGATGGTGATCGAGTCGCCGCAGACCACCGAGAACGAGCGCAGCCGGGGAGCCACGAGGATCCAGCTGAGCGCGTAGCCGATGAACAGGCCGATGGCGATCCATGTTTTGCCCAGGCCCGCCGCGTAGACGGAGGCGGGCAGACCCATCAGCACCCAGGCGCTCATGTCCGAGGCGCCGGCAGACAGGCCCGAGACCCAGGCGCCCATCTGACGACCGCCGAGGAAGTAGTCCTTTTCGCCCGTGCTCTTGCTTTTTGTGAAGAAATAGATGCCGATGCCCAGCATCAGCAGAATGTACAGCACGAACATGATCAGTTCCGAAATATTCATTTTTCCTCCCCCTTGACATATGACACATTACAAAATATAATGTGTAACATTAAAAATCATAATTAATATGGCCGTATCTTACAGCATGTTTTCCAAAAATGCAAGAGGTTTTTTGTATGGAAACGAAAAAACTGGAAGTGTTCGAGAAAATTGTGGAGCTCTCATCTCTGACAAAAGCGGCGGAGGAACTGGGGCTGACCCAGTCGGGCGTGAGCCATATCCTGGCCGGACTGGAGGAGGAGCTGGGCTTTCCTCTGCTGCGCCGAAGCAGGGTGGGAACGCGTCTGACACCGGAAGGGGAAAGGCTGATGCCGTTTATCCGGGAGACGGTGCGCGCGCAGGAACGCCTGGACCAGACCGCCGCGGACCTCCGCGGCCTGGCCGCGGGGACGGTGCGCGTGGCCACCTTTACCAGCGTGGCGGTGCACTGGCTGCCGGGAATGATGCAGGAGTTCCAGGCGCTGTATCCCAAAGTGGATTTCCGGCTGTTCAACGGCGACTATCACGACGTGGACCGATGGCTTACCGACGGAAGCGCGGACGTGGGCTTCGTCACGCTGCCCACGTCGCTCAAATGCGAGTGCGTGCCGCTGAAGGAGGACCGACTGCTGGCGGTGCTGCCCAAGGGCCACCCTCTGGCCGCGGAAGAGATCTGCCGGGTGCGGGATGTGGCGCGCGAGCCGTTCATCAGCCTGCTGGAGACCTCGGACGACGACGCCCGGCGCGCGCTGGAGGCGGCGGAGGTGAAGCCCAACGTACGCTTCACCACAAAGGACGACTACGCCATCATCGCCATGGTGGAGCAGGGGCTAGGCGTGAGCATCATGCCGGAGCTTTTGCTGCAGGGCCACCGGAACGGTATAGCGGCCCGCCCGCTGGACCCTCCGGCCAGCCGGATGCTGGCTCTGGCGGTGCCTGCCGGTGACCGGGCCGGACCCGCGACCCGCCGCTTTGCCGAGTTCGTGAGAGAATGGGTGGAGAAAAACGCGCGCTCGGGGGAGACGGAGGACAGATAAAGCTCTCTTCCGATTCCGTCTTGAGTTGTCGGCGGGAATACATTATAATACCTAATACGAATCGGCTGCTTTCGCAGCCTTCATCCGACCCGGGAGGACAAGACCGTGTTTACATCACCTCTTGATTATCTCAGACAGACGCTGGGCGTACACAGGGACAAAACCGTTTATTCCGACGGGGAACGCTCCCTGACCTTCGCGCAGGTCGCGGACCTGGCTCTGGCGGCGGCAAGCTTTCTGGTCGGGCACACGAAGCCCCGCACCGGAGTCGTTGTGATGTCCGGACGCCACGTGCTGACCCCGGTGGCTTTTCTGGGAACGGCGATGGCCGGATGTTTTTATATTCCGATGGACGCCTCTCTGCCCGTGAGCCGGCTCAACAGTATCCTGTCGGTGGCGCGCCCGGAGCACATGATCGCGGACCGCGCCAACCTGGAGGCGGCGCGGGCGCTGGATTTCCACGGACAGATATACGTGCTGGAGGAACTGCTGGAGACGCCGAGGCGTCCGGACGCGGTTCGCCGCGCCACGGAGCATCTGAACGAGGATATCCCGCTTTATACGATTTTCACCTCGGGCTCCTCCGGAACACCCAAGGGAGTGGTCACTTCCCATCGGGCGCTGATGAACTACATCGACGCCGTGGCAAAGGTGCTGCGCCTGACGGAAGAGGATGTGCTGGGCAATCAGTCGCCTCTGGACTATATCGCCGCGGTCCGGGACATCTATCTTCCGCTGAAGACCGGGGCGTCAACGGTGATCCTGCCGAAGAATCAGTTCGCCATGCCTGTGGACCTGTTCCGGACGCTCAACGAGGAGAAGGTGACCGTGCTCTGCTGGAGCGTGTCGGGGCTGGAACTGCCCGCGCGGCTGCGCGCCTTCGATTACGCGCGGCCGGAGCATCTGAAAACGGTGCTGTTTTCCGGCTCGGTCATGCCGTGCAAGTATCTGCGCGTCTGGCAGGACGCCCTGCCCGGCGTGAGGTTCATCAACCAGTACGGGCCCACGGAGACGACGGCGTCGTGCACCTATTACGAGGTGGAGGGGCCCGTGGAGGAGACGGACGTGCTTCCCATCGGCGTGCCCTACGACAATTACTCCGTATTCCTGCTCTCCCCGGAGGGGAAGGCCGTCCCCGACGGGGAGCTCGGAGAGATATGCGTGTCCGGACCCGGCCTGGCGCTGGGCTACTACGGGGACCCGGAGCGCACGGCTCTCTCCTTTATGCAGAATCCGCTCAACGACCGGTACCTCGAACGGATCTACAGGACCGGGGATATCGGAAGAGTGCGTGAGGACGGACTGCTGGAATTCCACGGCCGCAACGACCGGCAGATCAAGCATCAGGGCCACCGGGTCGAACTGGGGGAGATCGAGGTCACGGCCATGAGCCTGCCGGGCGTGGCAGAGTGCTGCGCGATATACAAAAACGAGAAGATCTCTCTGGTCTATGCCGGAGAGGCGAAGGAAAAGGAGATACAGCTCGCCTTTCGCGAGCGGCTGCCGCTGTTCATGATGCCGCGCAAAGTCGTGCGCGTGGATGCCCTTCCCCGGCTTCCCAACGGGAAGACCGATATGCAGACGATCAATTCACTGTTATAAATAAAAGGAGACCAAAACATGGAAGAACTGATGGAGATCCTTGAGAATCTGCGGCCCGACGTGGACTTTGAAAACGAGACCGCTCTCGTGACGGATGAGATCCTCCAATCCTTTGACATCGTATCCCTTGTCGGCGAGATCGACAGCGTGTTCGACGTGGAGATCACTCCGGTGGACCTGATCCCGGAAAACTTCAATTCCGCCGGCGCGATCTGGGATCTGATCCGGCGGAAGCTGGACGAGTGAGATGGATCTCGGATCGATAGCCGGCGCGGTATCGACCCCGGCCTACTGCTTCGACGGCGCCGCCTTCGCTGAGCGTGCGCGGCTGGTCCGCGGCGCCTTCGGGCCCGGCGTCGGCCTGTGCTTTTCCGTAAAGGCCAATCCGTTCCTTCTGGGTATGCTCCCCGGCGAGTTTGACCGGATCGAGGTATGCAGTCCCGGGGAGCTCAAAGTATGCGAACGCGCCGGAACGGATATGGAGAAGGTCGTATACTCCGGCGTGAACAAAGGCCCGGAGGATATAGCCCGGGCCGTATCGGACGGGGTGGGCGTTCTGACCGCGGAAAGCCCCCGGCAGTACGAGATGATTTGCGCGGAGGCTCTGCGTTCGGGCAGGAACCTTCGCGTCCTCCTCCGCCTGACGGCGGGCAGCCAGTTCGGAATGGACGCCTCGGAGGTGCGCTCGCTGATCGCGGGGCGCGCTCTTCATCCGGAGGTCCACATCGCGGGCCTGCACTATTTTTCCGGAACGCAGAAACGCAAGCTCTCCGTGATCGAGAAGGAGACCGCAATGCTCGCGGCCTTCTGCGACAGCCTCCGCGAAGAGTACGGATACCGCACGGAATGGCTGGAGTACGGTACCGGACTGGCCGCGGACTATTTTTCCCCGGATGCCGACGGCGCCGAGGCGGAGCGGCTGAACGCCGCCGCGCCCGCGATTCGCGCTCTGAGTGAGCGATTCCCTCTCACGGTGGAGATGGGACGGTTTTTCGCGGCGCCCTGCGGGACCTATTTCACGACGGTCTGCGACGTCAAGGTCAACGAGGGCGTGTCCTACGCCATTCTGGACGGAGGCCTGCACCAGCTCAGATACGACGGGCAGCTCCAGGGCATGCAGATCCCCGTGATCACCCGCCTCGGCGCTCCGGACGGGGAAGAGCGGCTTTGGACGCTCTGCGGCAGCCTGTGCACGACGGCGGACGTGCTGGCCAGAAACGTACCGCTCAGAGGGCTTCGCGTCGGCGACACGCTGGCCTTCCATCGCGTGGGCGCCTATTCCGCCTTTGAGGGGATGGCGCTGTTCCTCAGCCGGGATCTTCCGCAGATATGGCTGCTGGACGAAAACGGGCGGCTGCGCCGGGTCAGGGACCGTATCGACGCGGACGGATTCAACGGGGAACGGAAAGAAGGTCAGCCGGCTTGAGCTATGTATCGTTGACCTTCCCGCTTTTCACGGCGGCGTCCGTTCTCGCCTACTATCTGTTTCCGCTGAAAAAGCTCCGCTGGACAGTATTGCTGGCTGCCAGCTATGTCTTCTATTTCTTCACGGGGCTCGGATTCGGATACCTGATGCTCGTGACGACGCTGACGACATGGCTGGGGGCCTTGTGGATGGACCGCATGGGAGCCGCGGCCGAGGCAGAGGTGGAGGCGCACAAAAGCGAGTGGTCCCGGGAAGAGCGGAAAGCGGTCAGAAACGAGGCCAAGAAGAAAAAAAGGCGTGTCCTGACGGCCATCCTGGTGCTGAACTTCGGCGTCCTCGCCTTTCTGAAATACTATAACCTTTTCGCGGAGCATCTGTGCCTGTGGGGATTCTCCGCTCCGACGCTGCGCCTGCTGCTCCCGCTGGGGATCTCGTTTTATACGTTTCAGGCCATGGGCTATCTGATCGATGTCTACCGGGGAAAATACCCGGCGGAACGGAATCCGGGAAAGACGGCGCTGTTCGTGTCTTTTTTCCCGCAGATCGTACAGGGGCCGATCGGAGATTACGCGCAGCTCTCTCCGCAGCTGTTTGAAGCCCGCCCCTTCGATTATGACAGAGCCCGGCGCGGACTGCAGCTGGCGGCGTGGGGATATTTCAAAAAGCTGGTGATCGCCGACCGGGCCGTCATCGTGATCGGTGCGGTGACCTCCGCCTACGCGGATTACGACGGCTCAGCGATCCTCATGGCGGCGGTCCTGTACGCGCTGCAGATCTACGCCGATTTCTCCGGAGGGATCGACATCTCCCGCGGCATCGCGCAGATCCTGGGCATAGAGCTGGCCGAAAACTTCCGGAGGCCGTATTTCTCCCGGTCCATCAGCGAGTACTGGCGCCGGTGGCACATCTCCCTGGGCGCGTGGATGAGGAACTACGTGTTCTACTCGCTGACGACGTCGAAAGCGTTCCTCCGGATGGGGCGGAGCATCCGCTCGGCAAAACCGGAGCCGTCGCCGGCGCGGCTGCATACGGCCAAGGTCTTTCCGACGGCACTGGCGTCGCTGATCGTTTTCCTGCTGGTCGGTATCTGGCACGGGGCGAACCTGAAGTATGTCGGATTCGGCCTGTGGAACGGCGGGATCATCATGCTGTCCGTGCTGCTGGCACCGGAGTATGAAAAACTGCGGTCCGCGCTGCGCATCCGCGCGGAATCCCGTCTGTTCATCCTGTTTCAGATGGTCAGGACCTTTTTTATCGTCCTGGTCGGATACTATTTCGACATCGCGCCGAGTTTCGGCGGAGCGGTGGACATGATGCGCCGTTCGGTGACGGACCTGCATTTCAAGGCAGGAACGGAGCAGATCCTCTCGTGCGGAGTGTCTCCCAAGCAGATGGGAGCTCTTGCTTTCGGCGCGGCGGTGATGCTCGCCGTGAGCGCCGCTCAGGAACGCCGCCCCGAAGAGAGCCTGCGCCTGCGCCTGGAAAAACGCCCGGCGCTCTCCTGGCTGCTGCTGTTCCTGTGCATAGCCTGCACAATGGTATTTGGCGTCTACGGGCCGGGCTATGATTCGGGCGCCTTTGTCTACATGCAGTTTTAACAAGGACGAAACTATGAAAAAAACCTATGCGAAAAGGACGCTGCGAGCCGTCGCGATGATCCTTGCCCTGTGGCTGGTCACGGCCTGCTTCGGCCGGGACGACCGCAATTATTTCGCGATCCGCGGTTTTTACCTGGAGCCGCGCGACTCGCTGGACGTCGTGTTTCTCGGTTCCAGCGAGGTATCCGCGGACGTATGCTCCGTATATGCCTACGGACAGACAGGTCTGACCGGATATCAGTACAGCATCGACTCCAATCTCCCCTCGCTCTATCTCCCGCAGCTTAAAGAGATCCTTTCGCGTCAGTCGCCGCAGGCGGTGGTCGTGGAGGTCAACGGCTTTCTGATCGGCTCGGAAAAGGATCTCCTGAAGGAGCCCACGCTCCGGGTGTATCTTGACGCGACCCGGCTGTCCCTCCGCAAAACGGAGACCCTTTCTCAACTGCCGCTGGAGGAGGACCGCGCCTCGTATCTCTTCCCGTTCATCAAATTCCACACGATGTGGGAGCAGACCCGCGAGTGGACAAACTATCTTGTCTCGTGGCCCATGATCCGCTTCAGGGGATACTCTCTTTTCAAAGGCTATCTCACAAAGCCTGTCCTGCTGGACGCGCCGGACCCCTTTCCTCTGCCGGGGAGCGGGGAAAAACTGGACCTGTGCGGCGAGCGGGTGTGGGAGTATCTGAGGGAATTCGCGGATTACTGCGCCGAGAACAGAGTCCCGGTGGTGTTTGCCCGCTTCCCGCACCACCTTTCCTCCGAAAGGGAAGTGAAAGCCTATCGCAGGTTCCTGACGGTAAAGGAGTATCTGACGGAAAGGGGGTTTCCCTGTCTGGATCTGCAGGAGTGTCAGGAGGATCTCGGCATTCGCCGGGAGGACTACTATAACGAATCGCACTTGAATCTTGCCGGGCAGGAGAAGCTGACGTCCCGGCTTATGGAGACGCTCCGGTCGGACTTCAACGTCGAACCGGGGAACCTGAGCGCGTCCGAGCGCCGGCATTGGGACAACTGTCTGGAAAACTATCGGGAGCTTCGCGAACTGTACGAGAGAAGTATCGGAGGGGACGAGAGATTCATTTATGAGGAGATCCGCCATTTCCTCCGAGTCAAGGGTTATATATAGAGACCGAACAGCGGACAGCCGCCCGGCACCGAAGAGGTGCCGGGCGGCTGTATATTCGGGATGAGCTGAGAGCAGGTGCTCTCATGTCTGGTCAAGGTGATCCAGAAGCTGCTTGAGCAGGGTGTTGCCTACCTCGTAGCTGCCGATGGCGTCGAGCAGCAGCTTGGAGGCGGTTTTGTCCAGACCGTCCGTAAGCTCGGCCAGTTCGTCGATGTGCTTGTCGTTGTGGGCGATGATATACTGGGCCACTGCCCGCGTCCGAGCCTTGGGCGTAATGCCGTGACGAAGGTTTTTCTCGATTTCCATATCGCGGCTCCTTTGCTTTTTCGCCATCATAACACGCCCCGCGGCGTTTGTCCATCATCCGTCGCGGCGGCGAAGGGCCTTTACGATGCCGATCACGGCGCCGTAAGCTACCCCCGCCACGGGCCATACGATCCAGGTGCGCTGCCAGCCGTTGGTGGCAAAGCTCCACGCCAGGAACCCGGCCGTCACCAGCCCCCAGTAGATCTGGCTGACATAGCCGTAGCGGCTGCTCTCAATTTTATTCTCGCGGCTGTAGTCGCCCTCCTCCAGAAGGATCTGGCAGGCGCCCCAGAGAATGGACGTATGTACCAGCAGCAGCACACCGACCGAGGCCACCGCCAGCAAAAGCGAGAGCGACGCGGCCAGGACAAAGTCCGGGGCATCGAAGCTCATGGCCACAAACAGCGGCAGTACCGAGCAGATGCACAGCAATATCCCCAAGGTCAGCTGGCGGGTATGGGTGGCGCGATAGCGCTCCTGCCGCTCCCGCACCATGCCGCTCACTCCGTAGAGGGTGTCGATGGGCTCGTTTTCCAAATACTCAAAGCGCGCCGTGCGCTGGCCGCAGACGACAAACAGGGCCACCGCCGCGCTCACAAGGGCGATGAGCGCCACGAGCCCGATCCCGCCCGCCTGGTTTTCACTCAGAGAGATATAACCGTACTCCTGCGCCGCACTGAGCAGAATCAGCGCCGCCGGAGAGAGTACGCACAGCAGTACGCCCAAAGCGATGCGCGGAGCGGCGAAGCTGCGCTCGCGAAGAAAAGCGTTGGCTTCCTCCATCGTCACCGGCCGGCCGGCGAAAGCGGGCTCCGGCGACTCCACCGGGACGGGCAGGTCAATGTCGTCCTTTAATAAATAATCGGTGGTGACGCCGAATACCTCTGACAGGCGAAGGATCCTTCCCATGTCGGGGATCGACTGCGCGCTCTCCCACTTGGAAATGGACTGGCGGCTCACGTCCAGCTTTTCCGCCAGCTCTTCCTGGGACCATCCGTTCTTTTTGCGCAGATCCATGATCTTGTCAGCCAGGATCATTTTCATCGCTCCTTTAGCTTTTTGATGGGCCCAATGTACCCGAAAAAGCCGTTTCCGTCGAGAAAGCGCACCTGGAAATACCGCAACCGGCGGTTGCGGCGGGCGGTTTTGCGGTTAAAACCGCGTTTCCTCCGGGTATGATCGTTCAAATCCCCGCCCCGGGTCTCTGACGGGCGGCCGGAATGAACGCGTGCGCTGTACGTTCTTTCCCTGCGGGCAAGGCGTACGCCGCCGACGGATCACAGTGATTGTATATCCGATGACTCCGGCAGGTCAAGAGTGAAAAACACGCGGCGTATATTGAAAACATGCCCGAATCGTGCTATCATCCGCGGGTAACCTGTTTTCGGGAAGCGTATTTTTATGCAGTCTGTAAGAAAAAAGATACTGACCATCGCCGGCCCGATCATTCTGGAGAACATCCTCGTTTTCTCCGCCGCTCTGGTCACCACCGCTATGGTGGGGCGGCTCTCGGCCATGGACATCTCGGCTCAGAGCATCTCCGTGCGGCTGGTGAATACGCTGATGCTGCTGTTCAAGGGCATGGGCGTTGGCGTGACGGTGTCCACGGCATATGCCCACGCCGCCGGAGACGAGGAGCGTTGCGCGCGGGTGCTGCGCAGGACTCTGCGCTTTTCCCTGCCCATCGCTTTCGTTCTCATGGGCCTCGTGCTGGCGATGCCGAGAGTGTTCATCTCGGCGTTTACCGGCGACCGGGCGGTGATCGACGCCACCGAATGGTATATGCGCGCGCTGGGTTTCGTGATCCCCGTGACCTGCGCTCATCATCTGCTGGTGGGCAGCTTCAACGGCCACGGCGACACCCGTATCCCCATGTACGCGGGCCTCGTGATCAACGCGGTGAACATTCTGCTGGGAATGGTGCTGATCTTCGGAGGCTTCGGTGTTCCGGCCATGGGCATCCGCGGCGCGGCTTACGCGTATCTGGCCGCCCACGCCGCCGGACTCGTATTCCTGGCGGCAGCCCGGAGGATCAGGCATCCGGCCGCATCCGGCGCGGGTCCCGGTGGTCCGGTCCTTCGGGAGGTGCTGACGGTCGGGATCCCCTCGGCCCTGGAGGGCCTGCTGTTCAACGCGGCGATGATCGTGCTCAGCCGCGCCCTGTCGCCCTACGGCCCCGAAAGCTTCGCCGCTTACCAGCTGGGGATCCAGGCGGAGAACATCTGCTACATGGTGGGCATGGCTTTCGTTACGACCTCCACCACGCTCTCGGCCATGGCCGTGGGGAGCCGGAACGGGCCGCTGTACACGGCGTATTTCCGGGAGCTGTTCCGGCTGGGGACGGCGGTGGCGGCGGCCTCGGCGCTGATTTTGCTGTTCCTGCCCGAGCAGCTCATGCGCATCCTCACCGACAAGCGGGAGCTCATCGCCATAGGACGGTTTTATCTCCTCGCCATGGCGCCTGCCCAGTTCCCGCAGATCTATGTCAATATCCTCAACGGATTCCTGCGCTCCTCCGGCTGGAAACGCGTCCCCATGTGCGTGATCGCCGCGGGGCTGTGGCTCGTTCGGGTGCCTGTGGCCTGCCTCGCGGGGCTTGTGCTGCACGGAAGCATCCTGTGGATCTGGGCCGGCATAGCCATGGATCAGTTCACGCGCCTGGCGATCCTGCTGGTGTTCTACCGCAGGAAACGGGTGATCGAGACCACTCTCGCATCGTTTGCGGCGGAACAAAAAGTATAAAGTACGGCATCGGACGGATCTCCCGGAGATCCGTCCGATTTTCCTGTTCCGTACGCCGCCGCGGCGTTGCGCTTTTTTGCGGCGTCGGGTATGATAAAGGAAAAACAAAAGCGAAACGGAGGAGCCATTATGAGCCGATTCTATCCCGGACAGAGCGACGAGACCGTCAGTGAGCGGGAGAAAGCCTCGCGCGCCGTCGCCCGCAGAGCTGCCGCCGAGGGCATGGTATTGCTGGAGAACGACGGGCTTCTGCCTCTCGCGCCCGGAGTGCGGCTGGGCCTGTACGGCCTCGGCGCGAGACACACGATCAAGGGAGGCATGGGCAGCGGCGACGTGAACAGCCGCGACACGGTCAGCGTGGACGCGGGTCTGCGTGCGGCCGGCTATGAGATCGTGAATACGCGCTGGCTGGACGAGTATGACGCGGCGTACGACGACGCCCGGGAGCGGTGGATCCGCGGGATCTACGACTCCATCGGAGGCGAGAGAGACTTCATGAAGCTCTATGAGGCTCATGTGCGCCTGACGTTCAGGGAACCCGACCTGCCGATCCGGACGGAAGATACGGAAAAGGCGGATGCCCTGATCTATGTGGTCTCGCGGACCTCCGGCGAGGCGGCGGACCGCCGGGAGGTCCCGGGGGATTACTATCTCTCGGAAAAGGAGGAGCGGGAGCTCCGGATCCTCTGCGGCAGCGGGAAGCCCGTGGCGGTGCTGCTCAATGTGGGCGGGATTATCGATCTCGGCTTCATGGACGAGCTGCCCGTGGCCGCGCTGCTGCTGATCGGACAGCCCGGCTGCGAGGCCGGTAACGCCGCGGCGGACGTGCTCTCCGGCAGGGTGGACCCCTCCGGCCGCCTTACGGACACCTGGGCGCGGAGTTATTCCGATTACCCCTCGAGCGCGCGGTTTTCCCACAGGGACGGGAACCTTCTGGAGGAGTTTTACACCGACGGCATCTATGTGGGCTACCGGTATTTCGACACCTTCGGCGTCAAGCCCCGCTATCCCTTCGGATACGGACTGTCCTATACCGGGTTTTCGAGGGAAGCCGGCCTGCCCGTGACCGACGGAACGGAGGTGAGCGTGCCGTTCACCGTGCGCAATACCGGGAAAACGGCCGGGCGGGACGCGGTGCTGCTGTACGCCGCCTGCCCGAACGCGGAGCAGAAAAAAGAATACCGCCGGCTGGTCGCCTTTGCCAAAACAAAGCTTCTGGCTCCGGGCGAGTCGGAGACGCTCCGGCTGCACTTTGACCTTTACGCTTTGGCGTCCTACCGCACGGGGCGGGCGGCGTGGATGCTGGAGAAGGGAGACTATACCCTGCTGACGGATGAAACCGAGGGGGAAAGGGCCGCGGCGGTGCTGACCCTGAGCCGCACCGTGCGCGTCTCGCAGCTGAGCAACGTGTGCCCGCTGCTGGACTCGCTGACGGAGATCGAACCCTCCGATGAGCGGATATCCGCCAACAACGAAAGGCTGAAGGCTTTGTCCGAGGGGGCCGCGCGCGTGTCCGTCGATGAGGCCGCGGCGACGGCAGAGAAGCGGTCCGAACGCCGGAGGGCGGAGATCCCGGCCGATGAAACACTCATGAAGAGAGCCAGGGAGCTGACTGCGCGGCTGACAGAGGAGCAGAAGATCTTCCTGACGGTCGGCGCGCCGAGCTTTTACGCCACGGACAGCATCGGCGGCGCGGCCAACAACGTGCCCGGCGCCGCAGGCGAGACGGTGGCTTTTCCCGATCTCGGGATCCCGGGGATGGTCCTGGCGGACGGGCCTGCCGGCCTGCGGCTGCAGCAGCGCTACGAGATCGACCCCGCGACCGGCGAGATCTATCGGCTGGACCGATTCGAGTCGCTGGAGAACCGGTTCTTCGGCAAGCTGGCTGTCCACAAGGGCGCCGTGTCCCGCCGGCAGTACGCCACGGCGATCCCGGTGGGAACGCTGCTGGCGCAGAGCTTCGATACGGAGCTGCTGGAGGAGGTCGGCGCCGTGATCGCCTCGGAGATGAAGGAATTTCGCGTGCCGGTCTGGCTGGCGCCGGGCATGAACATCCACCGGAATCCCCTTTGCGGGCGGAACTTTGAGTATTTCTCCGAGGACCCGACGGTATCCGGCGTGACGGCGGCGGCCGTCACCCGCGGCGTGCAGGCCGAGCCGGGCCCGGGCGTGACGATCAAGCATTTCGCCTGCAACAACCAGGAGGATAACCGGATGGGCGTCACATCGAACCTGTCCGAGAGGGCGCTGCGCGAGATCTACCTCAAGGGGTTCGAGATCGCCGTGAAGACTGCCCGGCCCGTATCGATCATGACCTCCTATAACCGGATCAACAGCGTGCACGCGGCCAACAGCTTCGATCTGTGCACCGTCGTCGCCCGTGAAGAATGGGGCTTCGCCGGCTTCATCATGACGGACTGGACCACCACCAACGGCGGACACGGGTCCTCTGCCGCAAAGTGCATCCTCGCCGGGAACGACCTGGTCATGCCCGGTACGGACAACGACCGACGGGAGATCCGCGAGGCGCTGCACGGAGAGGGCCACTGCATCCTGCCTGCGGAGCGGCTGGACGAGAGCGTGACCCGGCTGGTATACGCAGCGCTCCGGAGCGCGGAAATAAGCCGGTAAAGACGGCGGGCGGTAAACGAGAAAAACCCTGCAGTTATTGAAACTGCAGGGTTTTGTGTTTGGCGGAGAAGCCGGGATTTGACCTGCCCTGCGGGGCAGGCCGCCTCGGGTTGCAAGGCTCACCCGGAGCCTTGCCAAGTGCCCTCGGGTTCAAATCCCCGTGCGAGTACTTCCAAACAAAAGACCCCTGCCGTAAGGGCAGGGATCTTTTGTTTGGCGGAGAAGCCGGGATTTGAACCCGGGCGCGGCTCAACACCGCCTACTCCCTTAGCAGGGGAGCCCCTTCGGCCACTTGGGTACTTCTCCAGACCGCTTGAGCAGTATAGCATACCCTAAGCGGGATTGTCAATCTTATTCTTCCAGAACGGCGCGCACGGCGGCGAAGACGTCCTCTGCCACTTCCCCGGGGGTGCGGTCGGCGTTGACGAGGACGATGCGGTCCCGGTCCTTCAGACGCTCAAAGGCATCAAAGTACCGCCGGCGCACGGCCAGCAGAGTGTTCTCGTTCTCATAGATCTCGCGGTAAGCCCGGCCGGCTTCCATCCGGCGCAGGCAGGCTTCGTCGTCCAGGTCCAGGAACACACACAGATCCGGCCTGCGGATCTCGGGGCAGTCCACGTTGATGTGAAACACCCAGTCGGGATCGGAAACGACGCCCTGGTAGGCCAGAGAGGAATAATAATAGCGGTCGCAGATCACGTCGCGGCCCTGCGCGAGAAGAACGTTGATGCCGCTGACGGGATGCACGTTGTGCGAGATCCGGTCTGCCATGAACAGCGCGGCGATCTCGGCCCCGGTACGCGGCGTAAGGCCGGAAAGGGCGTCCCGGATCAGCCCGCCGGTGGCGGAGGCGGTGGGCTCGGCCGTTTCGGCCACAGAGCGCCCCATATCACGCAGCCTTTGGCTCAGCGCGCGGATCTGCGTCGTTTTTCCGGAGCCGTCCAGGCCCTCGATCACAATGAATTTGCCTTCCATCGTTCGTATCGCCCTGCCTTCGTATTCGTGTGGCTCTCATTATATCAAAGCGCTTTATTTATCGCAAGAAATTTGGTATACTGCCTTTGTATGACGGTAAAGGAGAGGGCAATTGGAACGCATGGGCGCTTCTTTTACGGACTGTATGCTGTATCTGCTCGCCGCTCTGGCGGTGTGGATACTGCTGCGCTGCGCGCGTTCTCTGCTTGGCCGCCGAACCGTTCCGGAGCCTCTCGCGGCGCTGGAGCTGTCCGGAAAGGAGCGCCGCGAGCTGCTCGCTCAGGAATGCCTGATCGGACGCTCATCCTCGTCGGACGCGGTGCTGGACAATCCCTCGGTGCGCAGAACGCACGCCCTGCTCCGGCGGGAAAACGGAGGAACATGGGTGCTCCGCGATCTGAGCGGAGGCGAGACCTTCGTCGGGAACAGGAAAGTCGAGGGCGAGGCCCTGCTGAAAAACGGCGACCGGATCCGTTTCGGCAGCGTGAGCGCGCGGCTGAACACATCGGTTCGTGCCGGGAAGAGCGGGGATAAGCCTCGCAGGACCGCGCGGGGCTCGGCGACGCTGCTGTTGCTGACGCTGTTTGAATTCTGCCTGCTGCTGCAGCATATCCGCGCTGCCCTGCCGGAGCATAGGCCGGGGATCCTCACGGCGTTCGCGGCGCTGGCGGCCGCGGGGTGGGGCCTGTATTTTTATGCCCGGCGGAACGGAGCCGGGAGTTTTGAGCCGGAGACCGCCGCTCTGCTTCTCACGGCCGTGGGGTTCTCCGTGGCGGCATCCTCCCGTCCGGAGGCCATGCTTCGCCATACCGCTCTGTTTCTGGCCGGGGCGGCCGCGTACCTTCTGCTGGGGCGGTGGCTTCGTGAGGAGGAGCGCGCAATGAAGCTGCGCGCGGCGGCGGGAGGCCTGGCCCTGGCTCTGCTGGGGATCACGCTGCTGACCGGGGAGTCCGTGTGGGGCGCCAAAAACTGGCTGAGCCTGGCGGGCAATACCCTGCAGCCCTCGGAATTTGCCAAGATCGCCTATGTCTGCGCCGGGACCGTCGGACTGGAAGGGATGCTTTATACAAAGCAGGTCCTGCCGTTTACGGTGTATTCCGCGGCCGTGGTGGGGACTCTGGCACTGATGGGAGATTTCGGTACGGCGCTGGTTTTCTTCGCGGCTTATCTGGTGATCGCGGCCATACGCACGGGCAGCGCCGCCCTGATCTCACTGTCCGCGGCCTCGGCCGGAGGCGCGGCGGCGCTGGTGCTGCGGCTGCGCCCGTATGTGGCGGCCCGGTTTCTGAGCCTGGGACGGGCATGGCAAGACCCCCTCGGAGCGGGGTATCAGCAGGTCCGCGCCATGTCGGCGCTCGCTTCCGGCGGCCTGTTCGGACGCGGCGCCGGCAGAGGCTGGCTCTCCGGAGTGGTGGCCGCGGATACGGATCTGGTGTTCGGCCTGGTGTGCGAGGAGCTGGGACTGATCACGGGCGTATGCTGTCTTATGTGTCTGCTGCTGCTGGCGGTGTATGCCCGCAGAAATATCGGAACGGGCCGCTCCGGCGGATATGCCGTCGCCGCGGCCGGCGCCGTGACCATGTTCATGGTCCAGGCCGGGCTGAACGTGTTCGGATCCATGGACATGATCCCGTTTACGGGCGTGACATTCCCCTTCGTATCCCGGGGCGGATCGAGTCTGATCGCCTGCTGGGGACTGCTCGCCGTAGTGAAAGCGGCGGACGTGCTGCGTCCCGAAAACACGGGAAAACCGGCAGCCGCGGCAAATAAGGCGGCGAAGACCTCAGCGCCGAAAAAAACGGCCGAAAAGAAACCGGCGTCTGCCGCGGGAAAGACGGGATCGGCAAAAAAGAAAAACTTCGGATCGAAAACCGCGGAGAAGACGCAGGAAAAGAAAACGCCCGCGGCGAAAACGAAAACCGCGGCCGTGAAGAAGCCCGTCCAAAAGCCGGCCGGCACCAAGGGGGCGCAGCGATGAAAAAGATCCGCCTGAGATCCTTCGTCGTGCTCTTCCCGGCGATACTGATCCTGTTCGGACTCGGCGCGCTGCTGGCGCGGCTGTGGCTGCACGGGGGAGAGTGGGCCTCCTACAGCGCCAACGAGCATGTATACCGCGGGGGGATCCTCGCCGGAGGCACTCTGACAGACCGGAACGGCGTTGTCCTGTTCACTGCGCGCGACGGAGAATACCGCTATGCCGACGAGGAAGCGGTGAGATTTGCCTCGCTGCACGCGGTGGGAGACCAGCGCGGCATGGTAGGCGGAACGGCGCTCGGCGCTTTTTCCGACGAGCTGATCGGTTATTCCTTCGCGCGGGGCACCGACGGACGGGGCGGCGAGATCGCCCTTTCGCTGGACAGCCGTCTGCAGGCCGGAGCCTGGTACGCGCTCAACGGACGCCGCGGCGCCGTCGTGGTGCTCAACTATGAGACCGGAGAGATCCTGTGTATGGTCTCGTCTCCGTCCTATGATCCCGCTGTGGGAGAGCGCAGAGATGCGGACGGACTTTATGTCAACCGATGTACCAACGGGCTGTTCATCCCCGGATCGATCTACAAGCTGGTGACGCTCTGCTGCGCCTGCCGGAATATTCCGGATCTGAAAAGCAGGACCTTTCACTGCGACGGCGAGCTCACGGTCAACGGGAAAACGGTGCACTGCACGGGCGTACACGGGGATCAGACCGTGGAGGACGCGCTGGCCAATTCCTGCAATGCCGCTTTCGCGGCGCTTTCCATGGAACTGGGAGGGGAGCGTATCCGCGACACGGCCCGCGCGCTGGGCGTGGAGGGAACCCTCTCCTGGGGCGGCGGCACGACGGCGCCGGGACGCTTCGACGTGGCCGCGCGCCGGACCGCGCCGGAGGCGTGGTCCGGCATCGGACAGTACAACGATCTTGTCACGCCCTACGCCATGGCAAGGCTCTGCGCGGCCATCGCCAACGGCGGAACGGTGCACGAGGGCGTGCTTCGCGCCGGGACTGTGGGGAAGACTCACAGGCTCATGGATGAGAAAACCGCCGCGTATATAGGCGAGTGCATGCGTTATAACGTGACGCACTCTTACGGAACGGGCAATTTTCCATGGCTGGATATCGCCGCCAAGACCGGCACCGCGGAGATGAACGACGGGAGCACGCACGCCTGGTTCGTTGGGTATCTGCGCTCGGGCGCTCCTTTGGCCTTCGCCGTACTGCTGGAAAAGGGCGGCGGCGGCCTGGCCCAGGCGGGGCCGGTCGCCAACCATGTATTACAATTAGCAAACGGGTATTACGCATCATGATCGACATTTCCATTCGAAACCTGACCAAGGCCTTTGAGGTCAAAAAGAATATTCTCGACGGGCTGACCTTTCAGGTGCAGCACGGCGAGCGCGTGGGTATTCTCGGCCGCAACGGGGCGGGAAAGACAACGCTTTTCCGGCTGATGACCGGCGAGATCACCGAGGACCGGGGCGACATAGACATCGCCCGCGGCAAGCGCCTGGGGCTGGTGTCTCAGATCCCGCGTTATCCCGAAGGGTACACGGTGGAGGACGTGCTCGCCACGGCGGACGCGCGCCTGGACGCCATGCAGCAGCGGATGCGGGAGCTGGAAAAGCTGATGAGCGTGTCCGACGACCGCGCCATCCTCGGCGAGTACGACGACCTGATGAACCGGTTCGAGATGCTGGGGGGCTACGACGCCGAGGTCCGCCGCGCCAAGGTGGCCAACGGGCTGGACATCCCGCCCGCCATGCGGGAACAGCTGTTTGACTCTCTCTCGGGCGGTGAGAAGACCAGGGTCAACCTGGCCAGACTCATCCTTGAGGATACCGACATCCTGCTGCTGGACGAGCCGACCAACCATCTGGACATGCGCGCCACGGAATGGCTGGAGGATTATCTGCTGCGCTTTAAGGGCACGGTGCTGGCGATCTCCCATGACCGCTGGTTTCTGGACACCGTGGCGCAGCGCATCGTGGAGATCGTGGACGGCAAGGCCGTGCTTTACAACGGCAATTACAGCTTTTACGTTGAGGAGAAGCGCCGCCGCTACGAAGAGGCGCTCAAGCAGTACGAGAAGAATCAGAAGGAGATCGCTCATCTTCAGAAGGCGGCGGACGATCTGCATCTTTGGGCCTTCATGGGCAACGACAAACTCCATAAGCGGGCCTTTTCCATGGAGAAGAGGATAGAGCGCCTGCAGAAAGCCGAACGCCCTGCCGAGGAGAAAAAGCTCTCGGTGCGGTTCCGGGAGAAGGAGTTCTTCGGGGACGAGGTCCTCTGGCTTTCCGAGGTGTCGAAAAGCTACGGGGACAGGGTGCTGTTTTCGGATGTGGAGCTGCTTATCGAGGCGGGGGAACGCATCGCCCTGGTGGGAGACAACGGCACCGGAAAATCCACGCTGCTCAAGTGCATCACCGGAGAGGAGACCCCCGACACGGGATGGATCCGGGAGGGACCGTCCGTGAAGGACGCCTATCTGCCGCAGCTGGTGAGCTTTGACGATCCCGAGCGGGATATGGTGGAGACCATGCTGTGGGAGGCCGGCTGCGACCATCAGACCGCGCGGGACCGGCTGGCGGCTTTCGGATTCCGTGGCGAGGACGTGTTCAAGACCGTGTCGGTGCTCTCCGGAGGGGAGCAGAGCCGGCTGCGCCTGTGCGTTCTGATGCGCGGTGATATCAATTTCCTGATGCTCGACGAGCCGACGAACCACCTGGATCTGATCAGCCGCGAATGGATGGAAGACGCGCTGTCCGATTACGGCGAGGCGCTGCTCTTTGTCAGCCACGACCGCTGGTTTATCGAGAAATTCGCCACGCGCATCTGGTATCTGCACAACGGACGCATAGAAGACTTCAAGGGCGGTTTTGCGGCCTGGCGTGAATTTGAAAAGCGCCGGGAGAGCCTTGAGCAGACCAAAAAGGCCGCTGCCCGGGAGAAAGCTCCGCGCCGCAGGACGGAGCCCAACCGGGACAGACAGCGTTCCCGCGTCGAAAGAGAGATAGAGAAAGCGGAGGCCGCCATCGCCGCCCTGGAAGCGGAAATGGCCGAGAGCGCCGCCGACTATGTGAAGCTCATGGAACTGGAACAGAAAAAGGCCGAGGCGGATACGGCGCTCGAGGAGCTGTACATCCGCTGGGAGGAGCTGAGCGACTGATGCCGGAACTGCATTCGGACATACGGTATATCAAGGGCGTGGGCGAGCAGCGTGCCAAGTCCCTGGCCCGGCTGGGCATACATACGCTGGGAGATCTGCTCAACTATTTCCCGCGATCCTACGAGGACCGCACCGTTGAGCGGCCCATTGCCGAAGTGCTGCCGGAGGAAACCGCATGCATCCGCGCCATGGTGGCCACCGAGCCGCGACTGACCCATGTGCGGCGCGGCATGGATCTGGTAAAGCTGCGCATCGTCGACGATTCCGGCAGCGCGGAGCTGACCTATTTCAATCAAAGCTATGTGCGCGACCAGCTTGTCAAGGGCGAGACCTATGTGTTTTACGGGAAAATGGGCGGCTCGCTGCTGCGAAAGACCATGGCCAACCCGGTCTATGAGCGCGCGGACCGGGCCGGAGTCACCACCGGGCGAATCCTGCCGATCTACCGGCTGACTCACGGCATCTCCAACAAGCTCCTGATCACCGCTGAGGAGAGCGCGCTGGAAGCCTGCGGGGATATGCTGCCGGAGCTGCTTCCCGGCAGGATCACCGCGCGATATGCCCTGCCTAAGGCGGGCTACGCCTACCGCAATATCACGATTG
>CACXMX010000009.1 GCA_902768805.1 Oscillospiraceae bacterium
ATCGTAGTCAGCAGTTAACGCAGGCGCGCTCGAGCTCCTGCCTCATTTCAACGGGAGATTTCCAGCTCAGGACGCTCATAGGGATGCGATTGGACCGGCGAAGATAACGCTTCATCTGCACTTGTAAATCCTCATAGGAGAAGAACTTGAGACAATTGTAGAACCTCTCCTGGTCGCTGCGATGACTGCGTTCCACTTTACCGTTGTGCCAGGGCGTCTTTGGCCGGATCGTTTTGTGATGGATATGAAGCCGCATACACAGCAGGTCAAAGGGATGAACACGCTTCGTCATGGAAGAATGCGTGAACTCTGTGCCGTTATCCGTTTGGATCGTCTCCGGCGCATAGCCGAAGTAAATGATGGCGCGCTGCACAAAGTCTACGGTTGAATAGCTGCTCACTTCTTTGTAAGCATAGATAAAGCGTTCTCTGGACGCCTCATCAATCACGGTGTACTGGTAGAACTTCTCTCCGTCAGTTCCGATGTAACAGGCGGAAGGAACATATTTCACATCCATCTGCCACTTGATCCCAAGCTCCTTCGGCGTGTCATACTGGCCGCTGTGTTTGGACTTTTTCTTTGTGGATTCAGCCTTTTGGCGGTAACCCAAACGGATGAACACCCGGTACAGAGAGCCCGGATGCCGGTTGTATGCCTTCTGCTGCCGCAGCTTCCCGTACAGCTCATTCACGCTGATGTCCGGATTGCGCCGATGCAGATCCCTGATCCACTTCAGCTCTCGTTCTGTATGTGCGTTGGGGTGTGGACTGTGCGGTCGATGAGATTTCGGTACAAGAGACTCTTTTGTCCCATCATACAGCTTGTTCCAGCGCATCAGTGATGCCTTGGATATGTGGTAGCGCCGACAGACATAGCCTATATCCTTCGTCTGACGGTACAATCTCACGGATTGCACTTTCGTTGAAACTTCATGTGGCAAATACCGCTTGTTCTGTGTTATACTGGCCATGGCGGTTGAGCTCCTTTTGTTAGCTTGGTGTGTGGTAACTTCAATCTAACAAACTCAACCGCTTTTTTCTATTCTCTCAGTCTCACATCAATTGTAACGTTACACCCGATAAGCAAACCGTGGCTGGCTGCCTGTTGTCAGACTCACCTGGCTGTGCTATTATGCGGATATCGGACGTTTCCGGGACAGGCGAGGAGGATGAGCCATGAGATTTGCTGCCGCTGCTACGCTGTACAGGCCCACCGAGGCCTTTATAGATAATCTGCTCAAAAACGCCGACACGTTTCCGCTGCTCTTCGTCTATGACAACTCCTCCGACAACTCTGCCTATGAGGACCGGATCAGGGAAAGAGAAAACATCATATATAGCTGGGACGGGCTGAATCACGGCCTGCCCGAGGTCTTCAACCGCGCGCTGGCCGAATGCAGGGAGCGGGATATCGATTTTTTATGTATGCTGGATCAGGACAGCGTCCTGGACGCTGTGATGGCGGGGCGGATAGAAGAGTATCTTGAAACTCACGATACCTCCTGCATCGGGGCTGTGGGGACCTGTCGCGGATGGCAGTATACCGAGGATACGTCTGTGGATCCGGAGTTTGACGTTGATTATCTGATCTGTTCCGGCACTTTCATTAATTTGCGGCTTATGGAACAATACGGCCTGCTTTTTGATGAGGCGTATTTTGTCGACCGTTTTGATGCCGATCTCTTTTTTCAGATGAAAAAAAGAGGACTCAGGGTCTTCAGGCTCCGTACCGCTTACATGGCGCATACTCTCGGAGAGAACGGAAAATACTCCAAACTGCGAAATTACTATGTTTTCCGCAACAGGTTCTATTTCAACCGCAAAAACTACGGATGGACCGCGGCTGCGGTCCGAAGCTTCCTCCAAACGGCAAAACACGTCTTCGGACTCTGTAAAGAAGGCGAAGCCGGCCGTGAAAAGCTCAAGGCGCTGAGGCCGGCATGGAGAGATTACAGGCACGGAAAGATGGGCGCCGTTTCAGACCCGACTCTCCGCGAATTGACAGGCGTATAATAGAATTTCGAGCCGCCTCCCGGCCGCCGACGCGACAGGGAGGCGGGACTGTAAAAAGGGCTTGCCAGAGAACGGCATATACAGTAAAATATACCAGTTACGAATATAGCGGTCACAGACCATAAACCGATTCGGTCAGCGAGGATCATTGTGAGAGATACCATTTCCATTCGCGGCGCACGCCAGAACAATCTGAAAAACATCTCGCTGGAGATACCACGGGAGAAAATGATCGTTTTCACGGGCATCTCCGGTTCCGGAAAATCCACCCTGGTGTTCGACACCATCTATGCCGAGGGGCAGCGGCGCTATGTGGAGAGCCTGTCCTCCTACGCCCGCATGTTCCTGGGCCAGATGGACAAGCCGGATGTGGATTATATCGACGGGCTTTCCCCGGCCATTTCCATCGACCAGAAAACGACCAGCCGAAATCCCCGCTCCACCGTCGGCACGGTGACGGAGATCTACGACTACATGCGTCTTCTCTGGGCCCGCGTGGGCACTCCCCATTGTCCGAAGTGCGGCAAGGAGATCCGCCAGCAGACCATAGACCAGATCATCGATCAGGTGACTGCCCTGCCCGAGGGTACGCGCCTCCAGGTCCTTGCTCCGGTGATCCGCGGCCGAAAGGGCGAGCACGCGAAGATATTTGAGGACGCGCGCCGCGGAGGCTATGTCCGCGCCAGAGTCGACGGCAGCATTTACGATCTGTCCGAGCCGATCCCTCTGGACAAAAACAAAAAACACAATATCGAGATCGTCGTTGACCGGCTGGTGATCCGGCCGGACATCCGGCGCAGGCTTACGGATTCCGTGGAGACGGCCTCCGGCCTCTCCGGCGGACTGGTGACCGTAGACCTCCCCGGTGAGGACCGGCAGCTCACCTTTTCGCAGAATTACGCCTGCGAAGACTGCGGGATCTCCATCGAGGAGCTTTCGCCCCGGGCGTTTTCTTTCAATAATCCCTACGGAGCCTGTCCGACCTGCACGGGCCTTGGGACCCAGCTGAGAGTCGACCCGGCGCTGATCATGCCCAACCCGGACCTTTCGCTGCTGGACGGCGGCATCGTGGCGTCCGGATGGGGCAACGTGCGCGGAGACACGATCTCTCGCATGTATTTCGAGGCGCTGGCGAAGAAATTCAAATTCCGGCTGGACCGGCCGATCCGCGAGCTGTCAGAAGAGGCAAAAAACGCGATCCTGTACGGCACCGGAGAAGAAAAGCTGACCCTTCATTACGACCAGCAGCGCGGAAAGGGCACGCTCTATCAGGCGTTCGAGGGCGTGGCGACCAATCTGGAACGGCGCTACCGGGAAACACAGAGCGCTTCCATGCGTTCCGAGATCGAGCAGTGCATGGGGGAGATCCCCTGTCCCGACTGCGGCGGCCGACGGCTGCGCCCGGAGGTGCTGGCCGTAACGATAGGCGGAAAGAGCATTTCCGAGTTTTCGGATATGAGCGTTACGGACTGCCTTTCCTTCCTGGAGCGGACAGAGCCCACGCTCACTCCCATGCAGACGATGATCGCCGGGCGCATCATCAAGGAGATCCGCGCCCGTCTCGGCTTCCTGCAGAGCGTGGGACTTCAGTATCTGACGCTCTCGCGGGCCGCAGGCAGCCTCTCCGGAGGCGAGGCTCAGCGCATCCGGCTGGCCACTCAGATCGGTTCTTCCCTGATGGGAGTCCTTTACATCCTCGATGAGCCCAGCATAGGCCTGCATCAGCGCGACAACGAAAAGCTCCTGCGCACGCTCAAGGACCTGCGGGACATGGGCAATACGCTGATTGTCGTCGAACACGACGAGGACACCATGCGCGCCGCCGACTATCTGGTGGATATCGGGCCGGGAGCGGGGATCCACGGCGGAGAGGTCATAGCGCAGGGAAGCGTGGAGGATATCTGCGCCGAACCGCGCAGCATCACGGGCGACTATCTCTCCGGGCGCAAGCGCATCCCGCTGCCCGGAACGCGGCGCGAGGGAAACGGGAAGGAACTCACAGTCCGCGGCGCTGCGGAAAACAATCTCAAGCACATAGACGTTTCCTTCCCGCTGGGAAAACTCGTGTGCGTCACGGGCGTATCCGGGTCGGGCAAATCCTCGCTCGTGAACGAGGTGCTGTACAAGACTCTCGCCATGGTGAAGATGCGCACCAAGGTCCGCTCCGGCAAATGCGACGGCATCGACGGCATGGAAAACGTGGACAAGGTCATCGCCATCGACCAGTCGCCCATCGGCCGCACTCCGCGGAGCAATCCCGCCACCTATACGGGCCTTTTCAACGACATACGGGATATTTTCGCGTCCAGCCGGGACGCTGCTCTTCGCGGCTACGGTCCGAGCCGGTTCTCCTTCAATGTCCGCGGCGGACGCTGCGAGGCATGCTCCGGAGACGGGCTGGTGAAGATTGAGATGCATTTCCTCCCGGATATTTTTGTGCCCTGCGATGTGTGCAAAGGGAAGAGGTACAACCACGAGACCCTGGAGGTCCGGTACAAGGGCAAGAACATAGCCGATGTGCTGGACATGACCGTGGAGGAGGCTCTCACCTTTTTTGAAAACCAGCCGAAGCTCATGCCCCGGCTCCGCACGCTGATGGACGTAGGCCTTGGCTATATCAAGCTGGGCCAGTCGTCCACCACGCTTTCCGGCGGTGAGGCCCAGCGGGTCAAGCTGGCCACGGAGCTGTCCCGGCGCGATACGGGCCGTACCGTATACATCCTCGACGAGCCGACGACGGGCCTGCATATGGACGACATCCGAAAGCTGATCTCCGTACTGCAGCGCCTGACCGACGCGGGGAATACGGTCATCGTTATCGAACACAATCTGGATGTGATCAAATGCGCCGATCACATCATCGATCTCGGACCCGAGGGCGGCGACGCCGGAGGAACGGTGATCTTCACGGGGACCCCCGAGGAATGCGCCGCGTACCCGGAAAGCGCGACGGGCCGATTCCTCCGCCCGGTCCTGGAACGGCAGAAAAACGAAGCGTAAGCGCAGGAGACATTTATGGATGAGGTGCTGCGTCCCGACGACAGGGTGAGGATCGTCGGAACGGTCAAAAATCTCATATTCCAGAATCAGGAGAACGGATACACCGTGCTTCGTCTGGACGTGGGCGGCGACGAACCCGTCGTCGTGGTGGGATGCATGCCCTTTGCCGCCCCCGGGGAGGGGCTGACCGTGGACGGCGTGTGGGAGCGCCATCCCAGCCACGGGGAGCAGTTCAAGGCGAGCTCCGCGCGGCGCAGTCTGCCCGTGGGTGAACATCATATATACGAATACCTGGCTTCCGGCGCCGTCAAAGGCGTCGGTCCGGCCACGGCGGCGCTGCTGGTCGACGCGTTCGGCGCGAAAACGCTGGAGGTGCTCGCCGAGGAGCCCGAACGTCTGGCCGGCGTGAAGGGGATCAGCCTCCGCAAAGCCAGAGAGATCAGCGAGACCTATCGGGCCCAGGCCGGGATGCGCCGGCTGATGGAGTTTCTCTCCGCCAACGGGCTCAGACCGGAATACGCCATGCGTCTTTACCGGCTGTACGGCGACGCGGCCATGGAAATGGTGCGGGCCAATCCTTACCTGATCGCCGCCGAACGGGTGGGAGGAGGCTTTGACGAAGCCGACGCTTTGGCGCTCTCCCTGGGCTTCGAGGAGGACAGTCCCCAGCGTATCGCCGCGGCGCTGATCTACGAGATCCGATACAATCTGAACAACGGACACAGTTTTCTTCCCCGTGAAAAGCTCACCGCCGCCACCGCCCAGCTGATCGGAGTGGACGCGGATACGGCCGACGAGTGCCTGGATGTGCTCGAGGACGAGGGAGAAGTCGTGATCGAACCGGTGGCCAACGTTACAGCCGTATATCTGCGCAGGCTCCATGAGGCGGAGACCTATACCGCCGCACGCCTCCGGTCCATGGCGGGAGAAGAGCTCTCCGTACCCATCGACACGGACGAGCTGATTTCAACGATAGAGCGGGAAAACGGCATTCGGTACGCCGATGGGCAGCGCGGAGCCATCGATCTGGCCGCCCGGCGCAGGCTCATGGCGCTGACCGGAGGGCCGGGCACGGGGAAAACCACCGTCATCCGCGCCGTGCTGAAGCTTTACGACCGGCTCGGTCTGGACTGCCTGCTGGCCGCGCCCACGGGGAGAGCGGCCAAGCGGATGTCCGAGCTCACAGGCCGCGAGGCCTACACGGTCCACCGTCTGCTTGGCGCCGCCTGGTCCGGCGACGGCGACGACCTGATGTTCCGCAAAAACGAGAACGATCCGCTTTCCTGCGGAGCCGTGATCCTCGACGAGTGCTCTATGGTTGACATAACACTCATTCAGGCGCTTCTGAAGGCGCTGCCGGCGGACTGCCGGCTGATCCTTGTGGGCGACGCCGATCAGCTGCCCAGCGTGGGACCGGGAAGCTTTTTCCTGGACGTGCTCCGTTCCGGAACGGTGGCCGCGGTACGCCTGACGGAGATCTTCCGGCAGAGCGGCTCGAGCCGCATCATTCGCAACGCCCACGCCATCAACCGGGGAGAGGTGCCGGACCTGAGAGAAAACAAGGGGGATTTCTTCTTCCTTCAGCGGGGCACCGGAGAGAAAACGGCCTCCACGATCGTCGAACTGTGCCGGGACCGCCTGCCGAAAAATATGGGGATCGGCGCCTCGGAGATCCAGGTCCTCACTCCTTCCCGCAGGGGAGAGTCGGGAACCTACGCGCTCAACAGACGGCTGCAGGAGGCTCTCAACCCGCCTTCACCCGATAAAAGAGAAAAGAGTTTCGGCGAAACCGTGTTCCGGGAGGGCGATCGGGTGATGCAAATCCGGAACAACTATGATATAGTATGGTGCAGGGGCGGAAACGCCGCCGATATCATCTCCGGGAAGGTGTCGCCCGGCTCCGCGCCGGAGACGGGTACGGGCGTTTTCAACGGGGATCTGGGAAGGATCCTCCGCATCGACGCGGAAAACGAGATCCTGTGGATCGATTTCGACGATCGCCTTACCTGGTACGGCTTTGATCAGCTCGGGGAGCTGGAGCATGCCTTCGCCGTGACGGTCCACAAGAGCCAGGGCTCGGAATATCGTGCCGTAGTGCTGGCCGCGGGGCGAACGCCCGCCCGGCTTGTGAGCCGCGACCTCCTCTACACGGCGGTCACCAGGGCCAGGGAGCTTCTGATCACGGTGGGAGACGAAGCCGTTGTCCGGGCCATGATCGACAACGGCCGCAAGACCCGAAGGTACAGTGGGCTGCGCGCCCGTCTGGCCGG
This sequence comes from Oscillospiraceae bacterium, assembly GCA_902768805.1. Taxonomy (GTDB): domain Bacteria; phylum Bacillota; class Clostridia; order Oscillospirales; family Oscillospiraceae; genus Apopatocola. Next base: position 7,283 of record CACXMX010000009.1, read on the forward strand.
AGAGATCTGAAATGAACATCAGAGAAGGGATCCTTGATCTCCTGTATCCGCCGAAATGCGCGTTCTGCGGCACTCTGGTCACACGCGGGGACCGGGGCGTATGCCCCACCTGTCTCCGGGATCTGCCGAGGACGGGCGCCCTGAAGCGCTCGGCCGATTTTGTCACCGGAGTGACCGCTCCGCTGTACTACGAGGGCATCGTGCGAAGCGCCATGCTCCGCTATAAGTTCAACGGCGCCCCGGCCAGAGGAGAGGTCTACGGGAGAATGATCGCCGAGGAGCTTCGCGCCGAGGAGAAAACGGATTTCGATATCGTCACATGGGCTCCGCTGAGCAGCCGGAGGCTGCGCAGCCGGGGCTATGATCAGGCGCGGCTGCTTGCCGAGGCCGCGGCACGGGAGCTGGGGCTGCCCTGCGAGAGACTGCTCAGGAAGATCCGTCACACTCAGCCCCAGTCGGGTATCGACGCGCCGGAAGCCCGCCGGGCCAACGTGTCGGGCGTTTATATCGCCGAGGAGGGACATCACGCGGAGGGAAAGCGCGTTCTTCTCATCGACGACATCATCACCACCGGAGCCACCGTTTCCGAGTGCGCGCGCGTCCTGCTTCTGGACGGCGCGGAGAGCGTACACGCCGCTTCCCTGGCGGAGCCCCGCCGGGATAAGATACAATAACCGTTAGGAGTCGGAATATATGGTATTCTTTGTCGAAAGAGATATTGCCGTGGATCTGGGAACGGACACCACGCTTCTGTATGTGAGCGGCAAGGGCATCCGCCTGCGCGAACCCACCATCGTTGCCGTAGACCGTCAGGACGGCCGGCTTATCAAAGTGGGAGAGGACGCGCGGAAAATGCTGGGCCGCACGCCCGCGAACATCGCGGCGGTGCACCCCATCTCCGCCGGGGTCATCTCCGACTACGACATGACCGCCGCCATGCTCAAGGAGCTGATCCGCCGGGTGACCAGCTTCAGCCTGTTCAAGCCGCGCGTGCTCGTGTGCGTCCCGGGCGGCATCTCCGGCGTGGAGGAGCGCGCGATCATGGACGCGGTCATCGAGGCCGGCGGCCGCAAGGTGTATCTGGTGCAGTCCGCCGTCGCCACAGCGGTCGGCGCGGGCCTTGATGTGAACCGCCCCGACGGGCATATGATCATCGACATCGGCGGCGGAACGACCGAGGCCGCCGTGGTCTCGCTCAACGGAGTGGTGGTGTCGGAGTCCATCAAGACGGCCGGCGCGGCTTTCGACGAGGCGATCATCAAATATATCCGCCGCAAGCACAATCTGCTCATCGGAAGCCGGACGGCGGAGGACCTGAAAAAGTCCATCGGCTGCATCAAGGAGCGGCCGGAGGTTAGCTATGAGGAGGTCAAGGGCCGCTGTCTGATGACCGGCCTTCCCCGCAGCGTCACCATCAACTCCGATGAGATGGTGGAGGCGCTGGGCGAGACGGCGGAGACCATTCTGGAGACCGTGCATATGGTCCTTGAGCGCACGCCGCCCGAGCTGGTTGCCGATATCTCCGAGAACGGGATCGTCCTTTCCGGCGGCGGAAGCCTGCTGTACGGAATGGACCGGCTGGTCACCGAGCGCACCGGCATTCCCGCTCATGTGGTGGACGACGCGCTCTCCTGCACGGCATACGGAGCGGGACGCATGCTCTCGCGGCTGGATTCCATGACCGACGGCATGATGAACTTCGCGCGCCGCCGTCAGCTGGATACCGGAGTGAAATAAAACGGACACATTACTATAACGGAAGGGAAGACTGATATGAGCGATATTCCCGATGTATCCCTGGCTCCCTCGGGGGAGAAAAAGATCCGCTGGGCGGCGGCGCATATGCCCGTACTGGCGGCCATCGCCGAGGACTATAAGCGGGACCGGCCTCTTGAGGGGCTCAAGGTGGCGCTTTCGGTCCATCTGGAGGCAAAAACCGCCTGGCTTTGCCGGGTAATGGAGATGGGCGGCGCCGAGATGTACGTCACCGGCAGCAACCCGCTTTCCACTCAGGACGACGTGGCTGCGGCTCTCGTGGCCGGAGGCATGGAGGCCTTCGCCCGTCACGGAGCCACCGAAGAGCAGTATTTCGGGGCGATCGACGCGGTCCTTTCCGCCGGGCCGAACATCATCATCGACGACGGGGGCGACCTGGTCAACGGCGTGCACACGCGTTTCCCCGAGCTGATCCCCAACATCATCGGCGGCTGTGAGGAGACCACCACCGGGATCCTGCGCCTGAAGGCCATGGACCGCGCCGGCGAGCTCCGCTTCCCGATGATGCTGGTCAACGACGCCGACTGCAAGCATCTGTTCGACAACCGCTACGGCACGGGCCAGTCGGTCTGGGACGGCATCATGCGTACCACCAATCTGATCGTCGCCGGCAAGCAGGTCGTGGTCAGCGGCTACGGCTGGTGCGGCAAGGGCGTGGCCATGCGCGCCAAGGGCCTCGGCGCCCGGGTCGTGGTTACCGAGGTGGACCCGGTGAAGGCCATAGAAGCCCACATGGACGGCTTCACCGTGCTGCCCATGAACGAGGCGGCTAAGATCGGCGATCTATTCATCACGGTCACCGGCTGCAGCGACGTGATCGGTCCCGAGCACTTCGGCCTTCTCAAGGACGGAGCGATCCTGTGCAACGCCGGCCATTTCGACGTAGAGGTCAACGTGAAGGCCCTGCGGGAGACCGCCGTTGAGTGCAGGGAAGCACGGCACAATATCGAGGCCTTCGTACTGCCCAACGGCAGGACCGTATATCTGCTCGCGGAAGGCCGGCTGGTGAATCTGGCCTCCGGCGACGGGCATCCCGCGGAGATCATGGACATGAGCTTTGCGGTGCAGGCCATGTGCGCGCGCTGGCTGGCAGAGCATCGGAACGAACTCAAAGCGGGCGTGTACTATGTGCCCCACGAGATCGACGAGGCGATCGCGCGCAAAAAGCTCGAGACACTGGGCATCAGCATCGACGCTCTCACCGCGGAACAGATCGCCTATCTGGGCCTGTAACGATTTCCCGGCGGCACCGGCCGCCGGGAAAACTTTTGCTTTACTTTTCAAAACCGCTTTGCTATAATAATCAAGCTGTCCGCGGGACAGTTTCTAAGCGCCGGTAGCTCAGCTGGATAGAGTGTTGGCCTCCGGAGCCAAAGGTCGTGGGTTCGAATCCCGTCCGGCGTACCACAACAGCCCCCGCCCGAAAGGGTGGGGGCTGTTGTGGTACATGCCGAAACAGGAAGGGATTCGAACGGCGCGGGAGTGAATGGAGTGCCGGGGGCACTCCAGAGCCGCGCCGAGGCCCGCCCGCAGGCGGGGGATCCCGTCCGGCGTACCGCATCAGCCTTGCAGAGCTCGAGACCAAGCGGTGAATAAGAGCATGATCTGTTTTTGAGGCAGCTTCGCCGCCTCAAAAACACCATAAGGCGAGCAAGGTGAGCCCTCGCGCCGACCAAACTCGGCGGCTCCGGCGCGCCGCCGAGTGCGATTGCGCGAGTACTCTCGATTGAGAGCCCGGCGAAGCGGATCTCAATCGAAGCGTGTCGACTTTGTCGACACGCTCAGCAACCCCCGCCCGAAAGGGCGGGGGCTGTTGTTATCCGCGCCAGTCTTCCGGCACGATGTGCTCCATCAGGTCGTTTCTGTTCTCGTCGGGGCCGACAAGACTCCGGAAGAGCCCGAAGCTCCTGCTGTCGTAGCTTGTTCCCGCTCCGTAGACCTTGTATCCGAGAGATTTCTGAGATTTGTGGCAGGCAAAGGCCTTTTTGGCGATTTGAAAGGCGGTCTTTCCGCCAAAGGCCTCCAGCGGGATGCTGTAATCCAGAACGGTACGTTCCGATTTCGGACCGTACAGGTGCAGATAGAGCTTCGGCGTGTCCCAGGTCCCGTAACTTTCGGCGCTTGACGGATCGAAGGAAGCATCCGCCGCGAGCTCTACAGCCTTCTGCAGACACAGAGCGTTCTGTATATGGACCTGGTTGTGATATTCCCCGTTGACATCGTGGCCGACGATCACAAGAGGCTTGCAGCGGCGGATCTCGCGTACCTGTGCGAGCAGAAATCGGGACTCATAGGTATCGGCGGCCTCTTTTCGGCTTTTTATGAACAGATCCTTCGCGTTGTTCACGACGGGATACCGCCGCACGCCGGCCGTCCACAGCCCGTTGAGAAGCTCGTGATTGCGGACTCTCTGGGTTTTCTGATGGTTGATCATGTACATGACCTGAACATCCAGACCCAATTCACCCGCATAATAGGGGAGGATACCGCCGAAATAGATGAACTCGTCGTCCGAGTGGGTCGGAATGACCAGAATATCCGCTCTATCGGTCGGCGGATCCCATACCTGTACATTTGCCGGAGGTGTGCCGGGGGAGTAAGCGCTGATCTCGTTGATGCGGATCGGGGCGGCCTTGGACAGAGAGATCTTCACGGTTTCCGCCGGCTGCGGCAGGGTCACGAACTCGTGACGGAAGCCCATAGTCCCGCAGAGAACCGTCTCTCCGCCGGCTGTCAGCGTCCATTCCAGGGGCTCGGCGTCCCAAAGAATATACAGGCTTCCGATCGGCTCCGAGGCTTTAAGGGTGATCACGGCGCCGGCGGGAACGGGGACGCTGGTGCCCTGCTTCCCGTCGTGCAGCCCCTTGGTATTTCCGGAAAGACCGCTGAGAGTGAACTTCAGACGCTTCGCGGCGGGGACGTCCTGCTCCTCCGCGGACGCCCGGACGCAGGGGAACAGCGCAAAGCAGAGCAGCAGGCAGAGCAGCCTCCTGAATATCTGCAGTCCCGGCCGCTTTTTTGCGGCAGTCGTGACGCCGCTCATTCCGAAGCGCTCCACGCGGCGACCTCCTCGGGCGGGAACGTATATACCGCATCGCAGAACTGACAGCGGACTTCTATTTCCTTCCCGTCGGCGCGCAGTTCTTCCAGGTCCTCGCGGGAGAGGCTCCGAACCGCCTCAATGACCCGCTCGCGGGAGCACTTGCATTCGTAAGCCACGTCCGCCCGCTCGGTGATATGAGGCTCCAGGCCTTTGAGCACCTGTTCCACCACGGCTTCCGGACCGTCCTCGTCCAGGATCGTGGTCAGCTGATCCATCAGAAAAATATTCTCTTCCAGGGCGGCGGTCACCTCATCCGGAGCGAAGGGCATCAGCTGCACGATAAAGCCGCCTGCAGCCTTCACGCTCAGGTCGGTGTCCACAAGAACGCCCAGACCGCAGGCGCTGCCGAGCTGGTCGCTCTCGGTGAGATAAGCCGCGAGATCTTCGGCGATCTCTCCGCTGACGAGGGCCGTGGAGCCGATGTACGGCTCCCGCAGACCGAGATCCCGACTGACGGTCAGCGTGCCCTCGGTGCCCACAGCGCCGCTGACATCCAGCTTTCCGTCCCGCTCGCGCACGGGAAGATCTGTCGACGGCTCCTGAACATAACCGCGCACATTGCCCGAACTGTCGGATACGGCGACAATGCTCCCGATAGGTCCGTTCCCGCGGATGCGCAGCGTCAGCGTCGCCTCATCCTCCTTGAGCATTTCGCCCAAAAGGGAAGCGCCGCATAGCGTGCGGCCCAGCGCCGCCGTGCCCACCGGACGGAGAGAATGGATGACGCGGGCGCGCTCCACGATGTCCCGCGCGGTGATCACGGATATTTTTGCGGTGCCGTCTTTCGTGACGGCTCGAATGATCTGTCCCATATATAACCTCTTTGTGTCGGACGGGATGCGATGCCCGCCCGGAACTTATTTCAGCCAGCGTTTGGCGTATACAGAATGTCTGACAGAGCGGCGAACTGTTCCGCGGAGAGCGCCTCGCCGCGGACGGTGGGGGAGAGCCCCATCTCCGCGAGAGCCTTTTCCACATCGGCGCGCGCCACTTCCCGCATACCGGCCGATACCGCGTTGACCAGCGTCTTGCGCCGCTGATTGAACGCCGCGCGGACGACGGCGAAGAAAAAATCCTCGTCCCGCACCCGGACCGGAGGAGAGGAGCGCCGGCACAGGCGGATCACCGTGCTGGTCACCTTAGGACGGGGCATGAAGCAGTCTGGCGGGACGTCGAACAGCTTTTCCGCTTCCGCGTACCACTGCACAAGCAGCGTGAAGGCGCCGTACTCGGCGGTGCCCGGCCGGGCGCAAAGCCTGGCGGCGACTTCCTTTTGCACCATGACCGTGACGCTCTCGAAGCATCCCGCTTTCAGAAAGGCGGTCAGCAGGGGAGAGGTCACATTGTAAGGGAGATTGGCGCAGACTCTCACGGGCCTGCCTCCGAAGTACTCGCCGCACAGCGAGCGGAGATCGGCCTTCACGGCGTCGGCGAATACCACCGAGACATTCGGATGCTCCGAGAGCGTCTCGGAGAGAACTCCGCGGAGCCGCTCGTCGAGCTCCAGCGCGAGCACGCGCTCCGCTTTTTCGGCCAGCTCGACGGTGAGACAGCCTACGCCCGGCCCCACCTCCAGCACTCCGTCTCCCGGGGCGATGAGGGCCTCCTCGGCAATGCGCCGGGGCACCCACGCCGCGGTAAGAAAATTCTGGCCGAGGCTTTTGGAAAAGCGGAATCCGTGCCGTTCCAGCAGAGCCGTGACTTCTTTGTTATTCGTAAGATCCATCACTTCAGTATCTTTTCAAAAGCCTGACGCCTGGGATCGTGTCCCTCGCCGACGCTGTAGAGCACATTGCCGCGGAATTGATATCCGCAGCGGCTCAGCAGCTTTTTCATGGCTCCGTTGCGGCGGTGAGTATCCACGCGTACAGAGGCGATGCCCATGGCGCGGGCCAGCTCCTCCGCCGCGAGGATCAGCCGGTCGGACATGCCCGTGCCGCGATACTCCGCGCCCACGCAGCTCCGGTGGATCACCGCATAGGGCCCGTCGGAGCGCCACTTTCCGTCGGTGAGCGTGTCGTAGGCTTTTTCCGGTCTCGCGGAAAGACAGAAATAACCTGCCGTTCGTCCGCCGTACATCATTACGAAGCCTTCGCCGCGCTCTATATCGCCGCGGACCGTGTCGGCGTTGGGATAGCCGTTCTGCCACTGGTCCACGCGGTGCTTTTTCAGATAGTTCGACGACTGACGGAACAAAAGCTCCACATCGGGGATGTCCGCCTCCGTCACGGCGCGGCACTCCACCGGCTCGGTGAGCTTCATTCGGGAGCGTTCCTTCATCAGCTCCGTGAGAAGAGTCTCATCCTCTTCGGAGAGAGAGCGCCGTTCCCACAGATCGGGCCGCTTTTCCATCGTGCGCTCAAGCATGCGCTTGCGGCGCCAGCGGCGGATCTCGGCGTCGTTGCCGCCGCGCAGGACCTCGGGCACGGCGCGGCCTTCCCAGACATCCGGCCGGGTATACTGCGGGTACTCGAGAAGACCCTCCCAGTGGCTTTCTCCGGTGAAGCACTCCTCATCGGAGAGAACGCCCGGAACAAGGCGGCACACAGCGTCGGTGACCGCCATGGCGGCGAGCTCGCCGCCCGTGAGAACAAAGTCGCCCAGGGATATTTCCTCGTCGACGCACTCCTCGATAAACCGCTCGTCCACGCCCTCGTAATGGCCGCACACCAGCACCAGATGGTCGTAATCCGCGGCCAGCCGCCGGGCGGCCGCCTGGTCGAAGGTACGCCCCTGAGGCGTGAGATAGATCACGCGGCGAGCGCGCTCTCCCGCGTCGGCGCACACGGCGTCCAGGCAGCTCTTGAGCGGCTGCGCCATCATCACGCAGCCCCAGCCGCCGCCGTAGGGATAGTCGTCCACCTGCTGCTGCCGGTTCTCGGTATAGTCCCGGATCTGGACGCAGCGGATATCCAGGATCCCCTTTTTCTCGGCACGGCCGAGGATGCTGATCTTCAGCGAGGCGGCGACCGCCTCGGGGAACAGAGTCATGATATCGATGCGCATGGGTCACATTCCTTCGATCATATGCACGCGGATCACGCCCTCGTCGGCGTTCACGTCCAGAATGAATTCGCTTCTGTTGGGGATCGTGTGCTCGCCGTCTTCCCCCTCGACCACGTAGACCTGGCCGGCGGGGAGCTCCAGAACATCGGTGAGCCTGCCGACGGCGCGGCCGGTCTCATCGAGCACCTCCGAACCGAGAATATCCGCGATGAAAAACCGTCCTTCGGGCAGTTTCGCGTCGGCACGGGCGAACGTCACCACTTTGTTTTTCAGCGCCATGGCGGCGTTCAGGTCCTCCACGCCCTCGAAAAGAACGATCAGCATGTCTTTGTGGACACGCGAGGAGATCACCCGCCTCGGCGCCTTGTCGATATAGAGTGTGCGGAACGGGAGGAGAAACTCCGCGCTGTCGCACCAGGGCATGATTTTGACTTCACCCTTCACGCCGAAGGTGTTCACGATCTGTCCCGCTTCCAGAAATGCCTGCTTCATATGATCTCCCGCATAATACGAAGGGGCGTGAACTCACGCCCCTGTCTGTCGGAATCAGTCGAGTATTTCGACCGATACCCGTTTGCCCTCCCGCTGGGCTACCGCCTTCATCAGAGTGCGGATCTCCTTGACGACCCGGCCCTGACGGCCGATGACCTTGCCCATATCACCCGCGGCGACCCGCACTTCAAAAATCGTTTCGCCGCCGGATTCCCGCTCGGTCACAGAGACCTCGTCGGACTTCTCCACCAGGTTCTGTACGATGTAGGTCAACAGTTCCTTCATTGTATCAGGTGCCTCGCTCGACCGGGGCTTACGCCTCGGCCTTCTTGAGCAGACCGCGCACCGTATCGGTGGGCTGAGCGCCGTTGGCGATCCAGTATTTGGCGCGCTCCATGTCGATCTTCACGGGGGCCTCGGTGTTCAGGGGGTCGTAGGTGCCGATCTCTTCGATGAAACGGCCGTCGCGGGGGAAGTGGCTGTCGGCAACGACAACGCGGTAGTAGGGGGCTTTCTTGGCGCCCATGCGGCGCAGACGGATCTTGACCATGATTTTTTCCTCCAATAAATAAAGAAATATGTATTTTTATTGCTTTGGCAACAATAAACGAATGACGGGATCCATGCCGTACAGAGCCGCGCGGTTCAGAATCCGAAGGGAAATCCGCCGCGGCGCAGGCGCTTGCCTTTCTTGCCGGAGAACTGCTTGGCCATCGTCTGCATCATCTCATACTGCTTGAGCAGACGGTTGACGTCCACCACGGCGAGTCCGGCGCCGGCGGCTATGCGGCGCTTGCGGCTGGCGTTGAGAATGGAAGGATTCTCCCGCTCCTGAGGAGTCATGGAGAGGATAATGGCCTCGGTGTGCGCCATGGCCTTTTCATCCACCTTCGCGCCCTGCAGGGCTTTGGCGTCCAGCCCCGGGATCATCCCGGCAATGTCCTCGAGCGAGCCCATATCCTTCACGGAGTTGAGTTGCTCCAGGTAGTCGGTGAGAGTGAAGCGGTTCTTTTTCAGCTTTTCCGCCAGAGCCAGGGCTTTCTTCTCATCCACGGCCGCTTCGGCCTTTTCGATGAGCGTGAGCATATCGCCCATGCCCAGGATACGGCCGGCCATGCGGTCGGGATGAAAAACCTCTATAGCGTCCAGCTTCTCGCCGGTGCCGGCGAACTTGATGGGCTTGCCGGTAACGGCGCGCACCGAAAGCGCCGCGCCTCCGCGAGCGTCGCCGTCCAGCTTGGTGAGCATCACGCCCGTAACGCCCAGCTGTTCGTCGAAAGCGGCGGCGGCGTTCACCGCGTCCTGGCCGGTCATGGCGTCCACCACCAGCAGGATCTCCGCGGGATCGGTGGCCGCTTTGATGTTTTTGAGTTCATCCATCAGAGCCTCGTCTATGTGCAGACGGCCGGCGGTATCCAAAAATACCAGATCGTTTCCGTGGCGTCTGGCATGATCGAGAGCGTGCCGGGCGATCTCCACGGGATCTCCCTGACCCTCCTGAAAGACGGGGAGGTCCAGCTTTGCGCCAACAGTGACCAGCTGATCGATGGCGGCGGGACGGTAGACGTCGCAGGCGACCAGAAGGGGGCGCTTGTTCTGCGTCCTGCGCATCAGCGCGGCCAGCTTTGCTCCGTTGGTGGTTTTGCCCGCGCCCTGCAGGCCTACCAGCATGACCACGCTCGGGGATTTCGATGAGATATTCAGCCGCTGATTCTCGCCGCCCATAAGCGAGCACAGCTCTTCGTTGACGATCTTGATGACCATCTGGGCGGGGGAGAGAGCTTCGAGGACCTCCGCCCCCGTTGCCCGCGCGCTGACCGTCTTGATAAAATCCTTGACGACTTTATAGCTGACATCCGCCTCCAGCAGGGCCAGACGCACCTCGCGCATGGCGTCCTTGACATCCTGCTCGGAGAGCCGACCTTTGCCGCGGAGATTTTTGAATACGTTATTGAGTTTGTCGGACAGATTCTCAAATGCCATGTCGCAGCTCCTGCAGTTCCAGCCGGATGTCCTCGGCCAGCGCCTTGTCCTCACCGGAAAGACGGGCCGAAAGCTCCTCCAGCTTGCTCTCCATACGCTCGGCGATCCGCCGCTGATCGGCAAAGCGCCTCACCAGTCCGGTCCGGCTTTCAAACCGGCGCAGCCCGGCCTCGGCCCGGCGAATGATATCCCAGACGCCCTGCCGTGAGATCCCCTCGCTCTCGGCGATCTCGGACAGGGAGAGGTCTTCGTTGTAATGGAGATCGAAGTACTCTCTCTGCTTATCGGTCAGAAGTTCGCCGTAGAAATCGAACAGCATGGTGCGGTAGTACGCTTCGTCCATTTCCGGCGCCTCCTGTCAAGTATTATCCCTTGTAAGCTATCGCATTATAGGACAAAGGATCCCGCCTGTCAAGCATAAATCTTTGACAGGTGGGATCCGAAAAGATCTCTCAGTGGACGTGCGTTCCGCCGGCCTCATCCGGAGGGCAGCAGCAGTCGTCGCCGCCGTGATCGTGTCCGCCGGCAGCCGCTCCGTGGTCGTGTGCCGCGGGAGCGGAAGAGCCGTGGTCATGGCCGGCGGCAGCTGCCCCGTGGTCGTGCGCAGCGGCGCCGGGCGCCCCGTGTTCGCCGTGGCCGGCCTTCTTGCGCAGCATGGGATGCTTGTAGCGCGCTTTCCCTGTAAGCTTCGTGCCGTATTCGATCGCTCCGCAGCGCACACAGCTCATGCAGAAGCAGCAGCGCTCCTTGACCCATGTCGGGTGTCCGTCCTTCATCTCGATGGCGCGGCTGGGACAGCGGTTGGCGCAGGCCGCGCAGCCGATACAGGTTTCGTTGGTGGTGAACGGCGCGGTTTTCCTGCCGTTGAGATACACAGGGTACAGTACGGCGGTCATGGCTTTGCCGATGGGTGAACGGGCGGCAAACGTACGTCTGCGGCCGGCGATCTTCGAGCGGATGCGCTCCAGATCCCTGTCCGCGCGGGCCAGTATCTTCTTTTCCTCAGACTCGGGGGAGATCGTGTAGAGCATGACATAATTGTCCGGCATCGTTACCGAGTAAGAGGCGTCGAGCGTAAGACCGGCTTCGCCCAGACGGTCGCGGAGCATGGCCCCCGCGCCAGCGGGGCTGCCGCCGCTGGTGAGCACACCGTAAAGGTAAGCGGGCACGGCGTTGAGCCTCAGCCTCTCGATAAACTGCCGCACGGCCACGGGCAGCCCCCCGAAGTACACGGGAAATACCAGCCCGACAGACTCGTTTTCGGCGATCTCAAAAGTATAATTGTCTTTTCGCAGACACTCGACCACGCTGACGAGCCGTTCATCGTCAGAGACGAGCTTCTGCGCGGCGTATTGCGAATTGCCTGTGCCGGTGAAATAAAAAATCATCCGTCATCGCTCCCAAAACAGATTTTGTTCTGCCGGTATTGTACCGTTCGGCATCGGGAAAAACAACATATAAAGTATAGGAATCCTCAGCGCACCCTCTCCGTCGCGCCGTGTCCGGGACAGAACGTGTAGCCCGCGAAGGTCTTAACGAGATACTCCCGGTTTTCCCTGCTCAGGGCGGGGACAGACTCAACGCCCGTCATCAAAAACGGGGCGAGACTGTTGAATTCCCGCTGCTCGGCGGAAAAACCGCGGATATTGACGTAGATGTCACCGCTGAAGATGATGCGCAGTTCGTCGCAGACGATGGCGCATTCGCCCTTCACATGGCCGCCGCGGCCTTCCAAAACCTTGAATTCCCAGGGCCCGAAGGAGATCGTTCCGATATGGGTGAACAGGGCGTCGTCCTTTTTCTCACCGATCACGGAACAGATTTCCGGCGGAGGCGGGGCGTATTGGGAGATCACCTTGCTCAGCCGGCAGTAGGGGGCGTGAAGCGGGTTCTGCTCCCGGAAATTGGCTTCGCCCCGGCGCTCAAGGTCAAAATTGTCGGCACAGCTGCGGGGCATGTACACCGTATCGAACAGGTCCAGAAGACCGGCGTGGTCCACATCGGCGTGCGTGATGACAGCCCGGCGGCGCATAGAGTCAAAGCCGGGGATATGACTGCGAAAGAGCGCGAGCATCTCCTCGCGGTAGCAGGCAAAGCCCGTGTCCACGAACAGCAGCTCGTCCCTGTAGCGAAGGATATGGGTGTTGGATCCGCAGGGGGGTTCGATGGTATAGAGCATCAGCCCCGGAGCGGGGGAGAAGGCGCTGAGCTGGGCGTTGAAATTCTCGCCCATGCGTGCGCGCACGAACTGAGCAAAACGGCGTATGTATTCAAAGATCTGCAGCACGGGCTCCTTTTTTTCATCCAGCTGCTGCATGATCTGATTGGCCCAGATCAGCACGTCGTTGGTCTGCTCCTGGCCGAGAGAAAGGATGGAGCGCATCTCGTTGGCAAAGGTGATATAGAACACCGTTCCGTCCAGCAGCCGGTCCGTCACTTCATAGTCCAGAACACGGATCTCGCAGATCCGCGAGATCTCATCCAGCAGCCGGGTGATCTCATCGGTGTTGTCGATCAGCAGACCCATTTTGAAATCCTGCCAGCCCGTCCCGTTTTCCCTCGCGCTGATATAGGATATGTTGACGCTGTATTTCCCCAGTATTTCCAAAACGGGCAGCACCGTGCCGGGCACGTCCGGCAGCCGGAGCACGATCATCAGGATCTGCCGGTCGTCGCCCCGGTCGGTCAGGTAGCCGAGCTCGGTAAGCCGGCGGGCGATGAGGGCGTGCTGCTCCTCATCGGCGGATACCTCGATAAACAGAGTGTGGGTATCCACGGCGCGGTTGTAGTTCACGCGCACAATATTGCCGCCGGCCTCGGAAATGATCCTTCCGGCGAGAAGAAAAGCGCCGGACCGGTCCGGCATCCTGGTAATGTAGGTCTTTTTTATCATGACGGCTCCGCCTTTTTCATTTGAAACAGTTCCACTTTATCATAACGCCCCGAAAATCTCAACCGCGGCGAATTGGTAAAAAATGTATTTTCATTTTATGCGATGTTTGTTAATAAATTATTAACAGATTTTTAGCACTCTCACCTTGACAGTGCTAAAAATGGTGTTATAATCAGGCACGAACAGAGGAAAGAAGATCGAATGAATGACCTCCATCCCCTGAAAGGTAACATGAAAAGATCAAAAGGAGGAATGACTTATGTTGCCGAGCATTTTTGGAGAGAGTTTGTTTGATGACTGGATGGACTTCCCGTTCCGGGGCTTCGGATCCGACGTGGACCACAAGCTGTACGGAAAGAACGCCGCGCATGTGATGCGCACCGACCTGAAGGAGCTTGACGGCGGCTATGAGCTGGCCATCGATCTGCCGGGGTTCAAGAAGGACCAGATCGAACTTACGCTTCGCAATGGATATCTGACCATCACCGCGCAGAAGGGCCTGGAGCAGGACGGCAAGGACACCGACGGCCGAATCGTGCACAGGGAGCGCTACAGCGGAACGATGAGCCGCAGCTATTACCTGGGCGACCACATCACGGAAGAGGATGTGAAGGCCAGGTTTGAAGACGGAGTGCTGACGCTGACCTTCCCGAAGGAAGAAGCGCGCAAGCTGCCCGAACACCGCACCATTCAGATCGAGGGCTGAGAGCCTCGAATATAATATGCACAATGCCGCGCACCATCAAGTGCGCGGCATTGTGCTTTCGGGACAGACGTCAGGGAGGAACGATCCCGGATATCCGGTTTACCGCGATTCGATTTTCCTTGCGGCAATCATTTCCGTAGTGGTATAATCATCCATATTAATCCGTGAGGATGTGATCCTGTGCCGTATATCGGAAATATTGGGATGGCCTTCGTCTGCGCGCTGATCGGATACCTGCTGGGGAGCATCAATCCCGCGTATCTGATCGTGCGGAGAAAGGGATATGACGTGCGTACGGAGGGGTCCGGCAACGCCGGCGCTTCCAACGCTCTCATCATAGTGGGAAAGGCCGCTTTCCTTGCGGTCGTAGCGCTGGACGTCCTCAAGGCATGGACATCCTGCCGGATCTGCCGCGGCCTCTTTCCGGCGCTGACGGCTGCGGAACAGATCGGCGGGGCGGCCTGCGTCCTGGGGCATCTGTTCCCGTTCACTCTCGGCTTCCGGGGAGGAAAGGGACTGGCCTGTCAGGGCGGGGTGATCCTCTCCTGGAGCTGGAGGTGGTTCCTGCTGCTGCTGGGAGCGGCCATCCTTCTTGCGGTGGTGACGAAATACGTCTGCTTTGTATCGCCGACGGTCTCGATCGCTTACCCGCTGATATTCTGGTGGCGCACAGGATTTCTCGCCGGCGCTCTGGTGCTTCTCACGCCGGCGCTGCCGATCATCCTCAAACACCTGGAAAATTTCCGCCGCATCCGCTCGGGACAGGAGGCAAGGCTCAGCTTCCTGTGGGCCAGAGACGCGGAGCTGGAGCGATTGGGAAGAAAATGATCCGGACACGGACAGGGTCCGTGCCGCAAAAAAGGCGATTGCCGCCCATAAAGAAAGAAAAGCGGGGGACGACCGATGCGGTCGTCCCCCGCGGCTGTATCGGGGAGGGCGTGTCCGGATGTCTGCGCAGGGGCAGGATCACGCTTTGGCAAGAAGACGGGCTTTGTCCTTCTTTGCCGCGGCAACGGAGGAGTCGGTCTCTTCGGTGAAACCCCATTCCTGTTCCAGCAGGTCGAGCAGACGGTCACAGATCTTTGCCGCGTTGGCATAATCTCCCATGATCTCATAGATATCCCGGATCCCCAGCAGCGCGTCCGTAAAGCGGGGCCGTTTGGGATCCGCGGCAAAGGATCGCTCATAACAGTCAATGGCCTTGTCATAATCGCATTTGGCGGCGTAATACTGCGCGGTTTCAAAAAGGACGGCGTCGTTCCCCGGCTGTTCGGCCAGCAGCTCCTCCATGATCCGGTCCGCCGAGGGCTCGTCGAACCTGGCCAGAGCGATATAGGCCCGGTAGACTGTCTTCATGACGGGGTTTGCCTTTTCCAGAGAGCAGTACCGTTCCAGCCAGCGCTCCGCCTCGTCGGCGCGGTGGTCGGCGATAAGATTGTCCAAAAGGTACATATACGGCAGCGCGGCATCCGGATCAGCCTCAACCTGTTCACGGTAAAAATCTACGGCCCCGGTGTGATTGGACATGTTCCAGTCCCATACGGCGTGGTTTTCCGCCCTGTTCAGTATCCACTGGCATCCCTTTTCTCCCGGCGAGAGAAGGATCGATTCCTTCGCGTACCGGGCCGCTTTCCTCGCGTAGGAATTCATGCGGTGCCAGTAGAGGTAGGCGATCAGCTCCGTGGCACGTTTTTTGTCCTGTCCGGCCTTCAGCCGGCCCGTCAGGTATTCCTCGTATTCCCGGAACACATCCTGCGGAAGCTCCTCCTCCGCGTCCATCCGGTTCTCGATGCGGTTGAGACGCTGCTCCGCGGTAAGATCAAAAAGATCGTCGATGCTTGTGCCGAATATCTCCGCCAAAAGCGGAAGCGTCGTTATGTCCGGCATTGCCACGGCGTTTTCCCATTTGGAAACGGACTGCGGTCCGATCCCCAGTTTTTCCGCGAGCTGCTCCTGCGTCATTCCCGCCTTGAAGCGAAGCTGCCTGATTTTCTTTCCCAGTTCCATATCTGTTTCCTCTCTTAAGCAATACTCTGTCTGCCGGCTTACGGATTCATTATACGGGGCTTTTCTGCCCGATTCAATAACGCATCCGGCAAGCCGTATCGCCCGGAGGTTGAGAAAAACAAAGGAGGCGTTTTCCGGGAAAACGCCTCCTTTGCCGTGAGCGGCTATTCCACCGTGACCGATTTGGCCAGGTTTTTCGGCTTGTCGATGTCGCAGCCGTTTTCCTTTGCCACGTAATAGGCGAACAGCTGCAGCGGAACGATCTCGGTGATCGCGATCAGCAGGGGATCGACGACCGGAGCGAAGAGCACATCGTCGGCCTCGGCAAATATACGGCGGTTGCCCTCCTGCACCACGGCCATGACCTTCGCCCCGCGGGCCTTGACTTCCTTGATGTTGGAAGCCAGCTTGTCGAACAGCGCCTCGTAGCAGCACAGGGCGACGACGAGACGTCCTTCTTCGATCAGGGCGATCGTGCCGTGCTTGAGTTCTCCGGCGGCGTAGGCCTCCGAATGGATGTAGCTGATCTCCTTGAGCTTGAGAGAGGCCTCGAGACAGGCGGCGTAATCCAGGTTCCGCCCGATGAAAAACAGAGATGAGTTGTTGTGGTAGCGCTTGGCAAGATAAGCGACGTGGGTGTTCAGATCGATGGAACGCTGACAGCGTTCGGGGAGTGAACGGATGCCGCTCACCAGTTCCCGGTAGCGGTCGTCGCCGATGCGCTCCAGTTTGCGCGCCATATACACGGAGAGAAGGGACAGTACGGCCACCTGCGTCGTATAGCCCTTGGTGGTGGCCACGGCGATCTCCGGTCCGGCCCAGGTATAGAGGACGTCGTCGGCCAGCTTGGCCACAGTGCTGCCCACCACATTGACTATGGCGAGAGTACGCGCGCCGCGCTCTTTGCACTCCTTCAGAGCGGCGATGGTATCGGCTGTCTCACCGGACTGGGAGATCACGATCACCAGCGTGTCCTCCCCGATGAGCGGATTGCGGTAGCGCAGCTCGCTGGCGACCTCCGCCTCCACGGGGATGCGGCAGAGCTCTTCCATGATATATCGCCCCACGCATCCGGCGTGATAGGCGCTGCCGCAGGCGGTGATCACGACGCGGCGGATACCCTTGAGCTGTTCGGCCGTGAGCTCCACGCCGTCGAGAACGATCTCGCCGTCCCGGACGCGGGGCTCGACGGCGGCCTTGAGCGCGCGGGGCTGTTCCATGATCTCCTTGAGCATGAAATGCTCATAACCGCCCTTTTCCGCCGCCTCCACGTCCCACACCACACGGGAGACCTTCTTTTCGATCTCCTTTCCGGTGCAGTCGAAAACCGTGATCCTGTCCGGCGTCAGGGAGGCGAACTCCCCGTCCTCCAGATAGATGACGTTTCGGGTATGACTGACAAGAGCGGTGACATCGGAGGCGAAAAAGTTTTCGCCCACGCCCACGCCCAGGATCAGCGGACTGGCGGATTTAACGGCGATGAGTTCGCCGGGGTGATCGGCGCAGACCACGCCCAGCGCGTAGGAGCCGCTGAGCCTGGAAACGGTCTTCATCACGGCGGATTTCAGATCGCCCTTGTAATAGCTGTCCAGCAGGTGTACGACCACCTCGGTGTCCGTTTCCGAGTGAAAAACGAATCCGCGCCCGATCAGTTCCTCCCGAAGCTCGGCGTAGTTTTCGATAATGCCGTTGTGCACCACGGCAAAAACCCCGTCGTCCGACAGATGCGGATGGGCGTTGGTGACGGTAGGAGCTCCGTGGGTGGCCCAGCGGGTATGACCTATGCCGCAGGTCCCGGGCAGATCCGCTCCGTCATGGGTTTTTTCGCACAGGTTCTGAAGATGCCCGGAGGCCTTGGCAGCGCGGATCGTCCCGCCGCTCTGTACGGCGATGCCCGCGGAGTCATAGCCCCGGTATTCCAGCCTTTTCAGTCCGTCAAGCAGCAGCGGCCCTGCGTCCTGCGTTCCGGTAAAACCTACGATACCGCACATTTACGATAAACTCCCTTCCTGCTTCCGATCCAGCATGGCCCGCAGAAATCCCGAGAACAGCGGGTGCGGGCGGTTGGGCCGGCTTTTGAATTCCGGGTGAAACTGAACGCCGATGAAAAAGGGATGAGAGGGAAGCTCAACGGTCTCCACCAGCGTTCCGTCCGGCGAAAGACCCGAGATCACCAGTCCGGCTTCGGTCAGAACAGCCCGGTAATCGTTGTTGAACTCATAGCGATGACGGTGACGCTCGGATATCTCCCCGGCGCCGTAGCAGCGCTCCATCAGCGTACCGGGCGCGATCCTGCAGGGATAGGCGCCCAATCGCAGGGTTCCGCCCTTGTCGATCTCGTCGTTCTGTCCGGGCATGTAATCGATGACACGAAACGGAGAATCCTCATCGAATTCCCGCGAGTTCGCGCCGGCCAGACCGGCGGCGTGACGGGCAAACTCAATGACTGCGATCTGCATCCCGAGACAAAGACCGAGATAAGGGACGCCGTTTTCTCTGGCATACTCCGCGGCGGCGATCTTTCCCTCGATGCCCCTGTTCCCGAAGCCGCCCGGGATGAGGATCCCGTCGGCCTCTTCAAGAATACGGCGACAGTTTACCGCATCGACCGTTTCGGAGTCAACCCAGAGGATGTCGATTTCCGCGCCGAGAGCGTAGCCCGCATGGCGCAGAGCTTCAGAAACGGAGAGATAGGCGTCGTGCAGTTGAACGTACTTGCCCACCAGCGCGACGGTGACCTTTTTGTGCAGGGAACGGATCGATTCCACCATGGTCCGCCATTCCCTCAGATCCGGCTCCGGGACATCCAGACCCAGACGGCGGCATACGACGGAGGAAAAGCCCTGTTCCTCCAGCATCAGCGGGCACGCGTACAGAGTGTCCAGCGTACGGTTTTCGATCACGCACTCCGGCTGCACATTGCAGAACATCGCCACCTTCCGGAAGACGGAGGGATCCTCGATAGGCTCGTCCGTACGGAGAACGATGATATCCGGGTGGATCCCCATGCCCTGCAGTTCCTTTACGGAGTGCTGGGTCGGCTTGGTTTTGTGCTCATTGCTGCCGTGCAGGAACGGGACCAGCGTGACGTGGATGTAGAGAACGTTTTCCTGGCCCAGCTCCAGACCGACCTGCCGGATCGCCTCGATAAAGGGCTGTCCCTCAATGTCTCCGATGGTGCCGCCGACTTCGGTGATGACTACGTCCGCGTCTGTTTTCCTGCCGACGCTGTAAATGAATTCCTTGATCTCGTTGGTGATATGAGGAATGATCTGCACCGTGCTTCCCAGATACTCGCCGCGGCGTTCCTTGTTCAGAACGTTCCAGTAGACCTTTCCCGTGGTGAGATTGGAGAACCTGTTCAGATCCTCGTCGATGAATCGCTCATAGTGTCCCAGATCAAGATCCGTTTCGGCTCCGTCCTCGGTGACGTAGACTTCTCCGTGCTGATAGGGACTCATGGTCCCCGGGTCCACATTGATGTACGGGTCGAGCTTCTGTGCGGCGACCTTCAGCCCGCGGGCCTTCAGCAGGCGTCCCAGCGACGCGGCGGTGATCCCCTTTCCCAGACCGGAGACCACTCCTCCGGTAACAAATATGTATTTTGGCATCTGACATGATCCTCCCGATGATGACTGACAAACGGCTTTTTCGAATGGACCGGCTGTTTTCGCAGCTCAGAACACGCAGATATACGCCTCGCGCTCCGCACCGACGGAGACATACCGGATCGGACAGCCGACAGAGCGTTCAATAAAGCGTATATAATCCAGCGCCTCTGAAGGAAGGTCCTCAAGAGCGCGGCAAGCGCTGATGTCGCAGTGAAAACCGGGCATATACTCGTATACCGGCCTGAGCGCGTTCTGGTCGTCGATGTTGGCGGGGAAGCGGTCGATCCGCTCGCCGTGAAGTTCGTAAGCGACACATACGGGGATCCGCTCCATATAGGAGAGCACATCCAGCTTGGTCAGGGCGAGACAGCTGCAGCCCTGCATTTTCGCCCCGTACCGCGAAGCGACGACGTCGAATCCACCCACACGGCGGGGCCGGCCCGTGGCGGCACCGTATTCGCCTCCGGCCTCCCGAAGAGCGTCTCCCTCCTCGCCGAACAGCTCGCAGGGGAAAGGACCCTCTCCGACGCAGCTGGAATACGCCTTCATGATGCCGATGCTCTCATCCAGCCGGGCAAACGGGATCCCCGCTCCGACCGGCGCGTAGGAGGCGAGAGTGGTGGAGGCGGAGGTGAAGGGATAGATGCCGAAATCTATATCCCGGAGCGCCCCCAGCTGCGCCTCGAAGATGATCGACTTTCCCTCGCCGATGGCGGCGCTCAGGAGATCCGTCGTGTCCCGGATGAAGGGAATGAGCGGCTTTCCCCATTTGTCCAGCCAGTCCATGATCTCATCCGCGGTGACCGGATCGTGGCCGTAGCCCCCGGAGATGACCATGTTTTTCCAGTCGAGGAGCTCTTCAACTTTTCGGCGCAGCGTCGATTCATGGAGCAGATCTCCGGGACGCAGCGTCTTTTTCATGTACTTGTCGGCATAGGTCGGGGAGATCCCGCGGCGGGTGGAGCCGAATTTACGGTCGCCGAGCCTGTCCTCCTCCAGCCCATCCAGCAGCTTATGATAGGGCAGGGAGATCGTGGCCCGGTCGCTGAGGACCAGATGGCCCGGCTCCACGGAGATCCCGGCGGAGCGCAGATTGCCTATCTCACCGCACAGATGCTGCAGATCCACCACCATACCCGGCCCCAGCACGTTGACCGTCTCGGGACGGAGGATGCCCGAGGGCAGGAGATTCATCACAAACTTCCCGAGCTCGTTGACGACCGTGTGTCCTGCGTTGTTGCCACCCTGATAGCGGACGACTATGTCACAGCCGGCGCTGAGCAGGTCGACCATGCGGCCTTTTCCCTCGTCGCCCCAGTTGGTACCCACAATGGATGTAAGCATTATTCGATACCCCTTTCCTTATACGTCGATACGGGCGTCCACGCCCGGTACGTCTTTGTTGTTTTCCAGCATAGGCCGGACCTCCTCAGCCAGAAACCGCTCGCACTGCGCTTGCGCCATGCCGGTAAAGGAGGAGGGGTCCATGAGCGCAGCAAGTTCTTCTTCCGAGAGGGAGAAAGCTTTGTCCGAGCGGATCCGTTCGATAAGGTCGTTTTCCTTTCCGTAAAGCTTGACCTGCTCCGCGGCCAGACGTGAGTGCGTGCGGATGCGCTCGTGGAGCTCCTGCCGGTCCGCGCTTTTGTTTTTTACGCAGTACATCAGGATGTTTTCCGTGGCCATGAAGGGCAGCTCTTCGCGCAGGTGCTTTTCGCAAACGGAGGGGTAGACCTGCAGCCCGCGCGCGACGTTGATCATCAGATTGAGCGCCGCGTCCGCGGCGAGAAACGCCTCGGGGATGCACAGCCTTCGGTTTGCAGAGTCGTCCAGCGTCCTCTCCAGCCACTGGCTCGCGGCGGTGACGGCGGGGTTCTGGCTCTGCGCGATCACATATCGGGAAAGGGAGGCGATGCGCTCGCAGCGCATGGGATTGCGCTTGTAGGCCATGGCCGAGGAGCCGATCTGTCCGCTCTCCGCGGGCTCGTCGAGCTCCTTTTCGTGGCACAGAAGACGCACGTCTCCGGCAAATTTGGAGGCGGTCTGAGCAATTCCCGAGAGGACCTGGAGCACGGCATAGTCCGCCTTGCGGGTGTAGGTCTGCCCGCTGACGTCCTGACAGCGGTCAAAACCCATGCCTTTCACGATCATCTCCTCGAGCCGGAGCACCTTGCCCGCGTCCCCGTCGAACAGCTCGAGGAAGCCGGCGGCCGTGCCGGTCGCGCCTTTGCAGCCCAGCGGACGCAGCTCGGCGAGCTGAAAGTCCAGCTGGCGAATATCGAACAGAAGATCGTTGAGCCAAAGACAGGCGCGCTTTCCCACCGTGGTCGGCTGGGCCGCCTGAAAATGCGTGTAGGCCAGCGCGCTCTGACCTTTCCAGCGCTCCGCAAAGGAAGCGAGAGCCTCCGCGGCGTTCATAAGCAGCCGCCGGATATGCCGGAGCCCGTCGCGCATATTCAGGATATCCGTATTGTCGCCCACATAGCAGCTTGTGGCGCCAAGGTGGATGATGGGGCGCGCCGCGGGGCAGAGATCCCCGAAAGCGAGCACATGAGCCATCACATCGTGACGGACTTTATGCTCATAGCGCTCCGCGGCCTCATAGTCGATATCCGTCAGATGCGCGCGCATCTCGCCGAGCTGTTCGTCGGTGATGGGCAGACCCAGCGCCTGCTCGCTTTCGGCAAGCAGCAGCCACAGCCGCCGCCAGGTTGAGAATTTGCGGTCGTCGGAAAAAATACGCTTCATCTCCTCGTCGGCGTATCGGCCGCACAGGGGATTGTCATAAAACTCATGCACAGGCATCAACCTCCTTTTTTATCCGCGGCGATGAGAAAATGCCCGGATATCATATCGTAGTACAGAGAAACGCCGCAGCCTGACGTTTCCATCACGTGAAAGATCCCGCTCAGCCGCTCGTCCGCCGAATACTCCGTAAAGCTCCGGCCTGCGCCGAGAATGGCTTCCGGGGAGAAGGCGAGAGTCGTTCCGTCCCGGAACACGGCTGTATACAGAATTCCCGCTTCCACCAGGTCCTGGAAGAAATGGCTGCCGTAGCTGAGCTCGGGGACATATCCCGCCTCGGTCTCGGACACTTCTATGACGGTGTTGAATTCGCTGATGTCCGCGAAAGAGGATGGCACTCCCAGCTCCGGAGAAGAGGTGCCTATGCGCCCGGGTGTGATGAGGACCATGCGCTTGTCCTGCCCGCGGAAATGCCAGTTCACGGCACTCAGCGCGTCCCGTATCCTGTATTTGTCCGCGTAGGGCATCCGGTAATAGGCGACGGCGTCGATATAAACGATCACATCCACGCCAAACGATCTGGAAAAACCCATGGAAACGCCGACAGTCTCCGAGAGCGTATCGCCCCGTTCCTCCGGAAGCGGGAGGCGGACGGATCCTCCCTCGGCCGTCTGCGTCAGAGGACGGCACTGCAGCAGATCAATGAGATACCCGCCCTCCGGCGAGAAGTTGATGGTGTATTCTATATCCACCGGATGGTCGTATTCCGTCTGCAGAAGCTCCAGGATATCGCTCATGTCCGACATGAGCGCTTTGTTGCCGACGACTCCGTCGCACGATACGAAAAGGATGTTCTTCCATTGGCCCCGATCCCGGTAATCCCTCTCCGCTTCGGTATCGTGAGAGTAGAGCAGGCGCCGCTGATACGGCGGAAGGACGGACTGGAGCTTCTCCGCGCCGACGCTTTCCACCGTACCGGAGGAAAGATCGATCAGATCGATCAGCCGCTGAGAATAGCGATGCCTGTCGCCGGTGGAGGAAGAAAGCATACGATTCGGATTATCCGGAGCAACGATTCGCGGATAAGAACCGGTCCTGCGGTCTACGGCCGCTGTCCCAAGTCCGGCGACCAGGCGAAGCATTCCTTTTGACGCGCTCCCGCCGCCCGTGTGATAGGGGCTGATCGAATAGCCAACGCCGGCGGCGCAGGGCAGGAACAGATCCCCGCATCGGGAACCGGACACCCTCTGCACCAGAAGCCCCATCTGCTCATCAAGCTGTTCCAGTCCGCGCCTGCGCCGGTAATCCAGCGCGGACAGGCCCACGGTGCTGGCGTAGACGGTTCGGACGGCCTGCTCAAATTCGGCCAGCCTTTCCTCGGACGATCCCTGGCAGGCGCAGAATACGGATTCATATTTGCCCGCGAAGGCATTCCCGAACCCGTCCTCCAGAATGGAACTGGAACGCACGATGACCGGATCTCCTCCGAAGTAGTCCAGCAGCTGCAGAAACGAGTCCTCGATGCCCGGAGAAAAACGCCCTTCCATGATCTGCCGGGAGACCTCGTCCGCCAGCGCGAAATACCCGTCCTCGGTCTTCTGCCGAAGCTTGAGGTCCCAGAACCCGTTGTCCACGATATACGAGTAGAATACGTCGGAGCCTATATAAAACGAATCATGGGGCTCTATCCGCTCGAATATGTCCGGACGCAGGTTTTCCGTGATTTTTCTTGAAAGGAGCATCCCGCAGGCCTTGCCTCCGATCATGCCCGTGCCGACCATCCGGGAATGGACCTCAAAATAGTCCGGGGGCCCGAAATGCCGCCGGATCAAGGATCGAAGACGCTCGTCGCGCGTGAGCATGATGTCGCAGATCCTGCCGCATTCCTCCGTGACGTCCAGCCCGTTCTCGTATTTCAGCCTGGTGCTTCTGAAAAAGCGCTCCCAGCTGTCCATGCTGCGGCTGTCTCCTGCGCTCTCCGCCTGATTCAGCTCGCGGTAGAACCGACTGATCTCCAATCCCTCGGAAAGGGAGCGAAATGATCCGCTCGCGGGCGAAAACAGGTGCGGACCGAACATGGCGGGCCCCGTTCGCTCCCAGACCTTGACCGGACGCACATACAGGTCGCCGCCGCCGGCGGGATAGACATCCAGAAACAGCTGTGTGGTTTCCCGAATCTTGGCAATGGCCTCGGAGGAATGGCGGCCGCGGAGTACGGGAAAATAAGCGACGGTGTCCAGCGTAAAGAGAAACGGACAGGTCAGACGGAAAAAGTTGCCCATCATCAGGTCCGTTGCCCATGCTTCCTCCAGCTCGGACAGGCAGTCGAACACATAAAAAGCGTCTCTGCCCTCCCGTTCGATCAGCTCATGGATGCGGATCGTAAAAGTCTCGAACAAATGAGAAAGCTTTACCGGAACGATACGCAGCCCTTCCGCGGGTTCCAGAATGGGCTCGTGATCCGCAAAGCGAATATACAGCAGATTCCGGCCGTCCCGGATCGCCCGGGCGGCGAAAGCGCGCGCAAACACACGATATTCGTCCAGAGACGACACCTGCCACACGACATTGTCACCCATGCGTATATTGTCCAGCGCCGGATCCATCTCGGGGATACCCGACAAAATCCTGTCGAAGGCAGCCACGCCGATCACTCCTTTCCGGATCGATTTACAGATTGGTGTATCCTTCCAGTTCGCGGTCCACGATCCGGGCGCAGGCCCGGCCCTCCGCGATGGCCCAAACCACCAGCGAAGCGCCCCTGCGCATGTCCCCGCAGGCGAAGACCTTCGGATCGGCAGTGCGGTACCGTTCGTCTCCGAGAAGGCCTCTCTCGTCCGTTTCCAGGCCGAAGGCCGCGGCGGTCTCCGGTTCGGCGCCGGAGAAGCCGGTGGCCGTCAGCAGCAGGTCGGCGCCGATCTCCTGTTCCGTGCCGTCCGTCAGAACGATCAGAGAACTCAGGCTCCCGTCCTCGTCCGCGACCACCTTCCGCACGGTCGTGCCGTACCGGCGGGGGTCGCAGCCGAAGAGGGCGGCGGCCTCCTCCTGCCCGTAATCGGTCTTTTCCCCATCGGCGGGATAGGGCCATATTCTCTCCGTTTTTTCCCGTTTCGGTTTCCGCACCAGCTGCGTAACGGACGCGGCACCCTGCCGCAGGGCGGTGGCCACGCAGTCGGTGGCCGTGTCTCCGTTGCCCACCACCACCACGCGCAGACCCCGGGCGTCCAGCGGGTTCCCGGCGCCGTCCAGAAGAGAGCGGGTCGCCGCGCTCAGATATTCCAGCGCGGAAACCACACCGCGCGCTCCCATCGTATCCACACCGAGAGAACGCTCTCTGCGCGCTCCGCAGCAAAGGATCACCGCGTCGTATTCCGCCTTCAGCTCTTCGGGAGATATATCCTTACCCACCGATGTCCCGCAGACAAAGCGTATCCCTTCCGCTTCCATTTTTGCGATCCGCCGCAGGATCACGGCCTTGTCCAGCTTCATATTGGGGATGCCGTACATCAGCAGTCCGCCCGGCCGGTCGTCGCGTTCAAAGACCGTCACGCTGTGACCGCGGCGGTTGAGCTGCTGTGCCGCGGCGAGGCCCGCGGGCCCGGAGCCTACGACCGCCACACGCTTTCCCGTACGCACCAGAGGGGGCTCCGGCTTCATCAGACCGGAAGCCCAGGCGTTTTCAATAACGGCCAGCTCATTGTCCCGTATGGTCACGGCCTCGCCGTAAAGAGAGCACACGCACGCGTTCTCGCACAGGGCGGGGCAGACCCTTCCCGTGAACTCCGGAAAATCGTTGGTTTTCAGCAGACGGCGCAGGGCGTATTCCATGTTGCGCGCGGAGATCTCATCGTTCCATTCGGGGATCAGGTTGCGGAGCGGACAGCCGTAATCCGACTGGCAGAACGGCACTCCGCAGTTCATGCACCGGGCGCCCTGCTCCGTGCGGGTTTCGGCGCCGGGCTCTGTGTGAAACTCACCAAAGCCGCTTATCCGTTCCCGCGCGGGGACGGCGGGACGATCGACGCGCGCGTATTCGAGAAATCCGGTTGGTTTTCCCATATTTACCTCTCCTCCCGCTGAATGGCGCTGAAGGCTTCCAGCTCCGCCTGCTCACGCGGCAGGCCCCGCTCCTCCAGCTGCAGTATGGCCGTACGCATGCGGCGGAAATCGTTGGGAAGGATCTTTTTGAACAGAGGCAGCGTCTCTTCCCAGTTTTCGAGTACGGTCCGGCCCCGGGGCGAGCCGGTCTCGGCCACATGACGGACGATCAGCTCACGCAGCTCCGCGGCATCGGCCTTCTCCGTGACGGCGCTCATGGTCACGAGATCCTTGTTGATCAGCCGGTAAAGTTCATGCCTCTCGTCGAGCACGTAAGCGGTCCCTCCGGACATGCCCGCGGCGAAGTTCTTTCCCACGGGCCCGAGGATCACCGCGGTGCCTCCGGTCATGTATTCACAGCCGTGGTCGCCCACGCCTTCCACGCCGTTTATATACGCCTCGCCGCCGGTGGCGCCGTACAGAGCGACGTTGCCCACGATGATGTTTTCCCCGGGATTGATGACGCTCTCTTCGCTCGGACGGAGCACGAGCTTCCCGCCGGACAGACCCTTTCCGAAATAGTCGTTGCTGTCTCCGGTCAGGCGTATCGTCATCCCCTTGGGGATAAACGCGCCGAAGGACTGACCGCCTCCGCCGCGGGCCTTTACGGTGACGGTGTCGTCAGGGAGCGGGGAGGAGCGGCGCCGGGTGATCTCGGAGCCGAGGATCGTGCCGAAGGTCCTGTCCACGCTGGATACGGGGATCTCCACGGTCTTGGGAACACCCGTGCGGATCGTCTCCTCGAACGCGGGCAGCAACACGCGCAGATCCGCTGTTTTTTCCAGCGCGAAGTCATAGACCGCTTCGCTTCGGAAATGGACGGGCGCGTCGACGCCGTTGTCCAGCAGAGCGGAGATCGACACCGTACCCAGACGCGGCCCGGAGACGTCCTCGCGCCGCTTGAGAAGACTGCGTCTGCCTACCAGCTCCTCCACCGTGCGCACACCCAGCCGCGCCATGATGCCTCGCAGCTCCTCTGCCACGAAAAGCATGAAGTTCATCACATATTCCGGTTTCCCGCGGAATCGGCAGCGAAGAGCGGGATTCTGGGTCGCAACGCCCGCCGGGCAGGTGTCCAGATTGCACACACGCATCATCACGCAGCCCAGACAGATGAGGGGGGCCGTGGCGAAGCCGAATTCTTCGGCGCCGAGGATCGCGGCGACCGCCACGTCCCGCCCGGTGAGCAGCTTGCCGTCCGTCTCCAGGATCACGCGCTCTCTCAGTCCGTTTTCGATCAGCGTTCGGTGGGCCTCCGCCAGCCCAAGTTCCCAGGGGAGCCCCGCGTTGTGGATGGAGTTGCGCGGAGCGGCGCCCGTTCCTCCGTCGTAGCCGGAGATCAGCACCACCTGCGCGCCGGCCTTGGCCACGCCGGAGGCAATGGTCCCAACTCCGGCCTCGGAAACCAGCTTCACGCTGATGCGCGCGTCGCGATTGGCGTTTTTCAGATCGTAAATGAGCTGGGCCAGGTCCTCAATGGAATAGATGTCGTGGTGGGGCGGGGGACTGATCAGGCTCACGCCCGGCGTGGAATACCGGGTCCTGGCGATCCAGGGGTATACCTTCTTTCCGGGGAGCTGTCCGCCCTCGCCCGGCTTCGCCCCCTGAGCCATTTTGATCTGGATCTCCCTGGCAGAGCAGAGGTATTCGCCGGTAACGCCGAAGCGTCCGGAGGCCACCTGCTTGATGGCGCTGTTCTTTTCCGTGCCGAAGCGCTCGGGGATCTCGCCGCCCTCGCCCGAGTTGGACTTTCCGCCCAGCCGGTTCATGGCGATCGCCAGGCACTCGTGCGCCTCAAGAGAGATGGAGCCGTAGGACATGGCTCCGGTCTTGAAGCGGCGCACGATGGAATCCGCGCTCTCGACCTCGTCGATGGGGATCCCGCCGCTTTCGGGCCAGTTGAAATCCAGCAGTGCCCGGAGGGTCTGCGGGGCGCGTTCCTCGTTGACGCGGCGGGAATAGGCCATGAATTTCTCAAAGCTGCCCTCCCGCACGGCCTCCTGCAGCGTGACGATGGTGCGCGCGTCGAAAAGGTGGCGCTCGGTGCGCTCTCCCTCGCGCAGCTTGTGGTATCCCACGCTGTCGAGCGTTGTGTCCACGCCCAGCCCCAGGGGATCGAAGGCGTGATTATGATGGAACTCCACCGCGTGCTGCATCTCCTCCAGGCCGATGCCGCCCACGCGGCTGACGGTATGGGTGAAGTATTTGTCGATTACGTCCCGGCGGATGCCCACCGCCTCGAAAATCTGCGCCGACTGATAGGACTGAAGCGTGGACACGCCCATTTTGGACGCGATCTTTACGATGCCGTGGAGGATCGCGCTGTTGTAATCGTCGATGGCGGTATGGGGGTCCTTGTCCAGAAGACCGAGAGCGATGCTCTCCTCTATGCACTCGTGGGCGAGATACGGGCACACGGCCCGGGCGCCGTAGCCCAGAAGCAGGGCGAAGTGGTGCACATCCCGGGGCTCGGCGCTCTCGAGAACGATGGATACCGCGGTGCGCTTTTTCGTGCGGATGAGATACTGCTCCATGGCCGATACGGCCAGGAACGACGGTATGGCCATGTGGTTCTCATCCACGCCGCGGTCGGACAGGATCACGATATTGGCGCCCTGCTTATAGGCTTTGTCGCAGGCGATGAACAGCCGCTCCACCGCGCGCTCCAGAGGGGTGTTTTTGTAGTACAGCAGCGACACGGTCTCCACGTGGAAGCCTTCCCGCTTCATGGACTGGATCTTCATCAGATCCGTCCGGGTGAGGATCGGGTTGTCGATCTGCAGGACGCGGCAGTTCTCGGCGCGGTCCTCCAGCAGGTTGCCGTCGCGGCCGAGATAGACCGTGGTGTCCGTAACGCATTCCTCGCGGATGGCGTCGATGGGGGGATTCGTGACCTGGGCGAACTGCTGCTTGAAGTAATCGAAGAGCGGAGGATAGCGCTGGGACAGCACCGCCAAAGGCACATCCGATCCCATGGCGGCGGTGGCCTCCTGCCCGGTACGGGCCATGGGCAGGATGGCATCCTTGACCTGCTCGTGCGTATAGCCGAAGGCGCGGTACAGCCGGTCGCGCATTTCCTGCGAATGACCGGGGACCTTGGCGTTGGGGATGGGCAGGTCCGAAAGCCGCACCAGATTCTGGTCGAGCCACTCCCCGTAGGGCTGGCGGGAGGCGTAGCGGTCCTTGATCTGCCCGTCCTCGAGCAGAAGGCCCCGCTTCGTGTCGACCAGCAGCATCTTGCCCGGGCGCAGCCGGTCCTTGCGGATGATGCGCGCTTCGTCGATATCCAGCACTCCGACCTCTGAGGACAGGATCAGACGGTGGTCGTCTGTGAGATAGTACCGGGAGGGCCTCAGCCCGTTCCGGTCCAGCACGGCGCCGACCAGCTCGCCGTCGGAGAAGAGGATGGACGCCGGCCCGTCCCAGGGCTCCATCATGGTGGCGTAATACCGATACATGTCCCGCCGCTTCAGGTCGATGGCGCGGTCGTTTTTCCACGGCTCGGGGATCGTGATCATCATGGCCAGCGGGAGCTCCACGCCGTTCATCACCAGAAACTCTATGGTGTTGTCCAGCATGGCCGAGTCGGAGCCGTCGGCGTTCACCACCGGGAACACGCGGTCCATGTTTCCCTGCAGTACGGAGGAGGAGAGCGTCTCCTCGCGGGCGAGCATGCGGTCCACATTGCCGCGGATGGTGTTGATCTCGCCGTTGTGCAGCAGGAAACGGTTGGGATGGGCCCTCTCCCAGGAGGGGGTGGTGTTGGTGGAGAAGCGGGAGTGGACCATGGCGATGGCGGAGACGAACTCTTCCGACTGCAGATCGGGATAAAAGCGCCGGAGCTGTCCCACCAGGAACATGCCCTTGTATACGACGGTCCGGGAGGACATGCTCACCACATAGGTGTTGTCGTTGGACTGCTCGAACTCGCGTCGGGCCAGGTACAGTCTCCGCTCAAAGGGAAGGCCTCTGACGGCGTCGGGGCTGCGGCCCACGAAGCACTGCCGGATACAGGGCATGCAGGAGCGCGCCGTCTCACCCAGAATCTCCGGACGCACGGGCACATCCCGCCATCCCAGGAACGGCAGGCCTTCCTTTCTCAGGATGACCTCGAACATTTTCTCCGCCTGACGGCGCGGGAGTGTTTCCCGCGGGAAAAAGAACATCCCCACGGCGTAATCCCCCGCCTCGGGCAGCGTGATGCCGAGCTCGGCGGCGGCTGTCCTGAAAAAGCTGTGGGGGATCTGCGTCAGGATCCCTACGCCGTCGCCCGTCTCGCCCAGAGCGTCTTTTCCCGCCCGATGCTCCAGCTTTTCCACGATACGCAGGGCGTCGTCCACAGTCCGGCGGCTTTTTCGGCCGAGGATGTCCACCACGGCGCCGATCCCGCAGGCGTCGTGTTCGGTTACATTTCCGTAAGAGATCCACTGTTCGTCGGTCATCGTTTCATCCGTCCTTTCCTTCGCTGCGGGGGAAGAGGGTTTATTCTCCGCTGGCTCCGTAGTTGGAGAGCACCCGCGCGGAGGGGTCGTTCACATCGCAGCCCTCCCATTCGCGGTTGGGCATCCAGAAATCCGCTATCATTTCCGCCTGTCCGGGATAGTATTTCTCAAAGATCTCCCGGTAGAGCAGGCTTTCCTTGGTGAAGGGCCGGGCATAGCCGTACATTCGGCGCTTTTCCTCATATTCCTCGTCGGTATAAAAGCCCTCGGCATATTCCTTGAGATCGTCTACCATAGAGTGCCCCACCGCGTCGGAGAAGGCGGCTTTCTGCCGCCAGAGGATCTCGTCGGGAAGAAGATGATCCCGTTCAAAGGCACGGCGGAGAAGGTACTTGCCCATGCCGTAGGAGTTGACCTTGTATTTCGGGTCGATGCTCATCACGTATTTCACGAATTCCAGATCTCCGAACGGAACGCGGGCCTCCAGAGAGTTCACACTGATGCAGCGGTCGGCGCGGAGCACGTCGTACATATACAGCTCGTCCACCCGCTTTTTCGCCTCCTGCTGAAAAGCCTCCGGAGACGGGGCGAAATCGGTGTATTTGTATCCGAAAAGCTCGTCTGAGATTTCTCCGGTGAGAAGCACGCGGATATCCGTACGCTCATGGATCGCCTTGCAGCACAGGTACATACCCATGCTGGCGCGGATCGTGGTGATGTCCCAGGTCCCCAGCATGGCGATGACCTCCTCCAGCGAGTCCAGAACCTGCTGCTTCGTCATATAGACCTCGGTGTGCTCCGCGCCGATGCTCTCGGCCGCGATCCGGGCGTATTTCAGGTCGATGGCGTCCGTGTCCATGCCGATGGCAAAGGTGCGCACGTGCTTCCCGAGGATCCGCGCGGAAACGGCGCACACAAGGCTGCTGTCCAGCCCTCCCGAGAGAAGGAACCCCAGCGGGGCGTCCGCGTCCAGACGCTTGTCGATGCCCAGGATCAGCTTTTCGCGTATCCCGGCGCACAGCTCGTCGATATCCCCGTCGATATATTCGGAGACGTCGGTCACATCGGCGTAACGGGTGAACGCTCCGCCCTTCCAAAAGCAGCCGGGAGGGAAGGGAAGGATGCGCTCGCACAGTCCCACCAGGTTTTTCGCCTCGCTGGCGAACACCGTGCTGCCGTCGGACAGCGTTCCGTAGAACAGAGGCCGGATGCCGATGGGGTCGCGGGCGGCGATGAACTCGTCCCTCTCGCCGTCGTAGATCACCATGGCGAACTCCGCGTCCAGCTTTTTGAACATGTCCGTTCCGTACCGGCGCCAGAGGGGCAGTATGATCTCGCAGTCCGAGCCGCTTTTGAACTCATATCCCTCGTCCTCCAGCTCCTTTTTGAGCGGGCGGAACAGGTACAGCTCGCCGTTGCACACGCACATATCCTTATCCAGCCGGAAAGGCTGCATTCCCTCCTCATGCAGGCCCATGATGGCCAGCCGGTGAAAGCCCAGCCAGCCCTTCCCGGCCTTTTCCACGCGCGTCATATCGGGACCGCGGGATACCGTTCGGTCAAAGAAGGGCCGGAATTCCTCCGGAGAGATCTTATCGGATGTAAAGCCTATAATAGAACACACTGTACCGTCCTCCTACGAGTGGATCTTGTTTTCGAACCGGTCTTTTCTGCCGACGGTCGGGATAGGCGTAGGATACTTTCCCCCGAAACAGGCCGTGCAGAAGCCGGTATCACAGCCGGTAAGCCTGAGCGCGTACTCCGTCGGGAGATACCCCAGCGTATCCACGCCGATGATCCGGGCAATCTCCTCAACGCTGTGATGATTGGCGATCAGGTTCTCGGCGCTGTCGATGTCGGTGCCGTAATAACACGGGGCCACGAACGGCGGCGAGCTGACGCGCATATGGATCTCGGCGGCTCCGGCGCCGCGCAGAAGAGAGATGATATGGCGGCAGGTGGTGCCCCGGACAATGGAATCGTCGATCAGCACGATCCGTTTACCTTCCACGACGGCCCGGACGGGGTTGAGCTTAACGTTCAGAGCGCTGTCCCGCTCGTCCTGAGTCGGCGCGATAAAGGTCCGGCCGATATATTTGTTTTTTGTGAACCCTATGGCATAGGGGATGCCCGAGGCCCGGGCATAACCGACAGCCGCGTCCAGCCCGGAATCCGGCACGCCGAGCACCGCATCCGCGTCGACGGGATGTGTTTTTGCCAGGAACTCGCCGGCTCTCTGACGCGCCAGGCAGACGCTCGCGCCGTCGATGACCGAATCGGGCCGGGAGAAGTAGATGTACTCAAAAACGCACAGCCGTTTAGGGACGAGCCGGCAGTGAGAGCGATCGGAGCGGATACCGTTTTTGTCCGCAGTGACAACCTCTCCGGGCTCAATGTCCCGAACAAAGGACGCGCCGACGGCGTCCAAGGCACAGCTCTCCGAGGCAAAAACGACGGAACCGTCCTTCATCGCGCCCATACAGAGCGGCCGAAAGCCGTGAGGATCCCGCACGGCGATCAGCTTGGTGGGAGAGGAGATCACCAGGGAGTAGGCGCCTTCCAGCATGTCCATGGAGGATACGACCGCTTCCTCGATGCTGGAGGATTTAAGACGCGCGCGCACGACGGCGTAGGCGATGATCTCCGAATCCGTCGTGGTGTGAAAGATCGAACCCTCTTCCTCAAGGGCATTTCGAATGTCCCAGGCATTGGTCAGATTGCCGTTATGCGCCAGTGCCAGCCGGCCTTTGTGATGGTTGATGAGCAGAGGCTGCAGATTGCGCTTGCTGTCGGAACCGGTGGTCGCGTAACGCACATGACCCACGGCAATATTGCCTTTTCCCAAATCGGCGAGAGCTGCGGGGGAAAACACCTCGTTGACAAGGCCCGTATCCCTGCAGGCGGAAAAGACCCCATCGTCGTTGACGACGATGCCCGCGCTCTCCTGCCCGCGGTGCTGCAGGGCAAACAGCCCGTAATACACCGGCGTCGCCAGGTCTTTTCGTTCGGCGGAAAAAACACCGAAAACACCACACTCTTCACGGATGTGGTGTTTATCGGGCCGTGCGGGATCAGACCGGGTCATTGGCTTCCAGTCTCCGCATGATCTCACGATATGCTTCCTCAACGCCGCCGAGATCCCGGCGGAATCGGTCCTTATCCAATTTTTCTCCCGTTGCGGAATCCCAAAGACGGCAGGTGTCCGGACTGATCTCATCGGCGAGAACGATGGTGCCGTCCGTCAGGCGTCCGAACTCCAGCTTAAAATCCACCAGCGTCACGCCGCATTTTTGCCAGAACTTTGTCAGCTCATGGTCGATCCGCAGAGCGTACTGCCTGATCAGCGCCAGCTCCGAACGCGTGGCCAGCCGCAGCGCCATGGCGGCGTCGCCTGTGATCAGCGGATCTCCCAGGGCGTCGTTTTTATAGGAATACTCTACTGTAGGATACTCGAACTCTATCCCTTCCCCCACGCCGTACCGCTGAGAAAAAGACCCGGCGGAGATGTTTCGGACGATCACTTCCAGAGGAATGATCTCTACCTGCCTTACCAGTGTTTCCCGGTCCGAGAGTTCCCGTACCAGATGTGTGGGAATGCCGGCGTTTTCCAGCATCCGCATCAGCCGATTGCTCATTTTGTTGTTGATCACGCCCTTGCCGGCGATGGTGCCGCGCTTGACGCCGTTGAACGCCGTGGCGTCGTCCTTATAGCTGACGATGAGCAGTTCCGGATCGTCGGTGGCATAGACCTTTTTGGCCTTTCCCTCATAGAGCAGCTGCTGTTTTTCCATATACATCTCCTTAACGGATCACTCCACATCCTGAAGAGCGTCGTAGCCCTCTTCACCGGTGCGGACCTTGACCACGTTCTCCACGTCATAGACGAAGATTTTGCCGTCGCCGATATGGCCGGTATAGAGCACCTTCTTGGCCGTCTCGATGACGTCCCGCACGGGAATGGCGCTGACCACGATATCTACCTGGACTTTGGGCCTGAGGTCCGTTTCCACGGCGACGCCGCGGTAATACTCCGTATGGCCCTTCTGCATGCCGTAACCCATCACGTGGGACACCGTCATGCCGGTGATGCCCAGCCTGCTCATCGCATCCTTGAGAGCGTAGAGCTTTTCCTCCTTGAAGACGATCTCCACTTTTGTGTACTTGTGCCCGTCCGGCCTGAAAGCGGCTTCCCGTACCACGGGAACGGCCTCCGCCGGCGCCGCGGTCCCCGTGACCACCACAGGCACGGAGCCGGTGCCGTATTCCGCGTATTTGTCCACGGCGGGAGCGAAATCCGCGTAGGCGCTGGGCAGACCGTGTTCGCTGGAATCGAGGCCCGCCAGCTCATCCGCGGGCTCGGCGCGAAGAAAGTCCAGCTTTTTCAGAAGGAGGAAAAAGAGGGTCATCGTCACGCACGCCCAGCCGGCCACGGAGACGAAACCGAGGAACTGGATCCCCAGCAGCCGGAAGGAACCGGTGTACGCGAGCCCGCTCAGGCCGGCGGGCGCGTCGGGGTTGGCAAGAAGGCCCACCGCCAGCGTTCCCCAGATCCCGTTGGCACAGTGAACGCCCACGGCGCCGACCGGATCGTCGATGTGGAAGCGCAGGTCCAGCGTTTCCACGACCGCTACCACGAGAATCCCCGACACAAGCCCAACGACCGTCGCTCCGATCGCGTCCAGCGCGTCACATCCGGCGGTGATGCCCACCAGCCCGGCCAGCGATGCGTTCAGACACATGGACACATCGGGCTTTCCGTTCTTGATCCAGGTATAGATCATGGTGGTGCATGTCGCCACAGAGGGGGCGATCGTCGTGGTGAGGAAGATCGCCGAGAGTTCCGAGGGCGTCGTCGCGGCAGCTCCGTTGAAGCCGTACCAGCCGAGCCAGAGAATGAACACGCCCAAAGCGCCCAGTGGGATCGAGTGGCCCGGAATGGCGTTGACCTTGACGACTTTTCCTCCGGTATCCCGTACGTATTTGCCGATCCGGGGGCCGAGCACGGCCGCGCCGATCAGAGCGGCGATGCCGCCGACCATATGGATGGCGCAGGAACCGGCGTAGTCGTGGAAGCCTATGCGGCTCAGCCAGCCGCCGCCCCAGATCCAGTGGGCTTCAATGGGATAGATCAGCAGGCTGATCACCCCGGAATAGACGCAGTATGCGGCGAATTTCGTACGTTCCGCCATGGCGCCGGAGACGATCGTGGCGGTCGTCGCACAGAACACAAGATTGAAAACAAAATAACTCGAATCGGTGAACCCCTCCGAGGGAGAGGCGATGAATTCCCTGAACCGGGTGAACAGCGCCAGATTCGGTTTTCCGATCAGACCGAAAAAAGTGTCCTCGCCCATCAGCAGCGAATATCCCAGCAGGGAGAACACCACTGTGCCGATGCAGAAATCCATCAGGTTCTTCATGATGATGTTGCCCGCGTTTTTGGCCCGGGTAAAACCGGTCTCCACCATGGCAAAGCCGGCCTGCATCCAGAACACAAGGGCGGCACCTATCAGAAACCAGAACTCGACAGACATATGATCCCCTCCTTGACTAAACTGAGCGCGTTTGGTAAAGTGGAGGGCGGAAGCGGTCGGCATCTGCCCTCCGTATTCTGCTTTGGATAGCCGGTACTTTTGCAGGGTGACGGCTATCCTTTTTTATTTCCGTATCACACTCCGAAGAGCAGGTCTCCGTAGGTGGGGAAGGGCCAGTACTCCGCCGCGGTCAGCGTCTCCGCCTCGTCGCAGCCGGAACGGAGCTCCGCCATTTTGGAAATGATCTCGTCGCGGGTGAAATCCGCGGCGGCCACATAATCCTCCATGCCGTCGAGCGTTTTCACTGCGCCGTCCAGCACGGAGACCGCCTCGTCGATACGGTCCGCCAGACCGGAGAGACGGCCGGCCAGCCGGGACTCATAGCCGAAGGAGATGCCCGAGCCGATCGCCTTTTTCCTCTCGATGGAGTCCGTCAGGGCGCTGCAGTAGGCCATGATCGCCGGAAGAATGTCTTTGCGCGCCATATCCACCATGGTCAGCGCTTCGATGCGCACGGTGCGTACATAGTTCTCCAGCTGGATCTCGTAACGGGAGCGGAGCTCGCTTTCGGTGTATACCTTGTGCTCGGTCAGCATCCGGATGTTTTTCTCCTCCAGCAGGGGCCGAAGAGCGTCGGGCGTGGTGCGGAGGTTCAGAAGGCCTCTCTTTTCCGTGGCCTCGGCGATCCAGGCGTCGTCGTAGCCGTTGCCGTTGAATATGATGCGCTTGTGGGCTTTGATGGTATCCCGGATCAGGTCGTGGAGGCAGCGGTCAAAGTCTTCCGCGCTCTCCAGCGCGTCGGCAAACTGCCGCAGGGACTCCGCCACGGCGGCGTTGATCATCACGTTGGCGCAGGCGATAGAGTTGCTCGAGCCCACCATGCGGAACTCGAACTTGTTGCCTGTGAAGGCGAAGGGGGAGGTGCGGTTGCGGTCGGTGGTGTCCCGGTTGAAACGGGGCAGAACGTCGGCCCCCAGCCGGATGCGCATTTTCTCCACTCCGGCGTAAGGCGTGTCGTTCTCGATGGCCTCAAGCACCGCGTTGAGCTCGTCGCCCAGGAACATGGAGATCACGGCGGGAGGAGCTTCGTTGGCGCCCAGACGGTGGTCGTTGCCCGCGGTCGCCACGCTCATGCGCAGCAGGCCCTGATAGTCGTCCACCGCCTGGATCACGGCGGCCAGGAACAGAAGGAATTGAGCGTTCTCGTAAGGGGTATCTCCGGGAGACAGCAGGTTCACGCCCGTGTTGGTGGCCATGGACCAGTTGTTGTGCTTGCCCGAGCCGTTGACGCCGGCAAAGGGCTTTTCGTGCAGCAGACAGGCCAGGCCATGCTTCCTCGCCACCTTTTTCATGATCTCCATGGTAAGCTGGTTGTGATCGGTGGCTACGTTGGTGGTGGTGTAAATGGGGGCCAGCTCATGCTGGGCCGGAGCGACCTCGTTGTGCTCAGTCTTGGCCAGGATCCCCAGCTTCCACAGCTCCTCGTTCAGATCCTCCATATAGGCCTGGACCCGGGGCTTGATGGCGCCGAAATAGTGGTCGTCCAGCTCCTGCCCCTTGGGAGGCATGGCGCCGAACAGAGTCCGGCCGGTATATACAAGGTCCTTGCGTTTGAGGTACATCTCCCGATCCACCAGGAAATATTCCTGTTCCGGTCCCACGCTGGTAACGACGCGCTTGACATCCTTGCTGCCGAACAGGCGAAGGATCCGCATGGCCTGGGTGTTGAGCGCTTCCATGGAACGCAGCAAAGGCGTCTTTTTATCCAGCGCTTCTCCGCCGTAGGAGCAGAAGGCCGTGGGGATGCAGAGCGTGTTTTCCTTTATGAAGGCATAACTGGTGGGGTCCCAGGCAGTGTAGCCCCGGGCCTCAAAGGTGGCCCGCAGGCCGCCCGAGGGGAAGCTGGAGGCGTCCGGCTCACCCTGGATCAGCTCTTTCCCGGAAAACTCCATGATCACGCCCCCATTGGGAGCCGGACTGATGAATCCGTCGTGCTTTTCCGCCGTGATGCCCGTCATGGGCTGGAACCAGTGAGTAAAGTGGGTGGCTCCGTTTTCCACGGCCCAGGCACACATGGCCTGCGCTACGGCGTTGGCAACGGAAAGATCCAGTTTTTTTCCGTTGTCAATGGTCTCCTTCAGGGAAGCGTAGACCTTCGCGCTCAGTCTGGCGCGCATCTGGCGGTCGTCAAAGACCTTGCAGCCAAAGAATTCGGGTACTGTCATTTCTGTCCTCTCCTTTTCCGGGATGATATGGGCGGATAAACAAAAAAGAGAGATGAAGGCGCGCAGTCAGACTGCGAGACGCCTTTGTCTCTCAATGGGCACATGATACGCCCGGAAATGAAGGAAGTCAATTGTCAAATTGCAAAAAAACTGCTTTCTATCGGGCCATAAATTTGGAATCCGCCGGAATTGACAGCAGAATTGCATTATTGTATTTTTTAAATGTAAGAACAATGGGGTTCCGGGAGGGGGGCATCATACTCTCTGCGGGGCTTTTTTTATTTGGAGGATCGGTTATGGAGCAGCGTGTTCTGATCCTTGATTTCGGCGGGCAGTACGATCAGTTGATCGCAAGGCGCGTCCGGGAACACGGCGTTTACTGTGAGGTCTGGCCGTGCACGGCGGATATTGAGTCCATCCGCGCGTTCCATCCCATCGGGCTTATCTTTACCGGCGGCCCGGGCAGCGTTTACGCTCCCGACGCCCCCGACGCGGATAAGGGCGTGTTTTCGCTGGGGATCCCGGTTTTGGGCATCTGCTACGGATGCCAGCTGATGGCGCACCGGCTGGGCGGCCTGGTGACTCCGGCTCAGAGCGACACGGCCCGGGAGTACGGGAAAACGGAGACCCGGTTTGACACGGCATGCGCGCTGTTCCGGGGCTTGCCCGAAGACAGTGTGACCTGGATGAGTCACGGCGACTATATGGCGAAGGTCCCGGACGGCTTTCGCGTTATCGCGCGGAGCGATGCCTGCCCCAACGCCGCCATCGCGGATGAAAAAAGGCGGTTTTACGGCGTGCAGTTCCATCCCGAGGTCGATCACACAGAATACGGGAAGGAGATGCTGCGCAATTTCCTTTTTGACGTGTGCGGCGCCTCGGGCGACTGGACCATGGAGAACTTCCGTGCCCGGGCCGTACGGGAGCTCCGGGAGAAGATCGGCGAGGGAAGGGTCCTGCTGGCTCTGTCCGGCGGAGTGGACTCCTCCGTGTGCGCCGCGCTTCTTTCCGAAGCGGTGGGCCGCCGGCTCACCTGTGTCTTTGTCGATCACGGCCTGCTGCGCCTGAACGAGGGCGACGAGGTCGAGGCCGCGTTTTCCGAACGGGAACTGAACTTCCTGCGCGTGGACGCCGCGAGCCGATTCCTGCGCCGGCTCAGCGGAGTGGAGGAGCCGGAGCGGAAGCGCAAGATCATCGGGGAGGAATTCATCCGCGTCTTTGAAGAGGAAAGCCGAAAACTCGGTACGGTGGATTATCTGGCCCAGGGAACGATCTATCCGGACGTCATCGAGTCCGGCGCGGGAAACGCGGCGGTGATCAAAAGCCATCACAACGTGGGCGGACTGCCGGATCACGTGAGCTTCAGAGAGATCATCGAGCCGCTGCGTCTGCTCTTTAAGGACGAGGTGCGGCAGCTGGGGAGGGAACTCGGCCTGACGGAGTCCATGGTGAGCCGTCAGCCGTTTCCCGGCCCCGGCCTGGCGATCCGGGTGATCGGCGAGGTGACGGAGGAAAAACTGGCCACACTGCGCAGCGCGGACGCGATCTTCCGCGAAGAGATGGCGCGCTGCGGCCTGACCCATGCCGCCGATCAGTATTTTGCCGTGCTGACCAACATGAGGTCCGTAGGCGTTATGGGGGACGGGCGGAGTTACGATCATGCCGTGGCCCTGAGAGCCGTAGCGACCAAGGACTTCATGACCGCCGACTGGGTACGTCTGCCCTACGATCTTCTTGACCGGGTTTCCGTGCGGATCGTCAATGAGGTGCCGGGCGTCAACCGCGTGCTTTACGACATAACGTCCAAGCCCCCGTCCACGGTGGAATACGAATGACCGCCTGCGGTAAATGATATGGTAATTGAGGTGGGAAGAGTGATGAAATACACACCCGATGAAGTGATGCAGTTCGTTCGGGAAGCGGATGTCAAATTCATCCGTCTTGCCTTCTGCGACGTTTTCGGAAAACAGAGGAACATAGCGGTGATGGCTGATGAACTGTCCCGCGCGTTCGAACAGGGGATAGCCTTTGACGCGTCGGCGATCGACGGCTTCGGCGGCGAGGTGAAATCGGACCTTTTCCTCCGGCCGGATCCCTCCACGCTTCAGCAGCTTCCGTGGCGTCCGCAGCAGGGGGGAGTGGCACGCCTTTTCTGCGACATCACGCACCCCGACGGATCACCCTTTGAGGCGGACACGCGGTACATACTGAAAAAATCCGTGGAAGCGGCAAAGGAGAAGGGAATCGGGTTTTTCTTCGGCTCGGAGATAGAGTTTTACCTGTTCCGCCTGGACGAAAACGGCGAGCGCACCATGATCCCGTACGACAGCGCAGGCTATATGGACATTGCCCCGGACGACAAAGGGGAAAACGTCCGCCGGGAGATCTGCCTCACGCTGGAGCAGATGGGCATCCATCCCGAGAGCTCCCATCATGAGAGCGGACCGGGCCAGAATGAGATCGATTTCCGCTACGCCGACCCGCTGGCGGCCGCGGATAACGCCGTGACGTTCCGGGCTGTGGTGAAGACCATGGCGGCGCTCAACGGCCTGTACGCGGATTTCTCTCCGAAGCCTCTTCCCGACCGGGACGGCAGCGGGATGCATATCAACATCTCGGCGAAGCGAAACGGCGAGCCGGTACCGCCGAAGCGGCTGGTCTCCGGCGTGCTGGAGCGGATCTGCGACATGACGCTGTTTCTGAATCCCTGTGAGAACTCCTATGAGCGGCTCGGGCGGGACAAAGCTCCGGCGTATGTGACCTGGTCCGAACAGAACCGGTCTCAGCTCATCCGCATCCCCGCCGCTTTCGGAGAATACCGGCGTGCGGAGCTGCGTTCTCCGGATCCGGGAGCAAACCCGTATCTGGCGTTTGCCCTGATCATTCGCGCGTGCCTGAACGGACTGGAAAACGGGACGGAACTCCCCCCGGAGGCAGATTTCAACACCTTTACCGCCTCTCAGGAACTTCTTGAAGGGTATAAAAAGCTGCCGTCTTCCCTCGGCGAGGCTTTCTCGGCGGCGGCGGGGAGCGAGTTTATCCGGCAGTTCATTCCGGCTTCGGTGATCGACGCTTACGGCAGATAACGGGATCCGCCCTGAGAGGAGCAGAAAAGATGGTCTTTCAAAGCGACACCTACAGCGTGCTCGTGGTGTCAGCCTCCGAAAAAATGAATACGGCCGTCCGATCTCTGCTTCCCCCGTCGGATTTTTGGCCGGTTTCTTCGGTGCGCAGCATCAGCGGAGCAAAGCGGCTCATGCTGGAAAAACCCTGTGATATCGTCATTATCGACTCGCCGCTCGCCGACGGGAACGGAGTGCAGTTCAGCATCGATCTGTGCTCCGGCAGCGAAGCCGGCGTGCTGCTGATGGTAGCGGGCGAGATATACGAGGAAGTGTATTATAAAGCGCTGCCGGGCGGCGTGGCGGTGCTCTCCAAGCCGGTAAGCGCCGCTGTGCTCGCCAACAGCGTCCGGCTTCTCTGCGCGGTACGGGAGAGGCTCCGATCCGTCGTAAAGGAGCAGGTCACCGTTGAGGACAAAATGAAGGAACTCCGCCTGATCAACAAGGCAAAATGGATCCTCATCGAACGCGAACATATGACCGAGGACGAAGCTCACCGGCATATCGGCCGCAGAGCGATGGAACAGAGGATCTCCCGGACGGAAGTGGCAGAGGCTGTTATCCGATCCCATGAGGAGATGCAGACAAAACGGGAGCCGGGGCGCTGAATCCAGCAGCCCCGGCCCTCCGTGTTTTATCTTTTCAGTATCCTTGACGAGACGGGAAACTCAAAGTATGTTTCCGGAAACGGCTCGTCCTCCAGAGTGAAATGCCACCATTCGCAGTCGATGGGACGAAACCCGCAGCCCGTCATGGCCTTCTGCAGGAGCATGCGGTTATCGTACTGCTCGGGGGTTACATCCCGGCTGTCCGGGTGGGAGATCTCGCTGAACAGATCGAAGGGGCTGCCCATGTCCGCCTCTTTCCCGGTACTCATATCCAGCAGCGTCAGGTCAACCGTACTGCCCCGGCTGTGTCCGGAGCGGCCGGCGATATAGCCTTTGGAGAACAGCTCCTCCTTTTCCAGGTCGGGGTAGAAGAACGGCTTCATGCGCAGGTCAAGATCCTCCACACCCCAGAGAACGAAACGGCGCACGGCGCCGGCAGGACGATAGGCGTCAAAAACCTTGAGCCGATAGCCCTGCGCGATCACGCGGTTGGACACGGCCTTCAGGGCCCGTGCCGCCTCCAGCGTGAGAATGGCGCAGGGCTCTTCATAATAGTCGATCCGGTCTCCCACAAAGTTATAGGTCGAGTAATAACGGATCTCCTGAACGATATCGGGCACATAATCGCTCAGCAGTACGAAATCCGAGGTATCCTCAGCCGCCTGTTTCCTATAGTCGATGGGCATTGAGTTCATTTCCTTTCGGGCGTGATGGGTACAGCCGCCGCGGCGCGGGCCGGGGTCCCCGTACTTTCGGAGGATGGCCGCCGCTCAGTAACGGTAGCGGATCACATTCCAGCTGCGCGCGCCGAGAACGGTCTTCTCCGAAAGCGGCAGATCCCGCGGCAGGACCCGTTCGGGATCGTCCGCGGTGTTCACAGCCTTGAGATCGGCGTTTTCCAGAACGATGTGCCGCTCCTTCGTCAGCGCTCCGGCGCCGCCGAGAGTGAACTCTGTCTCCGCGTCCTCGTCCGCCGACCGGTTCACCGCCAGAACGGTGACCGTCCGATCGGACTCGTTGATCGTTGCCACGCTTTCCACATAGGGCGTATCGCCGTAGCGTCCGGCGCTGTAGCTGCCGCATTCCACACGGGTATTCAGGGCGTCGCCCCGGGCAAAAGCCGCGGC
This sequence comes from Oscillospiraceae bacterium, assembly GCA_902768805.1. Classification (GTDB taxonomy): domain Bacteria; phylum Bacillota; class Clostridia; order Oscillospirales; family Oscillospiraceae; genus Apopatocola. The sequence goes on from CACXMX010000009.1 coordinate 50,758, forward strand.
GTGCATGAAGGGATAGAAGATGGTCTGCGCCCAGGAACGGCCGCCTGTCTCGGTCATGATCGGGGCGATCACGTTGATCAGCTGAGCCAGACACGCGATTTTGACCCGGTCGCAGTGTCGCAGAAGTGTGATGAGCAGACAGCCCACCACCAAAGCGTCTTCAAAGGTATAGATGTCCTCCAGAAGCGGCGGGGCAACGGTCCACTTTTCCACCTGCTTGTCCTGCTCGTTGGAGTGGAACCAGACGTTCCACTCGTCGAAGGACAGGAACATGGTCCTGTCGGAATGTTTGCGCTGCTTCACCGAGTCGCATATGGCGCTGACCGTACGGATGAACTCGTCCATGTCCCTGCTGCAGGCAAGAAACTCCGCCGTGTCCCCGCTGCGGTTCCCGTAATAGCTGTGCAGCGACAAATAGTCCACATAGTCGTAGGTATGGGAAAGAACGGTCTCCTCCCACACGCCGAAGGTGGGCATGGAGGTGTTGGAGCTGCCGCATACCACCAGACGGGAATCGGGATCCACCCACTTCATCACCTTGGCGGTCTCGGCGGCCAGGCGGCCGTATTCCTCCGCCGTCTTTCCTCCGATCTGCCAGGGCCCGTCCATCTCGTTGCCCAGGCACCAGTATTTGATGCCGAAGGGCTCCTCATATCCGTGAGAACGGCGAAGATCGCTGAATTTTGTCCCGCCGGGGAAATTGCAGTATTCCGTCAGGTCCCTGGCCGCCTCAACGCCGCGGGTACCCAGATTGACCGCCATCATCGGAGCGGCCCCGACTTTTGCGGCCCATTTTTGAAACTCGGCCACTCCGACCTGATTGGTCTCTATCGAGGACCAGGCCAGATCCAGTCTGCGGGGGCGAAGCTCCCGTGGCCCGATCCCGTCTTCCCAGTCGTAGCCGGAGACAAAGTTGCCGCCCGGATAGCGCACAAGAGTCACTCCGAGCTTTTTCACCAGCTCCATGACGTCGGCGCGAAATCCGTCCTCGTCTGCCGAGGGATGACCCGGTTCGTACATTCCGCCGTACACGGCGCGGCCCAAATGCTCCACGAAGGAGCCGTAGACCTTCTCATCGATCGGCCCTACAGGGAAGCGCCGATCGGCAAATATCTTCGCTTTCATATGGATACGCCCCTTTACCGTTTTTTACTGTACCACAGCTCCTGCCGGAAAACGCGGCTCTGTCCGGAGTCAGCCGGGACCGTCCGATCCGGACATCTCCCGGGCAAACTCCTCCAAAAACGTCTCCATCAGGGCATGGCGTTTTTCCGCGATCGCCTTTGCGGCCCCGGTGTTCATCATATCCCGGAGCAGAAGAAGCTTTTCCCGGAAATGCTGTACGGATTCGCTCAGAGGTCTTCCGTGCTCGCCTCCGTAGGCGAAGGTCCTTGCTATCCCTATGGCTCCGATCGCGTCCAGACGGTCCGCGTCCTGAACGATTTTTCCCTCAACGGTGTCCGGGACGCGGCCGCGGTTTTGGCTGAAGGATACGCTGTTGATGACTGAGCAGATCCTGTCGGCCATGTCGCCGACGATCCCGTTCCGCGCGAGGAATTCCCGGGCGTTCCGGTTGTTTTCGGTATGAAACAGCTTGTGATCGTCCGCGTCATGCAGCAGAGCCGCAAGCTCCACGACGGTGCGGTCGCATCCCGGCTCGCTGTCCGCAAGATGCATGGCGAGCCGCCGGACCCGGAACGTGTGCTCCGCGTCATGGCCGCCGGAGTCGTTTTGAAACAGCCCGGTGACATACGCGACTGCGCTGTCGATGACCCTGTCACAGTTCATTGTCCTTCTCCCCGCCCGCCAAAGGCGTTTGTCGTGTCCCGCCGGCTTCTCAAGGAAAAGACCTGTCCCGATCGGACAGGTCTTTTCTCCGGCGGAGCTTACTTCTTATACTCCTCGAAGCTCTTCGCCGTTCCGCCGAGACCTCTCTCTCTGAGAAGGGAGAGAACACACTCTCTGACGTCGGCAGTGGAGATGATCTCGTGCTCCCGGGTGACCCGGATAAACACCTCTTCGGCAAGCGCGGCAGCCAGAGCGGGGGAAATCTCCTCGTCGGGAACGCGCGAGTTGGCGTTCAGAATGCTCTTTACCACCTTGTCGTCGTCATACACATGGACCGTACCGTTTCTCTTTGTGATCTTCATCCGGAATCCCCTCCATATAAGAAACTGTGCTGTTCATTTTCCGGTCTGTACCGCGAATATGCGGATATTATAGCATTTTCGCCGCGGTATAACAAGCCGGACAATAAAGAAAATGATAGTTTGCATCCGTATCGGGTCCGAGGCTCCGGATGTGTCCGGGCTGTCACTGCGTTATTTACGCGAAAGCGGGCATCCGGCGGAAATAACGACGTACGAACCCCGTCCGGTAAACAGGGGATCGCTCTTGTATTCCCGACTGCTTTAATGATAAAATTACCCCAAAAGCTTCCGCAATACAGGAAAGGAGATACGGTGCCGCCGTTTTGAGGCACACCGCAAAGAGACCGATGATCCAGCTGCGTATCAAAAACGAGTCGGACCTCTACAACCCGTTCGACCCTGCTCAGGCCACAATCAACGACGGCGTTTATCATTACCTGAAAACCTTTTGTACCGAGTCGGAGTACAAACGGCATCTTCACGACACGCTGCAGATCATTTCGGACAGCCCCCTCGACGCCGAGAGGGCAAAAGCCGTCATTCAGAACGCTGTCAAAAAGGATCAGGATGAATTTGATAGGCAGTTTGCCGAAAACAGAAAAAGAGCGGTGTGGCTGTATCTTATCGGCATTATCCTCAGCGCTGCCGGCATTGTCCTCGCACTTCTGTTGGATCAGATCCTCCTGGAACTGATCTCCTTTTTCGGGTCCATGGCCATCAGAGACGCCGTCAACATCCAGCTCAAGCTGAATCCGGACATCAGAAGACTGAAAATGCTGCTGGAGCCGTTCCGGGATTTCACTCTCGAGGTGGTACCGTCCGGAGAGACCGGCCGCGGCTGACAGGCATCCCTCCGCAGATCGCTTCCGACAGTAAAGGGAGCCGATACGCCTTTGAGACGTATCGGCTCCTCTGCCGTATCGAAATCGGGCTGCCGAGAAGATCAATAACCGTGGTTGCGGTACCAGTCGCGGCCGTACTCGAAATACACGTCGTCAGCCAGCTTCATCTTCCGCTGGAAAGGCTCGTCGGTGTAATTGCCCACCACCATGACGAGATAGGCAAAGCCGCCGTCGGGAGCCATGCGGTCAATGTAGTCGATGAGCGCCTCGCGCAGCTGTTCGTCGGGAGTCTCGGGGTAGGAGATGGGGCCCTGGAGATCCCAGCCGCCGGTGATGATCAGCTTGCGGCCGTATTTTTTCTTGATGCCCATGATATCGTTGACGACCTGGGCGGGTTCCCAGAACTTTACGCCGATATCCAGCCAGTCGTCGATAAATACCTCGCACTTGCCGCAGTCGTGCATGCCGATCTTCAGCCCGGCGTTCAGGGCCAGATCCGCCTCACGCTTGTGGAAGGGCTTAACCAGCTTCCGGTAAGTTTCAGGGGAGATGAACGGGCAGTTGTGCGCGGCGGTGTCGTCTGCCAGCTCGTAAATATCGCCGTGGAAATACTTCAGCAGGCCTTTTTCCCGCTCCATATAGTACTGGCTCAGGTAGTCGAAGAGAGCGTAGACCTCCTCGGGTTCCTCCTCCATGGCGCAAAGGCCGTCGGCAAAGCCCATCATGTTCATCAGCGTCATGAAATAGCCGCCGCTGTGCAGTATGACGGGCTGGTGCTCCCAGTCCTTTCCTTTCATTCCTTCCGCGGCCAGCTTCTCCCAGTCCCAATCGGAGATGTCAGGGGTCTTGACCACGTCCCGCCATTTGGTGATGTCGTCGAGAAGGACCCGGCCGGGCACGGGGATCAGTCCGCCCAGGGACGCCTCGCTGGTGGTGTACTCGATGCCGAACTCGTCCATGGGATAGCCGTCGGCGCTTTTCGTCTGCCGGAAGGGAAGACCGCCCGACCAGCCGAAGTAGTCGTACTTGGGCAGGTACTCGGGAAGCTCCCCCTCAAACATTCGCAGAAAGTTTTCTTTCTCCGTCAATTTGTATTCGTACATTCGCTTCTCCTCCTCACAGGACGCGGGCGTCGGGTGCGTTCCCGTACCCGCCCTTTTCTTTTACTGAAGTGATAATAATACGCTATTATTATAATGCCGGCCGAGGGAGGACTGCCATGTACGGAGAACATAAAATTGTATTTTCGCTCATGCGGTTATTTGTGCGTTCGAAAAAGGCCGAAAACCACGGCGGGAATGAGGGATCAGCGATTAAAGATTTATACGGACAGACTTGAATCGTCCGGCCGGATATAGTATCGTGGCAGGCAGAAAACAGCGAACCATGCCGATTGAGGCGAACTGGGTACAGGCGGTCACGAAACCGGCCGCGGAAGGGGTTTTGATGAAAAACAAAAAAAGTGTCTATGGGATCCTGAGGATCGTTTCGTCTCTGGTTTTCGTTTTCGCGCTGCTGGTGACGCCGATATGCCTGGCGGGATCCGAACCGGCGGCCGTTTCGCCGACAACCGACACGGCGGTGCCGGAAATCGAAACCGGGATACGGGAGATCAAAAAATACGGGAATCTGGTGCTGACCGTCAGTCCGGATACGATGATCGGCCTCGGTTTTGAGCCGGGGGATACGGTGTATGTGAGCATCGGCGGCGTGACGGTGAAAATGCCCGTCGGGACCGCCTTTTCCAATGTTGACACGCTCGAGCCGATCTGCTGCTTCCGCACGGACGACGGATCGGAACCCCAGACATGCCTGGCGATCAATATGGGCGATTTCGCGACGACCTATGGGATCGCCGTGAAAACAAGGACTCAGGAAGCGCCCGGCTACCGATGGGATTACTGCGAGGGCTTCGGAGACGACGCAGCGGTGAAGATCACCCTTGCGGAAAAACAGGGATACGCCGACGAATACCTGCTTCGTCAGCTGGACCAGAGGCGCAGCAACGTCCGGGCCGACTATCCGGCGCTCACGGACGCCGAGTACGCGAACTTCCGCGCGGTGGAGCTCGGCAGCATCGGCGTCGGGACGCTGTATCGCTCGTCCTCACCCGTCAATCCGAAGTACAGCCGCAGCCGGGAGGCAGACGCGGCTGCCGAGGCGGCGGGCATCCGTACCGTCATGAACATGGCGGACAGTTCCGAAGGGATGGCGGCCTACGCGGGATATGCCTTCACCTATTACGCGCAATGCGACGTGATCGCCCTGAATCTGGGCATGGATCATAATTCAAAGGATTTTCGCAGCGGCCTTGCGGAGGGACTGCGCTTTTTCATCGCGCATGAGGGCCCGTATCTGATCCACTGCAACGAGGGCAAGGACCGCACAGGCTTCGCCGCGGCGATCCTGGAGTGCCTGATAGGAGCGAAGCCGGACGAGGTAGTGGCGGACTATATGCTCACCTACGAAAACTACTACGGAGTGGAACCCGGAACGGAACAGTATGAGCGCATCTCCGCACGGAATATCGATCAGGAGCTCTCCGGGGTTTTCGGCATAGAGAGCCTTCGGGACAGTTCTGCCGACCTAGCTCTCTGCGCGGAGAAGTACCTACGGGATATAGGACTTACAGAGGATGAGATCATCGCCCTGAAGGCCAATCTCGCCGCAGATTACGGCGGCCTGAGCGGCGAAGAGTAAATACGGGCGACCGACCGGAGTTCCACGCAGGGTAAATGAAAGACCACGCGCGCAGCGCGTGGTCTTTTCCGTTATGTCTTCAGCCCAGGATCGCTTTGAGCTGGGCAGGGGTCTTGGGAAATACCTCCAGATCCGGAGCCAGGCCCTTCTCGCGGAGAATGTCGTAAACATCCAGCATGGTGGGCCGCTTCAGGCTGGCCCGGTTGAGGATGTCCTCGTTCCGGAATACGTTCTGAGGCGTGTCGTCGGCTATGATGCGGCCTCCGCAGAACACAATGGCTCGGTTCGTCCAGCGATAGGCGAAGTCCACGTCGTGGGTGGAGATGAGCATCGTCTTGCCTTCGGCCTCCAGCTTGTTGAGCACTTCCTCCAGCATGGCCGCGTTCAGCGGATCCAGGGCCGCCGTGGGCTCGTCGAAAACGATGATGTCCGTCTTCATGGCGATGATGTCCGCTATGCTGACGCGCTTTTTCTCACCGCCCGAAAGATAGTGGGGTGGACGGTCCCGGAAGGTGGAGATGTTCATGTAGGCCAAAGCCTCGTCCACGCGGGATCGTACCTCGTCAAGGGGAAGCTTCATGTTCATGGGGCCGAAGGAAACCTCCGCTTCCACCGTGGAGGCGATGATCTGGTTGTCGGCGTCCTGAAATACGATGCCGATGGCACGGCGAAGGTCGTTCAGATTCTTTTTGGTGATAAGTGTGTCCCTGTACCGGATCTCTCCGCTCTCGGGGCTGAGCACGCCGTTCAGGTTCAGGAAGAACGTGGATTTCCCGGCCCCGTTGGAGCCGATGACGGCGATCTTTTCCCCTTCGTATATGTCCAGATCGATGCCGTTTAAGGCCATTTTCTGCTCATTATAAGCATAATGCAGATCTCTTATCCGAATAATAGGTTCCATTTACCTCTCCTTTATACGTCAGCCGAACAGCGCGGCCTTCTGCACAGCGAACAAAACGACGATGCACAGAAAGTACACGACACCGAGAACGGTCTGTTCCCTGTCCATCTTTTTCTCCCGCTCCAGGAACAGGAGCTCTCCGTTGTAACCCCTGGATATCAGGGCGTCGTAATAGGCGTTCGCCTTTTTCAGGGAGACCACCAGCAGGTTGCTCGCCGTACCGGAGAAGGATTTTACCGATGTCCTGTAATCCACGTAGCCGAGACGGGATTCCGCGGAATCATGCATTTTTCTGTTGGTCTCCATAATGACGAAGATATACCGGTAGATCATGTTCATCAGCTCCACAATAAGCCTGGGTACGTGGACCTTGCGCATGACGGAGATGATCTCTCCGGAGGGAGTGGACAGCGTCATCATGAACAGCGCCGAAACCGCCGCCATGGCTTTCGCCATGAGATTCACCATGCGGAGCAGATCGGCGTCGGAGGTGTAGATGTAAAAGAACCCCAGATGCAGATTGTACTGACCGAGAGGCTGGCGGGCAAAGCTCAGCGCGATGGTGAGCGAGCCTACCAGGACGAATACAATGGGGATCGTCAGCGTGGAGATATACTGGTGAAGGGGAATGCGGCCCCTGACCACCGTGAGAAAGCCCATGGTGATCAGAACAAAAAGCGATACATACAGTGAGTTGATCGCGATAACGGCGATCAGTACGGCCAGGGAGAAGAACACCTTGAACATGGGGTTCCAGTCACGGATGGCCGAGATATAGGCATAATAGTCTATGGAAAACACGCCGGTGTCGTGGCTGTGACCAAGCTTGTGCTTGTGCTTGCGGTCGTGTTCGTGATCATGTTCATGCTCATGTTCATGATCGTGGCCCTCTTCGGCGGCATGAGCCCTGAGAGGACTCATGCCGCGGATCAGGATCGTAACGGCCAGGGCCAGTGCCAGCATAAACAGAAAGTATCCGAGCTGCACAGGCAGACCTCCTTACTGTTCTTTGATGAACCCGCCTTTTTCCAGCTTTTTTCTCTCGTTGAAACGGCCCATAAAGTAGGCGATGATGCCCACGCCGATACCGGTCTGCAGGCAGAAGAACAGGCTTTCTATCTCGCCGGGGAGCTCGCCTCCGATGGCCTTTTCCAGTACGGGCTCAAACCAAGGCTCGTACTCTTTGCCGGTGACCTCGTTGATCATCTCGCTGCCGGCGTCGTCGGAGCCGCCGAACTCGGCAGAGCTGCCCAGGGCGAAGAAGGGAATGAGGGCGATCAGAGCGGCGGCGATAAGCAGAGCGGTGACCGCTTTGCCGCCGACCGGTTTGAGCTGGCCTTTGCTTTCGGATACCTGAGCGCCAAGAAAGCCGATGTCGGTGAGCTCGCTCTTGGCATAGGATTCCAGACCGATGATGATGGCGGTTGTGAGCAGGCCTTCAATGATGGCCAGAGGGATCTGAGTGGGGGCAAAAACACCCATGAACTTCACGATAGAGGTCGCGATGCCGCCGTCCGCGGCGGGATAAGCGACAGCCAGCTGCAGCGCAGTGACGCAGTAAGTGAACAGATCGCCCACCGCAGCGGCGAGAAAGACGCTGAAACTCTTTTTGGCTCCGGCTTTGCTCAGACCCGTGAAGATCAGGTAGGACACGAGGGGCCCTGCAATGCACATGGAGAAGGTATTGGCGCCCAGAGTGGTAAGACCGCCGTGCGCCAGCAGCAGCGCCTGGAAGATCAGCACGATCGAGCCCAGAATGGCTACGGGAGTAGGCCCGAACAGTATGGCCGCCAGGCCGGTACCGGTCATATGGGAGCAGCTGCCGGTCACCGAGGGGATCTTCAGCGAGGAGATAACGAAAATGAACGCGCCCGCGATGGCGATGATGGATATGGACTTGGGATGCTCGGCCACGGTCTTTTTGAGCGACTTGAAGCCCATAAACCAGAAGGGCAGGCAGACGGCAAACCAGAACAGACTGTGCGACACCGGGAGATAGCCCTCCATGATATGCATGGCGAACGCCCGGGGCGAGAACAGATCGACCATGATCAGCAGAACGCTGATGAAGCCGACGACTTTCTTTTCTTTTGAAGACATAATAGCAAAACCCTCCGTTTCTCTCGTTTGCCGGCGAACGGTGCCGGCGTTTTCCTTCATTTATATCAAATATATCAAAAAAGGACCCCTTCAGCCGGCCTTACAAGCTGAAAGGATCCTTTAATTCCCGGATAGTAACGACAAACAGGCGAAACGGCAGTCGTTCCGCTGTGTCTTTCCGGCAATCGTCCAATACTCGTGGGCTGATGCCGCAAGAACAGCCGGCAGGTCTCCTGGCTCGCTGATGTTCCGCGAAAACGCCTTCCCGTTTCCAGTGGCCGGGGCCTGTTTCCCCCGGTTTTCGCTTATCAGCTTACAGTGACGAGCTCGCACAGGTTTTTCACCTGTTTCCCTTTTCATCGGTTTCCCGACACCGGCTGTCCGATTATTCTGTTAACATGGATTTATAATGCTTAATAAGTCTAACTGAACACAAGGCCCGTGTCAATGCATAAATAGACCAAAACGGCTGTATATTTGTACGGATCCAATAATAAAACCTCTTCCGCCGCTGCGAACGGAAGAGGTTTGCATCATTTCGGTAAAGCGTGTCTTTTATAATCAGTCCGGCGAAGATCCATGCATTATGCTGTACCGGAAAGGCTTATTCCTTATTCTTTTTCTCCGAGGATTCAAGGCACACAGCCCATCCGCAAAGAGCTGCCCATAAAATGGCCATGCCCGGCCAGTCGATACTTGTTCCATTCCTGACGGCGGTTACGATCTCGAGTACAGACGAGACAGCCGCCAGCGCCATGACAATATACAGCGCCGTTTTTCCGCTTAATGCCCTGATCAGATTCTTCATGAGTTTTTCCTCTTTTCTTTATATGTATGTGCTTTCAGCGTTCATCCGCGTCGGACGGCTCTTCTTCCAGCTGACGGATCCGCTTCGCGGTCTTTTTCATGGCCAGGGTCAGCGCTGCAAAGCAGAGACCGAAGGTGACCGATGCAGCTATAAGGGCGGCGGCTGCGGTCACCGAGAGCTTCCGACAGCTCCTGAAAACCGTGATCGCGATGAGACCGCCGAGAGCGGCGGCAGCTGCGGCCGACAAGGTGAGGTTCGATCTGGTGTTCATGGGGATGCGCCTGTCCCAGATCCCGCGGCGCATGCACGCGACGGCGAGATAGACGGCCAGCACCATAAATACGACCCATTCACCGGCGAGGGTTCTGAAATCCGTGTTCCCGAACGCGGCGCTTTGGACGGCGAGCGCGATCAGCAGCCCCCAGAAAGCGATCCAGCACCCGTTATGCTCGATCTTCAGCAGCTCCAGTTCCTGCATTTCATCCAGGGCGTTATTCTTCCTCATTTTCTTCTTCCTCCCAGAATAAATCATTCAGTGTTACGCCCAGCGCGCGGCAGATTTTTCGGCACAGCCTTATCGAGGGGTTGAACTCTCCGGCCTCGATCAGACCGATCGTCTGTCTGGTCACACCGACTTTTTTCGCCAGGTCGGTCTGTGATATGTCCAGTTCGATCCGTCGGAATTTCAGCTTAAGATTCCGCATCCGCTAACCTCCGTCCGTAAGAATCCTTTCTGATGAGGAAGATAACATATCACTCCTGAATTGTCAAATATATATTGCATTAAAATTGTTTATATGTCTTTTGCAATGCAGACATGAGCCCGGTTCCTTTTCGGAAAAGACAAACAGTCCGCCCCAAAGGCGGACTGCCTGCGCCGATCGGAAAAGACCGGACGCCGCGAACGCAAAGCAGGCTCCCGGCCGGCGGTTTTTCACCGTTGACCGGGAGCCTGCTCTTTATGATTCTTCTGTTTTTTCATGATCTGCGGCAGCATCGATATGCGATGAACCCGATCAGGGTGTTGACGATGATCAGGAGCAACACCAGTATCCCGAAATCCTGATCGATCCCGACGGTTGCGTCAACGATTCGTATGATGAACCTGGAAACGATCAGCATGATCAAAACGGTGACTACAATGTATACGGTCTTTTTCACTTCGTCCTCCACGACAATCATGAGCGGTCGGGAAGAAGTATAACACAGTTTCCGGGTTTTCGGAAGATGCTGTATAAACCGGCTTTCAA
>CACXMX010000010.1 GCA_902768805.1 Oscillospiraceae bacterium
ATGTCTCCCACGGACCGCAGCAGCTCAATGAGCTCGCCGCGGCCCACGTTGTCTTTATAGAGCTCATCCACGGCGGACAGGCGGCGGCGGATGGCTACGGCGGAGAGCAGCGGCCTCTCCACCCAGCTTCGCAGGGTGCGTCCGCCCATGGGCGTGCGCGTTTTGTCCAGAACCCAGAGGAGAGAGCCGCGCTTCTCGCCGGTGCGCAGGTTTTCCGTCAGCTCCAGATGCCGCCGTGCGGCGCTGTCAAGCTCCATGAACCGGCCCCGGGTGAACACGTCGGGCCGGCGCAGCTGGGACATATCGCCCCGCTGGGCGTCCGAGAGGTAGCCCAGCAGCGCCCCGACCGCGCGGCCGGCGGTCCCGTCCAGTCCCAGAGAAGCGGCGTCGGAGCCGTACTGCGCGTGCAGCGCTTCTTCTCCGTCGGCAGGGTCAAAGCGCGCGTCGGCCGTCTCGCGTCGGCAGGAATAGCGCTTTTCCAAAGCGTCGGTCAGCGGGACACATTTCGCCGCTCCCTCGGAGAGCACCGCCTCCCGGGGGCGAAACCGCCCGAGCTCGTTGATCAGATGCACGGCCGCATTGTCCGGGAAGGAGGCCGCGCACACCTCGCCGGTGGAGACGTCGGCGAAAGCGCACGAGCCGCTCTCTCCGTCAAGGAACAGCGCGGCCAGGTAGTTCGACTCGCCCTCCGTGAGCATGGAGCTTTCGATGACCGTTCCGGGGGAGATGATGCGGATCACGTCCCGCTTTACGATGCCCTTCGCCAGCCGCGGATCCTCCAGCTGCTCGCACACGGCGACCTTGTAGCCCTTCTGGATCAGCCGGGAGATGTACTGCTCCGCGGAGTGATAGGGCACGCCGCACATGGGCGTCCGCTCCTCCTCGGGCCTGCCCCGGTCACGGGTGGTCAGCGCCAGCTCCAGCTCCTTCGATCCGATCACGGCGTCCTCATCGAACATTTCGTAGAAGTCGCCCAGGCGGAAAAAGAGCAGGCAGTCCGGGTGCTGAGCCTTGATGGCGTTGTATTGGGATTTCATGGGGGTGTTTTCCGCAGGCACAGTCGTATCCTCCCGGTCAAATCATGCAAAGCCGCAGCCGCGGCGGGGATCGGTACGCGGGGTCACGCAAGAAGCGTGCCCCGGGCGGGAACGGTGACGCCGAAGCACTCGACGTCGCGATCGGAGCGGTTTATCAGCGCCAGCAGAGACTCTCCGCCGTCACGGCGCCGGCAGCCCAGCACATCCTCTCTGAAGGAGAGCGGTTCATATTCCCCGCCCCTGAGGCAGGGGTGAGCCCGGTACATTTCCGTCAGACCGCGCAGGTACGCGGTGAGCTCCTCATCCTCGCGGCCCCAGGGGAAGGTGCCGCGGTTGTACGGGTCGGGGCCGCCGGTCATCCCGGCCTCGTCTCCGTAATAAATGCACGGTACGCCCGGGAGCGTGAACTGCAGGAAGAACGCCTGCTTCAGCGCGCTCCGGTCTCCCTTCAGCAGCGTCAGCGTCCGTTCCCGGTCGTGACTGCCGATCAGGTTCATGGCGGCGTACAGGTTTTCGCGGGGATAGTTTTCCTGAAGAACGCGAAGCCTTTCCGCGCACTGCGCCGCGCCGGCCTTGCGCGTGAGAAAGTCCAGCGCGATCTCCCGGAAGGGGTAGTGCATCGTCGCGTCCAGCTCATGGCCGAGGAAGTACTCGCGCAGTTCCCCGTAGCTGACCTTGTTGGTGGCGTCCTCCCAGACCTCGCCCATCAGCAGACTGTCCGGGTCCTCGGCCTTCATGGCGGAACGGATGTCGCGGATCAGGCTGTCGGGCAGCTCGTCGGCCACATCCAGACGCCACCCGGAGGCGCCGGCGCGGAGCCAGCGGCGCACGATGCCGTCCTCTCCGCACAGGAACTCCCTGTAGCCGGGGTCGTTTTCCTCCACGTTGGGCAGGTCCGGAACGTCCCACCAGCACTCGTATCCGTGCTTGTAGCGGTCACCGAAGCGGAACCAGGAACGGTATTTTTCCGCCGTGCCGTAGTTGCCGCAGGCGTCGAAATAGACGCTGTCGGCGCCTGTGTGGTTGAAAACCCCGTCCAGGATCAGGCGTATGCCCATGGCCTTCGCTGCCGAGGCCAGGGAAAGAAAGTCCTCTTCGGTGCCCAGGAGAGGGTCGATGCGCGTGTAATCGGCGGTATCGTAGCGGTGATTGCTTCTCGCCTCAAAAATGGGGTTGAGATAGATCGCCGTCACACCCAGCGAGCGCAGATAGGGGAGCTTTTCCGCTATGCCGCGCAGAGTACCGCCCCAGAAAGGCCAGGAACTGACATCGTTGTTTTCCGCGCGGGGATAGAACACGGGCGTGTCCCAGTCGCGGATCAGGAAGCGGTGGGACCCGTTTCGCTTCTCCGGCTCCCGGGGCTGCCAGCCGCTTTCCCGTGCAAAACGGTCGGGAAAGATCTGATATACCACGGCGTTTTTCCACCACTCGGGCACGGGAGCGCTTTCGTATACGGTGATCTGGCGCTGCTCGCTCTCCTCCCCGCCGCAGCGGAAAGAATACCAGAGCACCGCGGGCGTATCCGGCGCGGTGAAGGTCACGGAGAAGCGTCCGTTCCCCTCGTTTTCCATGGGAAGGAAACGGTCTTCCCCGGTATAGGTGTGCAGCCGCAGCGTCATCTCCGCGGCGCCGGGACACTCCGCCGCCAGCGTAACGGCAGCAGAAACTTCCGCCGCCCCAAAGGGACGGCGGAAGCTTTCCTTTCGGGAATCGTGAATGATCATTCGAACAGGCTCCTGTAGAGTTTGCGGTACTCGCGGGCCGAGGCGTCCCAGCTGAAATCCTGGGCCATGGCCTGGCGCTGCAGGTTTTCCCATGCCACGGGGCTCTCGGTATAAAGCCGGCAGGCAGCCTGCACGGTAAAGAGCAGCTCATGGGCGTTGTAGTTGTTAAAGCCGAAGCCCGTGCCCTCGCCGGTGTCCGCGTTGTAGGGGATCACGCTGTCGGCCAGGCCGCCGGTGCGCCGTACCACGGGGATCGTGCCGTAGCGCATGGAGATCATCTGGCTGAGACCGCAGGGCTCGAACCGGGAGGGCATCAGGAAGATATCCGCCCCGGCGTAAATCCGGCGGGAGAGCTCCTCGGAGAAGAGGATGCTGGCGCTGAAGCGGCCCGGATACTTTGCGGCCAGTTCCCGGTAATAATCCTCATACTGCCTGTCTCCGGTGCCGAGGACGGCGATCTGGCAGACGGAGAGCATTTCCTCGGCCACGGCGTTGAGCAGGTCAAATCCCTTCTGCTCTGTCAGCCGGCTCACAGCGGCGCACAGGGGCACACCGGGGTCGACGGTCAGCCCCAGCTCCTTCTGCAGAGCGGTTTTGTTGGGGCGCTTGAGCGTGGGCTCGGTGAAATTGGAGGCCAGCGCGGGATCCGTGGAGGGATCATAGGACGCCGTGTCGATGCCGTTGAGGATGCCGGAGAGAATGCTGCTGCGCTCGATGAACAGGTCCTGCATCCCCTCGCCGAAGTAGGGCGTGCAGATCTCTCGGGCGTAGGTCGGGCTCACGGTGGTGACCCGGTCGGAGTAATGCACGGCCCCGGCCAGATAGTTCACGCATTTTCCGTCCTCGCGCAGGAGCTGGTCATGGGCAGCGGGGATGTCGTGCAGCCCGAGGATGTCGCCGAGGATGAAGGGATCGTACTGTCCCTGGAATTTCAGGTTGTGGATCGTGAAGACGGTCTTCATCCGCCCGTATTCCGGGATCTGCCGGTAGAACTCACGCAGAAACACCGGGGCCATAGCCGTGTGCCAGTCGTTGCAGTGGAGCACGTCCGGGAAAAAGCCCGGCAGGAACCGGCAGCACTCGCACACGGCCTTGGAGAAGAAGGCCATGCGCTCGGCGTCGTCGAAATAGCCGTAGGGTTCGGGCCGCTTAAAATAATACTCGTTGTCCAGAAAATACCAGATCACGCCGCCGCGCCGCAGCTCGAACAGACCGCAGTACTGGTTGCGCCAGCCCAGGGGGACGTTGAACGAGGTCAGAAACGTCATCTCGCGGGTGAATTCCTCGGGGATCTGGGCGAGCTTGGGCAGCACCGCGCGCACCTCGATATCCGGGCTCTGCACCGCCCCGGGCAGAGCGGCGGCCACGTCGCCCAATCCGCCGGTCTTGATGAACGGAGAGGCCTCAAAGGAGGCGAACAGTACGTTGAGTTTATTCATACGACGCCGCCTTTCGGCAGCACGCAGGGCGATTCCGGAGTGCCCTGGATGCTGGTGTTCGGCGACACGGTGACGCTTCGGTCACAGATCACGTTTTCCAGATGCACGCCGGACTTGATGACGCACTTGTCCATGATAACGCAGTTTTTGACCACAGCGCCCTTCTCGATGCGCACCGAGCGGAATACGATGGAGTTCTCCACTGCGCCCTCCACATAGCAGCCCGCGGCCACCAGCGAGGAGCGCACCCGGGAGTCCGCGGTGTACATGGCCGGAGGCGTGTCGTGGATCTTGGTGAGGATCTTGCGGTCGGGATCGAAGAGCTCCCGGCGCACGCTGCGGTCCATCAGCTCCAGACTGGAGCGCAGATAGCCGGAGATCCCGTCCATCTCGGCCACGTAGCCGTCGAAGAAGTAGCCCTCCATGGCGATATCGTCCACGATCATTCCGAGAATGTCCATCAGGTCCATCTGGCCGAGGTTGCCGTAGTCGCTCATCAGCCGCAGAAGCAGCGCCTTGTTCATGATAAAACTGTCCAGGAACAGGTATTCGCCCCGGTCGTCGTGCCGGATGGAGGTGACGCGGCCCTTGTCGTCAAAGGTGAGATAATAGCCCTTTTTCCTCGCCTCGGGATCCGCGCGGCGGTAGAGCAGGGTGACGCCCCGTCCGGTGAACTCATGGCGGGCGATCATGGGCTGGTAGTCGATGCTGGCCACCAGAGTGCCGCTGCTGGCGAGGACATAGTCTCCGCTGATCTGGAAATAGCGCCGGTTCTGCTGGAAATCCCGGAACAGGAAGTGCCCGTCGTTTTCCCGGAAGCCGTAGATCGTTCCGGGCAGGATGTACAGTCCGCCGTCCTTGCGGTCAAGATCCCACTCCTTGCCGGCGCCGATGTGGTCTATGATGCTGCGGTAGCGGTAAGGCGTGATCATGCCCACGGTCTGGATACGGGAGTTTACCATGTTGCTCAGGGCAAAGTCCATAAGACGGTAGCGCCCGCCGAAGGGGATGGAGGCCGAAGGCCGCTCCTCGCCGACGGTACCGAACCCGGCGAGAGAGTAATTGGCGGTGATAAGACCGATCGTTCTGTTCATTTTCCCATCCTCCCTTTACGCTTCCACTTCCATGGTGGAGCCGTCGCCCACCACGGTGATGACGTTCCTGCCGCCGAATTTCGCTCCGGGCGCGATGGCCGAACGCTCGTTGAGGATGGTCTTCTCCACAACGGCCCCTTCACCCACCGTAGAATCGGGGAGAAGGATCGAGTCGCGCACCACGGCGCCCTTCTCTACGGTCACGCCCGGAGAGAGAATGGAATTCACCACAGTCCCGTAGATCTCGCAGCCGTTGCACACCATGGAGTGGCTCACCTCGGCGTCCTCGCCGATAAAGCTGGACGGAGCCTCGTTCAGGTTGGAGAGGATGTGCATGCGGGTGTCCATCAGCCGGAACTCCGCCTTGGGATCAAGAAGCTCCATCTGCGTGGAATAGTAGCTGGGAATGGTCCCCACATCCTTCCAGTATCCGGAAAAGACATAGGCGTACAGCGCGCGCTTCTGCCCCAGCAGAGTGGGGATGATGTTCTTGCCGAAATCCTTCTCGCTCCCGGCGTCTTCATGGTCGGCCAGCAGCGCGGCGCGCAGAGTTTTCCAGGTGAAGATATAAATGCCCATGGAGGCGAGATTGCTGTCGGGCTCCTTCGGCTTTTCGGAAAAGCGGGTGATGCGCATCTCGTCGTCCACGCTCATGATGCCGAAGCGGCTGGCCTCTTCCCAGGGGACGGTCTTTACCGCCACGGTCAGATCCGCGTTCATCAGCTTGTGGTAATCCAGCATCAGGTTATAGTCCATCTGATAGAGATGGTCGCCCGAGAGGATCAGCACATACTCGGGATCGTACTCGTCGATGAAGTCGATGTTGTGGTAGATGGCGTCCGCCGTGCCCTCATACCACTCGCCGCCGGTCTGCGTGGCGTACGGCGGAAGAATGTGCACGCCGCCCCAGGCCGCGTCCAGGTCCCAGGCCGCGCCTGTGCCGAGATACCGGTTGAGCAGCGTGGGCTTGTACTGGATCAGCACGCCGACGGTGTCGATACCGGAATTGACGCAGTTGGACAGGGAAAAGTCGATCATCCGGTACTTGCCGCCGAAGGATACGGCCGGCTTGGCGATTTTCTCCGTGAGAACGCCCAGCCGGCTGCCCTGGCCTCCGGCCAGAAGCATGGCAACGCACTCTTTTTTACGCATGGAAGCTTACCTCCTCGTCTCTGTTGACGCTTTTTTGGGGATGTGTCCGTGTAGGTATTTAAGCGGTGCGGTGAGTTTTATCAGCGTCCCGCCCAAAGGCGGAACGGTTATGCGCAGGGATTGCCTCTGCCCGTGGCAGGGGGTGCGTACGGAACGCAGCGGAGCGGGGTTGGTTTTGCCGCTGCCGCCGAAGCGTTCGTCGTCGGAGCTGAGAAGCTCGGTCCATTCTCCGCCGCGCGGAACGCCCACGCGCCAGCGCTCGCGGCTCTCGGGGCGGAAATTCATCACGCAGAGGATCATCTCCCCGTCGCGGCTGCGCCGGACAAAGGAAAGGATGCCCTGCTCGGAGTTGTCCGCGTCCATCCAGCGGAATCCGTTCCAGTCCCGGTCGTTGTCCCACAGCGATTTTTCGCGGCGGTAGAGATGGTTCAGCTCGCGGACGAAGCGCTGCATGCCCTCGTGGGTGGGGTAGGCGAGCATTTTCCACTCCAGCGGCTCATAGTCCCGCCACTCGATGAACTGGGCGAATTCGTTGCCCATGAAACTGAGCATGCCGCCCGGATGCGCCGCCGCGTACATCTGCAGCAGCCGCGCCCCGGCGAACTGGCGCCACCAGTCCCCGGGCATCCGCCCGATCAGGGAGCGCTTTCCGTGCACCACCTCATCGTGGCTCAGGGGGAGCAGGTAGTTCTCGCTGAAAGCGTAGACCATCGAGAAGGTCAGCAGGCCGTGCTTTTCCCGGCGCTGATCGAAATCCTCGGACATGTAGCGGAGCGTGTCGTTCATCCAGCCCATGTCCCACTTGTAGTGGAAGCCAAGACCGCCCTTCTCGGGAGGATAGGTCACCAGAGGCCACGCCGAACTCTCTTCGGCGCAGGTAGCGGCTCCGGGCACCAGTCGGCCCACGGCGTCGTTTATCTCGCGCAGCAGGGAGATCGCGCCCAGATTATCCTCCCCGCCGTGGATGTTGTATATCTTCTGCGCCGGATCTTCGATGCCGAAGTTCAGATACAGCATGCTGCTCACGCCGTCGAAGCGCAGCCCATCCGCGTGGTAGACCTGCAGCCAGTACAGCGCGGAGCTGATGAGGAACGACCGGACCTCCCAGCGCTCGTAGTTGAATTTATATGTGCCCCAGCCGGGCATGTCACCCGCGTCGTACAGATGCGTTCCGTCAAACATCCCCAGGCCGTGGTCGTCCCGGCAGAAGTGCCCGGGGACCCAGTCCAGGATCACGCCGACGCCGTTTTGGTGGCAGCAGTCCACAAAGCGCATCAGTCCGTCCGGGTCGCCGAAGCGGGACGTGACAGCGAAATATCCCGTCACCTGATAGCCCCAGGAGCCGTCGAGGGGATGCTCCATCACGGGGAGAAGCTCGATATGGGTGTAGCCCATGTCGCGGACATAAGGCACCAGCTCGCGGCAGAAATCGTCCCAGGAATAGAACGAACCGTCCTCATGCCGGCGCCAGGAGCCCAGATGGACTTCATATATGTTTCGCGGGCCTTCCAGAGAGCGCCGGTCGGCCATCCACCGGCCGTCTCCCCACTCGTGGCGAAGAGCGGTGATGCGCGAGGAGGTGCCGGGCCGCAGCTCGCAGCTGAACGCGAAAGGATCGGATTTCCAGCGCGTGACGCCGTCCTCGCCCTCCACGATGTATTTATAGAGCTGCCCCTCCCGGGCCTCCGGGACAAAGCCGCGCCAGACCCCGTGATAGTTCTTTTCCAGAGAGACCCCTTCGCCGTTCCAGAAGCAGAAATCTCCCGTAACGGCAACGCGCCGCGCGCTCGGCGCCCATACGGCGAAAGCTGTACCGTTCTCCCGGGGATGAGCCCCGAGAACGGTCCACGCGTCGTAGAGCCTTCCCGCGGCGAATTCCTCAAATTTGTATTCGGGCCATTCCATGGCTGAGTTCCCCCTTTACCGCGGTAAACGCAGTAACACACACTGAGTATATCATACTTTTCCCTATATGCAAATAGGAACGGGGCAGATTGTTTATACGTTTTGCACGAAACGCGAAAGGCTTCCGCCCGAAAGCGGAAGCCTTGTCTTATGTGCAATACGGTTTTGCTGAGCCTGTATTCCAAGCAGAGGATCAGTAAATGCCCTGCTCCAGCATGGCCTGGCTGATCTTCAGGAAGCTGGCGACGTTGGCGCCGACCACCAGGTTGCCGGGCTTGCCCACGGCGACGGAAGCGTCGTAGGACGCCTGGAATATGCTGCGCATGATGGCGTGGAGCCGCTCGTCCACCTCTTCGAAGCTCCAGCTCATGCGGATGGAGTTCTGGGTCATCTCCAGCGCGGAGGTGGACACGCCGCCCGCGTTGGCCGCCTTGGCCGGCCCGACCGGGATGCCCGCCGCGTGGAGCATTTCCACGGCCTCGGTGGTGCAGGGCATGTTCGCGCCTTCGGCCAGGGCGATGCAGCCGCCGGCGATGATCTTTTTCGCCTCCTCGGCGCCGACCTCGTTCTGAGTGGCGCAGGGCAGGGCGATCTTGCAGGGAACGTCCCAGATGTTGCGGCAGCCCTCTGTGTAGGTGGCGCCGGGGACCTCGTCGGCGTAGAGCTTGATGCGTCCGCGGCGGTTGAGCTTGATGTCCTTGATCACGTCCAGCTTGATGCCGTCGGGATCGTAGACATAGCCGTTGGAGTCGGACATGGCCACGACCAGACCGCCCAGCTGGCGGACCTTCTCGGCGCAGTAGATCGCCACGTTGCCGCTGCCGGTGACGATGACGGTTTTTCCGGTAAATTCGGTAGAGCAGAGCTTTTTGAGCATTTCCTGCGTGTAGTAGCAGATCCCGTAGCCGGTGGCTTCGGTGCGCATCAGCGAGCCGCCGTAGGTCAGCCCCTTACCCGTCAGGATCGCGCTTTGGAACTGGCCGTTGATCCGTTTGAGCTGACCGAACATATAGCCGATCTCTCTCGCACCCACGCCGATATCGCCGGCGGGGATATCGGAGAACTGGCCGATATAGCGGTAGAGCTCGGTGATGAAGGCCTGGCAGAAGCGCATGATCTCGCCGTCGGACTTGCCGTGGGGGTCAAAATCGGAGCCGCCCTTGCCGCCGCCGATGGGAAGCGTGGTCAGGCCGTTTTTCAAAACCATCTCGAAGGCGAGAAACTTGATGACCGACTGGTTCACGCTGGGATGGAAGCGGATGCCGCCCTTGTAGGGGCCGATGGCGGAGTTGAACTGGGCGCGCCAGCCGCGGTTGATCTGCACCTTCCCCTCGTCGTCCACCCAGGACACGCGGAAGGACACGATGCGGTCGGGCTCCACAAAGCGCTCCAGAATGCCGTTCTTTTCCCACTCGGGGTGATCGTCCACCAGGTTCTCCAGGCTGGACAGGAATTCATGCACGGTCTGGTGGAATTCGGGCTCGTTGGGGTCACGGGCCAGAACCTGGTCGTATACCCGCTGAAGATAAGCGTTTTTCATATTATTCTTCCCCTTTGCTGTAAACTGTCGATCGAATCGAATAAAAACGAGTTTTGCATATTATATCCCTATGAATTGCAGGATGCAAGGGCAAGTTGCTGTTTTTCTCCCCGGTAATTCCACTTTTTTCCCAAACAGACGGGGATGATTTGCAGGATAAAATTCATATTGCGCTTTTTGCACAGCGATCCGCCCGAAGAAGCCGCCTTGTTTGTGCGAGGGGCCGAAGGCTGCCGGAAAGGGGGAAAAGACCCCTTCTCTCCGTTCATTGACAGGCAGCCCCGTCCGAAACTATACTGATGCTGTATAATAATATGCCGGCCGGCGATACAAAACATACGGGAGGACAGTCATGAGCGGAACGGTCACGATCGAATACGGAAACATTGAAACGATCACGGCGGACTGCATCGTCAACGCGGCCAACAGCGGCCTGCGCAGAGGCAGCGGCGTGTGCGGAGCGATTTTCGCCGCCGCGGGCGAAGGGGAGATGGCGGAGTTCTGCCGGAAGATCGGACACTGTCCCGTGGGGAAGGCAGTGGCCACGCCTCCGGGGAGGCTGTCCGCGAAATGGGTGATCCACGCCGTGGGGCCGTACACCTCCCGGCCGGACGCGCCGGAAATGCTCCGCTCGGCTTATGTGAGCGCTTTGGAGATCGTCCGGGAGAAGGAATGCCGGTCGGTCGCTTTCCCGCTTATCAGCAGCGGCGTGTTCAACGACGCGCCCATGGACTTCGAAACCCTGTGGAGCTGCGCTCTCTCCGCCGTCCGCGGCTGGCAGGCGGCGCACCCGGACAGCCCGGTGGACGTGCGCTTCATCTGCCACGGCCGCAGCCTGATCGCCGCGGGGGAAAAGATGCTGGCCTCGCTCCCGCAGGAAAGGGATCATTGACCCCGCCGGGACTGGCGCACCGGTAAACACTGTGATATAATCAACGCGATGTATTTTCCCGTTTTCACCCGGAGGTACCCATGGCCAAAAGCAGAGAACAGAATATGATCCCCCGCGTGTTCGCGCCGGCGGAACTCAGTGACGAGGCTGTTCGGACGCTGCGCAGGAGGGGGGCGGAGCGCTGCCTTGTGTTCTCGGACTGGTCCGCGATCCAGCCCGCGGAGGATACATACGACGAAGCCGCGCTTGAAGACCTGCGCGAGCGGCTCATGCGCGCGGCCAGCCTGGGCGCCGAGCCGGTGCTTTGCCTGTACCGGGGCGAGGACCCGGAATGGTTCGCCGCCCGGGGCGGATGGGGGAAGGAAGACAATCTGCGCTGTTACCTGCGCTATGTGGGCCGCGTCGCACGCGCGGCGGGGCATCTGTGCGGAGAGTACATCACGTTCTGGGAGCCCAATGTGCTGGTATGGCAGAAGCGGCATAACACGCTGGCACGGTCGCTGACGGCGCTGTCCCATATCGCCTGTACACACATCCGGGCCGTGAAGCTTGTGCGGGACACGCGTGAGCAGCGCGGTTTTGAGGGCACGGAGGTGGGCTTCGTGATGCGGCTGTATCCCCGAATGGAGCTTCAGAGAGAGCTGCTGCTGGGGCGGCTGCCTGTCACCGAGGCGCTTTTTCAGCGGCTGCCGATGCTGGCTATGGCAAAGGGAGAGTTTCATCTGCCGCTGCGCAACACGCTGCGCGCGCAGAGCGGCGTCTGGGCGGATTTCATCGGCGTTACGGGCGCGGAGGGATCGGCGAAGATCGAACGGGTCTGTGCCCGCGCACGGGAGCTGACGGGAGTCGAGCCCCGGATCATGGAGGAATGAACGACGGATACCAAGGCTTTTCTCCCGGTCAGCCGGGACGACATGCTCGAGCGGGGCTGGGACTGGTATGATATCCTGCTGGTGACGGGGGACGCCTATGTGGACCACCCGTCCTTCGGTACGGCCGTGATCGGCAGAGTGCTTGAACGCGCGGGGTACCGGGTGGCGGTGCTCGCCCAGCCGGACTGGCATTCGGCGGCCGCGTTCGAAGCCATGGGCCGGCCGGAGCTGGGGGTTTTTCTCAACGCGGGCAATCTCGACAGTATGGTGGCCCACTACACCGCTTCCAAAAAGCGGCGGAGCGAGGATTTTTACTCACCGGGCCGCAAGGCGGGACTGCGTCCCGACCGGGCGGTGATCGTTTACGCCAACCGAGCGCGGGAGGCCTTCCCGGGCACGAAGATCCTTTTGGGCGGGCTGGAGGCCTCTCTGCGCCGCTTCGCCCACTACGATTACTGGGACGACGCGGTTCGTCGCAGCGTTCTTATCGACGCGAAGGCCGACATCCTGATCTACGGCATGGGCGAGACCGCCACGCTCGAGGCTGCCGACCGTATCCGCGACCGGCGGCCGCTGTACGGGATCCGCGGCAGCGCCGTCGTGCTGGACAAACCGCCCGCCGGAGCGCTGGAGCTGCCCTCGTTCGAAGAGGTGGCCGCGGATAAAACCCTGTACGCCCGGGCCGCGCGCCGGGAAAACGCCGAGCACGACCCGATCCGCGGCCGCACGATGGTCCAGCGCCACGGAGACCGGTATCTTACGGTCTATCCCCCGGCCATGCCGCTGTCCACCGCGGAGCTGGACTCGGTGGCGGCGCTGCCCTATACCCGGGAGCCGCATCCGATGTACGACGCGCAGGGAGGCGTTCCGGCCATTGAAGAGGTGCGCTTCTCGGTGATCCATAACCGGGGATGCTTCGGCGGATGCAACTTCTGCTCTCTGGCCTTCCATCAGGGCCGTATGGTCACGTCCCGCAGCCACGAGAGCGTGATCGCCGAGGTCAGGGCCATGACAAAGCATCCGCTGTGGAAGGGCTATGTCTCCGACGTGGGCGGTCCCACGGCGGATTTCCGCTCGCCGTCCTGCAAAAAACAGCTCAGGGACGGCATGTGTCCGCTCAAACACTGCCTGACTCCAAAGCCCTGCAAACATCTGGAAGCGGACCACTCGGATTATCTTGCCCTGCTCCGCAAACTGAGGGAGATCCCGGGCGTCAAAAAAGTTTTCGTGCGCTCGGGCATCCGCTTTGATTACGTGCTCTGCGACAAAAACAGCCCCTTCCTGTCCGAACTGGTGCGTTACCATATCTCCGGTCAGCTCAAGGTCGCCCCGGAGCACTGCGTGGACAGCGTGCTCGGCTATATGGGAAAGCCCCCCTCGGCGGTGTACGAACGGTTTCTGGAAAAATACGCCGCGCTCAACAGACGCTACGGGAAAGATCAGTTTCTCGTTCCCTACCTGATGAGCTCTCATCCGGGCAGCACGCTCTCCGACGCGGTGGCATTGGCGCTGTATCTCAAAAAGCACAACGCGCGCCCGGAGCAGGTACAGGATTTTTACCCCACGCCGGGCACGATCAGCACCTGCATGTACTATACGGGAATCGACCCGATCACCATGAAAGAGGTCTATGTCCCGCGCTCGCCGAAGGAAAAGGCCATGCAGCGGGCCCTTCTGCAGTACACCGTCCCGAAAAACGCGCCTCTTGTGCGCGAGGCGCTCCGTGCCTGCGGGCGGGAGGATCTGATCGGGACGGGGCCGCACTGCCTGGTGAGGCCGGAGAGGAATAAACGTGAGGATACTTCTTCTGTACCTGTTCGCCGCCAATCTCGCGGGGTATCTGGCGATGGGCGCGGACAAAAAAAGAGCCCGGGAAAACCGGCGCCGCATACGAGAGCGGACGCTTCTGCTCCTGGCCGCGGCGGGCGGAAGCGTGGGCGTGGCTCTGGGCATGACTCTCTTCCGTCATAAGACCCTGCACAGGAAGTTCACCCTGGGCGTCCCGGCGATCATGCTGCTGCAGGCGGCGCTGGCCGTGTGGGCCGTCTGGCCGAAATAGGATCGCCCAATTCCCCTCCCCTGTACGAAGCGAACGCCCCGGCTCAGGCCGGGGCGCTTTACTCTCCTGTATACTATTTCCCTCGAAGGGTTACGTCTCCCGATACGGTTCGGATCCTGAGAGCGGGCTCTCCCGGAACGTCGGTACGCACTCCGCGGCAGTCGAAGTCACCGGATACGGTGTCAAAACGCACGGGACACTCGCTGCCGGCGGGCAGCGTGAGATCCAGATCACCCGACGCGCTGTTCCATACCAAAGCTGCCGGGAGCCCGCGCAGAGTCATTTCGGCGTCGCCGGAAGCCGTGGAGCACTCGATGCGGTCACTCAGCCCCCGATACAGCAGATCCCCGCTGGCGCTTTGAAAAAACAGGTGCTCCGCGTTCCCCGACAGCTCCGCGTCGCCCGACGCGGTACGGATACGAAGGGCCTCAAAGGACCCGCCGGCCGTCAGGTCGCCGGAGGCGGTATGGAACAAAGCCCGGATTGAGCGGACGTTTTCGGCCGTAATGTCTCCGGACTTTGTCTCCACGGAGAGGTCTCCCGCGGACAGCCCCTCCAGGCGGACTTCAGCGGAAGCGGTGAAAACGGCGCATTCGGACAGCTCTTCGGCGACTACGCGGGGAAGCCGCACCGTCAGAGATTTTCCTCCCGCGAAAGGCTCGTTCTCTGCGGTGAAACGGACGAACAGAGTGCCATTTTCCAGCCGGGTGTCCATGGGCGGATCGCTCGAACCGCGCTCCTCCGTGAGATCCGCCGTTTCCCGGTCTTCGCACAGGATCGTCACGTCGCCTCGGGGCCAGCGGATGTCCAGTGAGCGGATCTGCTCCGTAAAAGGCCTCGATTCCCGAGATTCCCGACGCGTTTGCCCTCCACCGCTGAGGCGCAGCGCCGAAAACGCTTCGCGTACCAGTCCGGTCAGCGTATCCGTGAGGGAGGCGGAGCGGCCTTCTTTTCGGGGAGCTTCGCCGTCCGGGGCGAGGCTATTCGCGAGAGACTCCGGATCACCCAGCCATTCCACCGCCTCGGCCTCCGTAAAGCCGTCCTCCGTCATATCATCGATCAGCTCGGAATAATACGCGCAGATCTCCTCGGTGTCCCGACGGGCTGTCGGCGCGAGCGAGGAGCGAAGCGCGTCAAGAAATCCCTGTTTTGTCATTGTGAACCCTCCCGAATATAATCGTACATCTTTTCGATCTCCGTCCAGTCGGCCAGAAAAGAGCGGATCTGCTCTGCGCCGGCCGCCGTGAGACGGTACATTTTTCGCAGCCGTGAATTGTGTTCGACGCTGTAAACCGACAGGCTCCCCGCCGTCTCCAGCCGGCGCAGGATCGGGTAGAGAGTGGACTCGGACACCGCAACGCAGCTCTCCAGGTCCCGGATCAGCTTGTAGCCATAGGAATCACTCCGGCTCAGAGCTGAGAGTATACAGATCTCCAGCAGTCCGCGTTTCATCTGAGGATCCAGCACGGATATACCCCCTTTCGCATAATACTATATATCACATAGTATATATTGTCAAGAAAAACCCGGAGTGGTCATCACTCCGGGATCATCTTTTTTTCGCAAGGCCGGACAGGGTCACTCCCCGTCTTCCTCGTCGTCTTCATCCTCGAACTCGACTTCCTCGACCTCGGCCTTGGTCAGGTCGATGACTTCCCCGCATTCGGGGCACTCGAAGGAGCCGCTCTCAAGGATATCCTCGTCCACGGTCAGGCGGAAGCCGCAGCCCGGGCACTCAACGGAATAGAATACGGGCTCGTCCTCGTCGTAATCGTCTTCCTCGTCCTCTTCGTCGTCCTCGTCATCCTCTTCATCGTCGTCGTCAAGGAAGACATCGTAAAAATCCTCCTCCAGTTCGGCGAGATCGTCGCTGACGGCGTCGAGCGCGTCGGAGATGTCCGTCATGGAATCGCGGGTGTCCGCCAGATCCAGCGACAGGTCCTCGAGAATGTCGATGATCACCTTGAAAAGCTTGCCCTGGCCGGCGTCCTCGAGAACGCCCATGCCTTCGGCCAGCCCCTTCAGATACGCCACTTTTTCGGATGTTGTCATGATCGGATCCTCCTGAATCGAATGATGGCCGACGGATGGGACGCGTTCAGCCCTTGGCGCGTTCCAGATATTCGCCGGTGCGGGTGTCGATCTTGATGCGGTCGCCGGGGTTGATGAACAGAGGCACCTTGATCTCGGCGCCGGTTTCCAGCGTGGCGGGCTTGGTCACGTTGGTAGCGGTGTTGCCGGCAAAGCCGGGGTCGGTTTCGGTGACGGTCAGCTCGACGAAGTTGGGGGGATCCACGGCGAAGACCTTGCCCTTATAGGAGCTGACGGTGCAGGTCATGTTCTCGGTGACGAACTTGAAGCTGTCGGTGAGCATGCTCTCGTCAATGGGCTCGAGCTCATAGGTCTCGGGATCCATGAAATAGTAGAGGTTGCCGTCATTGTAGCTGTAGTCCATGCTGCGGCGCTCCACATAGGCGTTCTCAAATTTGGCGGTGGGGTTGAAGCTGGTCTCGATGACGGCGCCGGTGATGACGTTCTTCATCTTGGTGCGCACGAAAGCGGCGCCCTTGCCGGGCTTGACATGCTGGAACTCGATGACCTGCATGACCTGGCCGTCCATCTCAAAGGTTACTCCGTTGCGGAATTCTCCTGCGGAAATCATAGATATGCCTCCCTGATATATAGATACTTTTCTTTTACTGCATAATATTTGGCGTGTGTATTCTACCTTAAAAGTACCGCCATTGCAAGATTTTTCTTTCACCCTGCGTCTTCCCTGCCGCCGTCGCCCGCGGCGAGGATCGCCTCGAGGGTCCCGGGCCCCAGCCCGGGGACCAGCAGAAGATCCTCCACAGAGGAGAACGGACCGTGCTCCTCCCGGTACGACACGATGGCTTCGGCGGTCACTTTGCCCACTCCGGGCAGGACCGTGAGTTCGGCGGCGTCGGCGTGGTTGATATCGATCCGCCTGACGATCGACACGTACAGCTCATAGTCCGCGGGCGGCGCCGACGCGGTGGGAAGGGGGCGCTCAAAGGCCGGTTCGGCGGTGCGCGCCGCGCCGCTTCGGGGGACAAAAAACCATGCGAGGAGGAAAAAAACCGCCGTGATCAGCAGCAGGATCTTTTCGGTTTTGGTCACGTCTGCACCTCCCGTGATCGGCGGTTTGGACCGGGAAAACGCAAAAGGTTGCTTTTCCCGCGGTCATACATTATAATAGCAGGACACATACCACTCCCACAAGGGGGAAAAGCATGAAACGCTTCCGATTTTGCGCGATATTCCTTCTGACGGCCCTGCTGATGAGCCTGTTCGCTCCCGCTGCCGCGGCGCTGAGCGATCCGCAGGCCGACAGCAGTCATGCCGTGGTGCTTGTGGCGGAGCGCGGAGACAGCGAGACCGTCCTCTACACGAAAAACGAAACCGAGCGGCTGATGCCCGCGAGCCTTACCAAGGTGATGACCGTACTTCTGGCGCTGGAGGCCGTAGAGGACGGCACCAAAAAGCTCAGCGACATGGTCACCGCTTCCGACCGCCTTTACTATGACATCTCCGGGGACAGCTCCTCGGTCTATATGGCCATCGGTGAGACGATGACGTTGGAGAATCTGCTGTACTGCGCCATGCTCAACTCCGCCAACGAGGCCTGCAACGTGATCGCGGAGTATATAGGCGGCACGATCGAGAACTTCATCGAGATGATGAACGCGCGGGCCGCGGCTCTCGGATGTAAGGACACCCATTTTACCAACACGCACGGCATGCCCGACCCCGATCACTATACCACGGCCTGGGATTTCTCGCGTATCCTGCGCGAGGCTGCCCGCAGCGATGTATTTATGGAGATCGCCAACACGGTCACCTATGTCGTGCCGGACACCAACGCCTCCGCGGAGCGCAAGCTGGAGAACACCAACTCGCTGATCAACCCCACCAACCCGCTCTATCCGGGCGATTACGGCTATGAGTATGCCCGGGGCGTGAAGACGGGCCACACCAGCGACGCGGGCTACTGCCTGGCGACCACCGCCGAAAAGGACGGGGTCCAGCTCCTGGCCGTGATCATGAAGGCCGACGCCTATCAGCTCGACGACGGGACCTGGTATTACGGACATTTCGCCGACGCGAAAACGCTGTTCAACTGGGCTTTCGACAACTTCAGCTATCAGGAGATCGTAAAATCGACCGAGATCGTCGCCGAGGTCGGTGTGGAGATGGGCGCGGACGCCGAAACCGTGGCGGTCAGGCCCAGCACCTCCATCACGGCGCTTCTGCCCAACGACATATCGGCCGACGCGTTCGAGCGGAAGGTCACCATTTACCGCACCGACAACGGGGACGGCACCACGCTCATGGCCCCGGTAAGCGCGGGACAGACCGTCGGAGAGATCAGCGTGAGCCTGAACGGGGAGACCTACGGCACATCCCCGCTGGTGACCAGCACCTCCGTGGATCTGTCGCGGGTATCCTTCATGAAGGGTGAGCTGATGGAGACGCTGCGCCGTCCCGCCGTGGTGCTCACCTTCTGGGGCCTGGTGCTGCTGCTGGCGCTGTATATCACGCTGGTGGTCCGCTACCGGCTCAAGCGGAGAGCCTACCAGAGACGGCTTGCCAACGCGCGTCAGCTGCGGCTGGATCTGGAGGAGGACGACGAGCCCGCGCCGAAATCGCGGCCCAGGAAAAAGAAGCCCGAGATGGTTATGGAGCCGGAGAGCTACCGGGAAAAGAGCGCGGCGAGCGTGGATGAGCCCACCCGCGTGAGCGGGAAGCTTCCCGACCTGGCTGACGCGGCCGACGAGCCCACCCGCGCCGATCTTCCGAAGGTGACCGGAGAGGACGAGAAGGTTCGCGATTACTTCGAGGAATTCTTCAACAAAAAATAACGACAGAGATGTCAAAAGGGACTGCCGCAAGGCAGTCCCTTTTTTATCGGCCTTTTTTACCGCGCCGGGCGGGCCGAAGAGCGGTGAAGCATTTTCAGGCGCTCAAGCACATCATACGGGATCGCGAGATTGCCGTTCGTCCCGCTCCCCATGGAGATGTGAGTTTTGCGCGTGCCGTGATAATCGCTGCCTCCGCTCACGCCCATTCCGTAACGCTCGGCCATGCTGAGCAACCAGCGCTCGTCCTCGGCGCTGTGCTCGGAGTAGAAGCACTCGATCGCCGCCGCCCCGAGGCTTTTGGCGTATTCGATCATCTCCGTGACCTCGTCGCGGGGATAGCGGTACTGCAGCGGGTGGGCCAGAACGGCCAGGCCGCCGGAGCCGAGGATCGTTTCCACGGCGCGGGCCATGGAGATGCGCCGCTTGGGCAGATAGTATTTTCCGCCTTCCCCCAGGTAGCGTTCGAACCCCTCCCGCACACTGGAGACGTACCCCTTGCGCATCAGGAGTTCCGCCATGTGAGGGCGGCCCAGCACGGCCTCGGGGTAGAGACGGCGCAGCTCCTCCACGCTGATGTCAAAGCCGTCGTCGGCCAGCAGATTCACCACATATTCGTTCCGCGCGATCCGCTCCGTGCGGATCCACTCGAGTACGGTCCGCAGAGCCGGGGCCTCCGGATCGATAAAGTAGCCGAGGATATGGATGTTGTTGTCCCGATAGTCCGAGGACAGCTCTATACCGGGGACCACCTCCACGCCGAGTTCTTTTCCGGCGGCCGAGGCCTCGGCCACGCCGGCAGCCGTGTCGTGGTCTGTGAGCGCGATGGCCTCCAGACCGAGCGAGGCGGCTTTTGCAACGGCCTCCGACGGGGCATCGGTGCCGTCGGAGGCCGTTGTGTGCATATGAAGATCGATCAGGCCCATCAGTACTCCCAGGGGTCCCTGCCGCTCTCCGGCCACCCCGCGCCGGGGTCTTTGGGATCCGGGCCGTAGGCGTTGGGACCGCGGTCGCCGTCCCGGCACATCCAGATGAGCAGCAGGATCGCGCCCACGAGAGGCACGAAGATCCAGAAATAGTTTGCTCCGGACTTGCCGATGTCGTGCAGCCTCCGCCAGATCACGCCCAGACCCGGCAGCAGAAGCGCGGCCGACATCAGGCCGGTAAGCCCCTCCACGGTGGACTCCCTGGCGCCGATAAAATTCAGCACGCCGGTGAGCGCCGCGCTGACGATCATCTCGAAAAGGACAAAATACCAGAATTCGCTGCGCCGGGCGCGCCCGGTAAAGCAGACGTATTTGGACAGAACGCTATGTACCGCGTCTCCGAAACTCATAATCGGACACTCCTTTTCTGCATAGTGATATCGCGGGCTCAGGACGCTTTCGGATCCGGACCGAAAACGTTGGGACCGCGCTGTCCCTCCATGAGAAGCCGGATCAGAACGAGGATCCATCCCACGACGGGAACAAAGACGAGGAAGAAGTAAAAGCCGGAACGTCCGGTATCCTGCAGACGGCGCCAGATAAGAGCGTATCGGGGCACGATCGTGGCCAGCCAGTACAGGACCAGCAGTCCGGCAAACGCGTCTCCGGCATCAAACAGGAGCGCGATAAAGAACATGGATGTGACCGTGATCGCGTTGAACAGCCAGAAATACCAGAATTCGGCGCGCCGCGCGCGTCCGGAAAAAACCGCGTATTTTGTGAAAGCGCTGACCACAGCGTCTCCGAAGGTCATGGAGATCCCTCCCTGCAGTAATTGTTCGGACCGAAGACCGGGAGCGGAAAAGTATGACGGGAGAGGCAGGCTCTCCCGTCAGGGACGCGATAAGTGTTACTCCTCGGGGGAGAAATCCTCCTTGCCCGCTCCGCAGAGCTCGCAGGCGAAATCGTCGGGAAGATCTTCCCACTTTACTCCGGCTTCGTCTTCGTCATAGACCCAGCCGCACAGGTTGCATACGTATTTCATGTCTGATACCTCCGGTCGTCAGATTACAGATGTTTGTATCCGGTATACATGCAGAGGAGAAAGCAGATGGCCCCAAGGATCGCAAAACGCTTATGCCATTTCATCGGTCAACGCTCCTTTTGTTGTTGTAAGCGTACTATATCAGAGAAACCCGGGGAATGCAAGAGAGATCGTGCACTCGCCGTCCGTTGACAACCGCAGTACGGCAGGGTAAACTTTGCAGAGGATCCTGAAGATACAGCCGGTTCACATTACGGGTATCCGCCGCAAGCCGCTCATGACTCAGGGAGGATCGGAAGGATGGAAACGAAAACCCTTCGTATTACGGAAAAAGCTATATATATTCTGTGGGGGCTGTGCTGCTCGGCGGTCATGGTGTTGAACCTGTTTTTTTCGCATGTGAAATATGCTTGCCGACAAGATCTGATCAGTGAATGGGCTCTCCTGTTTCTCGGACTGATGGGCCTCGGCGTGCTTTGCTTCGGTTTTTTTCGCATCCCAAAAGAACGGAAGGTCCCCCTCGGACTTCCCGCCCTGGTCGGCCTCCTTTTTTTATGTTTTCAGATCATATCGGTGCGCAGCTATTATTTTACAACTAAATGGGATGTGGAAACAATCATCCGGAACGCATTCTGCGCGGCGAGAGGAGAGCCGGTCAGTATCTCTTATTATTCTCGCTATCCCAACAATCTTCTGCTGACACGTATTTTCTCCCTGATCCTCCGCCTCTGTATGGCAGCGGGCCTCAGCGACGAACAGGCCTACGCCGCACTTCCGGTGTTTCAGTGCCTGATCTCCTATGCGGCGGGCCTGCTTACATTTGTTTCCGTCCGGGAGGTCACCGGAGACGGACGCCTCGCGCTCACTGCGCACGGCATGTTCCTTCTGCTGATCGGCCTGTCGCCCTGGGTATCCATTCCCTATTCGGATGCTGCCGGTATAGTGCTCCCCGTCCTGATTTTCAGGCTCTCGACGCTCAGACCGCGGACGCTCGGGAAAAATGCACTCCGGTGGTTTATAATCGGTCTGCTGGGCGTTTTCGGCTACAGACTAAAGCCGACCATCTTTATCGTGCTGCCGGCGGTCTGCCTCGTGAATGCGGCAGCCTTCCGCTCGGCAGATATAAAAGGGATCCCTGCTGTCGTGGGGGCCTGCCTGGCGGGACTTATTCTTGGTACTGTCGCCGCCGACGCCGCTGTTTCGGATCTTGGCCCGATTAATCGGGAATCGGCTTTCGGGCCTGTCCATTTTTTAGCCATGGGTTTGAACAGGAAGACGATGGGATATTACTCCCATGAGGATGTGAACTACTCAGGTTCATTCGAAACATCGGAAGAGAGGACCCGGGCCGATCTGCTTTTGGCCGAAAAACGGATCCGGAATATGGGGGCCGCGGGTCTGAGCAAACATCTGGCCAGAAAGCTTCTTACCGACTATAACGACGGTACCTTTGCATGGACGATGGAGGAGATAGAAAAAGGACGATTCTTCTTCAAAATACCGAAAGAAACGGATCCGTTTTTTTCCCCTTTCATCCGAAGTTTTTATTACAGCGGCGGAGCGCATTTCAGGCTGTTTGTCAATTTTGAGACCGCCCTGTGGCTGGCGATCCTGGCCCTGTCGTTTGCCGCGGTGTTTTCCCGCCCTGACAGGAACACAGCCGCCGTCATGCTGAGTGTGACCGGGATGTTCGCGTACAATCTGCTGTTCGAAGCGAGGGCGAGATACCTGTATGTATACGCACCGCTCTATATCATTCTCGCGGCTGTCGGGATAGAAACCATACTCAAACGATTCAGACCGGTCAAAGAGAAGTGGGGAAAACGAAAAACGATATAAATACAACCGTAGACCGCCATTGAGCCGGAGGTCGTCCCGCCTCCAAACAGGCGGCTTTTCGGGACCGTTTTTTCTGACAGCTTTGGGGACGCCTGCTCCGGGAAAAGCAGGGGAACAGATATCAGCCAAATCTGAAACGGAAAGCGGGCAAACGGGATCGATACGCCTGCCGGTTCACGCTTTGGGGATCGCGGTTTCGATGTAGTGCGTTCCGCTGAGTTTGTCGTGCGGCATCGGACGGCCTTTTCGGAACACCATATTGATGAAATACAGGATGAAATAAATGCGGGAGAGGAAGACCAGCCCCAGAATCACAAGATCAACGACGACAGAGAAACGCCGGTTCATGAGCCAGCCGGCCAGGAACAGCGGCGGCTCGGTAAACAGCAGCAGGAACGCATAGCGCTTTATATACTGCCCCGCCGGGGCCGGCTTCCCGTCTTCCGACACAAGACGCAGCCGGCAGGCAGCGTGTCCCAGCGTCGAACCTTTGGTAATAAGGACCTGCACGAGGGATATCACGCAGAAAAAAGACCAGCTGTCTACCTCGGCGTATATCGTATAACCGGTAAACGCGGGATACAGGATCCGGATCGCGCCCAGCAGGAAAATATGCACCGCGACGAGGCACACATAATCGAACAGGGCCGCCCAGAACCTCTGCATGCCCGTGACCTTAGGCATTTCCGCCCTGATGCTCTCATCGATCTCGTCCCTGCTCGGAAGCAGTACGGCAGCGATGTACGCCAGATAATAGCCGGCGGCGCCGCCCATCGTGTTGCATATCAGGTCCTCAACATCGGCGAACCGGTACGGTCCCGGATAGATCCCGAAAAGCGCTGTCAGCTGGCTCGTTTCATAGAAGAGGCTCAGCAGGAACGACCAGAGGATCGTACGCTTCAGGCCCTGTTTGAAGTAATAGCGCATGTATACGCCGAAGGGCACGGTCAGCAGGATGTTGAACAGCAGCTGCCAGAGCGACGAGCTGAGAAGATACTCCTGGAAAGCCGCGATCCCGAACGCTCTTCCGTGCCAGTACAGCCAGATCTGCTTGCCGGGGATCAGATTCAGATGTCCCCGCCACGTGTTTCCTATCGTCGACGCCCTGTCCGGAAGCGGCAGGCAGACCATGAAGAACGCGATCAGCATGTAGAGGATATAGCTGTAGATGATCAGCGTCCTGAGTTTCGACACTGCGCCGTGCCTGTGATACTGAAACACCGCGTAGGGCAGCGTGAATACCGCGGCAATGAGCGGGAATACCAGCAGGCCTGTATAGATGTTTCTGATATAAACCATGGCGTACCTCTTCGTTTCGCTTCTTTATCTCATCGGGTCCGGCTGCTTATCGAAGGGTCCTCAGGTATTCCTTGTGTATATCGGATACACGGAAACTCTCGACCGCCTTCTGTATTGCCTTCCTGTGCGTCCGGGGCTCCAGCCTGCGCTCCTCGATGTATACGACGCTCTCGTCGTACTGCTTTGCCAGCGCGGTGGCGAAATACCACGCGACCATCATCCTGACATAGTAGTCCCCGTTGCGCACCGACGCGACCCACTCAAGGTATTCCGGACGGAAGTCCTCACCGAGAAACTCGTTCATCAGCATCCGGATGCCGAACCTGACGGTATAGACATGGTCCGACGCGATCCACTTTCGGATCAGCGGGAGGAGCCTGCCGTGATCCCTCGAAAAGGCCTTCGGGCTCGATTGGTCGCACACCGGCCAGCAGTCCACGTAAGGCAGGAAAGCTTCCACGGCCTTCGCGCATTCATCGAAGTCCCGGATCATCGCGATCAGAAAGAAATGCACAAGGTTCTCTTCATAGTACCTGTGCGGGAGTTCCGAAAGAAACTCCTCCGCCTCCGCGATCCCGCGGATCTCCTTGGCGATCCTGCGCATATCGGGCGTTCTGACGCCCAAAATGGTCTCCTTCGGGATGTTGGGGACCAGCTTGCTCTGAAAGTCCCTGTATTGCTCGCTGCCGCAGGCAGCAAGCCTTTCGTAAACCGTCATTATCCGTCCGCCCTTTTCCGTATCCCGTGTGCGCTTATGGATCTGCCGGATCGATTATACCGCAAAGAAGCGCCGCAATCAATCGGCGGAGGCGGAGTACCGGCGCGGTTTCGAAAATGAGTCCGCCGTTCCGGACGTAATTCGACGAGGAGTAAAAACAAAAGGGGAGCAGTGAACCTGCTCCCCCTTCCCAAAGCGGTTGATTTACAATACTTTGCGGCTTACTTGAAGTAACGCTCCAGCAGACCCTTGAAGGCCTTGCCGTGGCGGGCCTCGTCTCGGGCCATCTCATGGACGGTGTCGTGAATGGCGTCCAGGTTGTACTTCTTGGCCAGCTTGGCCAGCTCGGTCTTGCCGGCGGTGGCGCCGTTCTCGGCGTCGACACGCATCTGCAGATTCTTCTTGGTGGAATCGGTCACCACCTCGCCCAGCAGCTCGGCGAACTTGGCGGCGTGCTCGGCCTCTTCCAGACCGGCCTTCTCCCAATACATGCCGATCTCGGGGTAGCCCTCGCGGAAAGCCACGCGGGCCATGGCCAGATACATGCCGACCTCGCTGCACTCGCCCTCAAAGTTGGAGCGCAGTCCGGCGATGATCTCGTCCTTGACTTCCTGGGGGATATCGTCGCTGAACACCTTGCCCACGCCGACAACATGCTCGGCAGCCCAGGTCAGCTCATCGGCCTGAAGGGTGAACTTCTCGCCGGAGACCTTGCAGACCGGGCATTTTTCGGGAGGATTCTCGCCCTCGTGAACGTAACCGCAAACGGGGCATACCCACTTTTTCATAACAGGACCTCCAATAAAAAATATAAGGATTTTTAAGGGTTTTCGGCCCTTTCCTTTCCTCATTATCATATTGGATTGTCGGGGAAATGTCAAGGGTCCGGCGACTCTGTCCGCCCGGTCGGGGATCACCTGCGAAGAAGGCCGGAGGGCGTCAGTTCATACACCGTATCGCATACCTCCGAAAGGTATTTCCGGTCGTGAGAGACGCTGATGATCGCGCCCCGGAAGCTCCGGAGCGCCTCGCGCACCACCGGCGCCGAGAGCGGGGAGAAATTGCGTGTGGGCTCGTCGAGCAGCAGCACGTCGGCCTTCCGAAGCACCATGTCCAGAAACAGCAGCTTGGCCCGCTGCCCTCCGCTGAGAGAACGGATCGGACCGTTCATTTCCTCATAGGTAAAACGCATGGAGGCAAGCCTGTCGTGGATGATCACAGATTCCTCTTTGGAACCGGAGCGCGTCAGAAACCGGACGGGCGTGTCATCGAAGGGCAGCGCCCGGGCGTAGTCCTGGGGCATCAGGGCGGCAGTGATATCTTTCCGCTCCCGCAGCTCCTCCCAGAGTTTGTCCAGAAGCGTGGATTTTCCCGCTCCGTTGGGACCGGTGATGCCCACGGTAACGCCGCCGGTGACGATCAGCCGGATATCCCGGGAGAGTTCCCTGCCCCCGACACACAGCCGGCCGAGCTCATAATCGATCACGACCTTGCCTGCCGGGAGAGAAACGCTCTCGTCAAAACGAGTAAGGATCGCTTCCTCACGGTGAGCGAAATCGGTAAAGTTTTCCGCCTCCCGTTCCAGCCGCTTTCCGGTGGAGACCACCGAGCGCATTTTCTTTTTCAGCAGTCTCCCGCCGTGGGGGTCGCCCCGGGAGATCGTATTCTGCTCGTGCTCCACCCGGTCGTGGATCTGCCGCCAGCGCTGCAGCTGGCGGTCGTAATCGGCGCGCTGCTTGAAGGCCACCTGATTCTGGTGCTCGAACTGCCGGCCCCGCCGTTCCAGATACTCCCGATACGGCGCCCGGGTGATGTTCACTCGGGTCACTCTTTTGTGGAGCAGCTGTTCGAGATGCAGGATCACGTTGGCCGTATTCTCAATAAGCGTCTCGTCGTGGGAGATGTAAAGCACCGGCTGCCGGCAGCGAAGAAGAAAGCGCTCCAGCCACTCCAGCGTGGGGATGTCCAGGTCATTGGTGGGCTCATCGAGCAGCAGCACGTCGGGGTCGTCCATGAGCAGACGCGCCAGACGTACCCGCACCTTTTCTCCTCCCGAGAGAGTGGAGAGCTTCTGCCCGGAGACAAGGAATTCCGTGTCCATGCCCAGGGATTCGAGAGTATCGATGTGATCGTACCAGGCCGTATCTTCAAAAAGGTCCGCGACCGTCAGGTCCAGCATGGAGTCGGGCATCATCTGGTGGAGCATGGCGACGGTGCCGCGCCGGACAACGGTTCCGGAGCACTCACAGTAGCTCTCAACCGCGCTGCGGTCGGCGATGAACTGCAGAAGGGTGGACTTGCCATTGCCCTCCTCGCCGATGAGCACCGCCCGGTCGCCGCGCCCGAGCGTGAAAGAAAAATCCTCCACCAGCGTCCGGTCGTCGGACTTCAGGCGCAGAGTCACGTTTTTGAGTTCCAGCATCGTCGTCACCGCCCTTTTTATCAAGGATAACAGAGCCCGCGGACACCTGTCAATCAACCTGCGTCCGTATTGCTTTTTACCGGGTGCCATGCTATAGTTACCATGTATTTTTGCGCGCGAAAACTGTCGGAAAGGACACTCCCCATGGGTCAAAAACTGAAAAAGCGCCTTCAGATCTTTTTCCGCTACAAGGATCTGATGATGCTGCTGGTAGAGCGTGATATCAAGCTGCGTTACCGGCGCAGCGTGCTCGGCTGGGTGTGGAGCGTGCTCAACCCACTGCTGGACATGCTTGTGAAAGTGATCGTGTTCTCCTATTTTTTCAGCCGGAATATCCCCAACTATCCCGTGTACCTGATCAGCGGCCAGCTGATGTATCAGTTTATGCGGGAGTCGAGCACACAGGCCCTCCGTTCCATCCCGGATAATGCGGCCATGCTCAAGAAGATCTACGTCCCGAAATACATCTTCACGCTCTCAAAGATCAACAGCGCCTTTGTAAACCTGCTCTATTCTCTGGTGGCCCTGCTTTTGGTCATGCTCTTTACCCATGTGAAATTCACGTTCTGGTGGTTCATGATCGTTATCCCCATCGCGGAGCTTTATGTGTTCTGTGTGGGGCTGGGTCTGCTGCTGGCGGCGGGCAACGTGTTCTTTCGCGACATCGGCAACATCTGGGGAGTGGTGACGCTGGCGTGGATGTATCTGACGCCAATCTTTTATGATGTGGACATCCTCTCGCCCCGGGTGCGCCTGTGGATGCCGCGGCTCAACCCCCTGTACATGTATATCCGGCAGATACGGGACTTTATCCTGCTGGGAAGCTGGGAACGTTATATGCTCACGATCCGCGGAGGATATGTGGCGCTGCTGATGCTCGGCCTGGGCCTGTTTGTGTTCGCAAAAACCAAGGACAAGTTCATCCTGTATATTTGATGACTATGGAAAACAACGACATTATGATCCGCGTGGAAAACGCGTCCGTGCGCTTCAACATGGCCTCGGAAAAAATCGACAGCCTCAAGGAATACGCCGTCAAGCTGGTGCGGCGAGAGCTCATGTTCAAGGAGTTCTTCGCCCTGCGGAACATCGACCTGACGGTGCGGCGCGGCGAGTCCTGGGCCTTCGTGGGACGCAACGGAGCCGGGAAGAGCACCCTTTTAAAGCTCATCAGCCGCATCCTGATGCCTTATGAAGGGAAGGTCACCGTCAACGGCTCTATCGCCCCGATGATCGAACTCGGAGCCGGATTCGACCCGAATCTGACTGCCGAGGAGAATATCTTCATCAACGGCTGCATCATGGGTCACAGCAAAAAGTTCATGCAGGAGCACTTTGACGAGATAGTGGAATTCGCCCAGCTGCAGGACTTCCTGAAAATGCCGATCAAAAACTATTCCAGCGGCATGCGGGCCCGGCTGGGCTTCGCCGTTGCCACCATGGTCAAGCCGGACATCCTGATCGTGGACGAAGTGCTGGCCGTGGGCGACGCGGCCTTCCGCAAGCGCTGCAGCGAGCGTATGAAGGAGATGCTCTCCGGAGGCACCACGCTGCTTTTCGTGTCCCACTCTCATAACGATGTCCGAACCCTGTGCAAAAACGCCGTGTGGCTCGATCACGGCAGGATCGTGCAGAGCGGGCTCACTGAGGATGTGCTGCCTGCCTACGAAGCGTCGATGCAGTAAAGAACAGGGCATATCCCACACAAGCAAGGAGCGCGGCAAATGAAAATGATC
Source organism: Oscillospiraceae bacterium (assembly GCA_902768805.1). GTDB lineage: Bacteria > Bacillota > Clostridia > Oscillospirales > Oscillospiraceae > Apopatocola. Next base: position 28,580 of record CACXMX010000010.1, read on the forward strand.
ACTCTCATTAAAAAAATACTGCAGAAGGCCACCGGTGTGATATCTGTTCAGTATGGCCGGATTTCCGGCTGGTTTGAACGCAGAGCGGAACTGAACAAAACAAAGCAATGGCTGGATGGCTTTGACAAAGATCATGTGTGGGCCTTCAACAGCGGAAGCAACGGAGCGGATTTCAGAGGGAATCCGAAATACCTGTTCGTATATGTAAATAATTACCGGCCGGATATCCGCGCTTACTGGATCACACAGGACCTTGACACGGTTCGGCAGGTCCGGGCTCTCGGATTTACTGCTTTTTATAATAAATCTCCGTCCGCGGCTTATGCCATGGAACGGACGGGAGTGGCTGTTGCGGAGCAGGTAAAGGAGCACATCCCCTTTCCCGATGATGTCCGTATTCTGAACCTTTGGCACGGGAACGGGTTCAAATCAAGCGAGCGGGCACGTACGGCGGATACGGACGATTTAAGATTAAATCTTGCCAAAAAGTATATTTTGAACAATCCGATTTATCTGAATCAGATGATCGTATGCTGTGTCAGCTCTTTGCAGGAGCACTATCTGAGAGAGTATATGGGGATCACGGAGCGCCAGGTCCTCAGGACGGGCTACCTCCGCTGCGCATATCAGAAAGACTATAAACCGATCGCCTCGTTCGATCACGATATCCTTTCAAGGCAGAGACTCCCCAAGGATACCCGGATAGCCGTATATGCCCCGACATTCCGATCCACACGGGGCAACACCTTTTTGGAAGCGCTTCCCGATCTGGAATCACTATACCAATGCTGTGAACAGAACCATATCCTTCTAATATTTAAAATGCACCCGCTGATGGAGAAGGAGGATGGATTCATCCGCGCCCAAAAGCGGTTTAAAGGGCGTCCGTACTTCCTGTTCTGGGATAATCGGGACGACATCTATGAGGTTTTCCATCGGTTCGATTTGCTCATCTATGACTATTCCAGCATTTTCAGCGATTTTCTCCTTGGAGGAGTAAAGCATTTTATCCGGTATATCTATGACAGCAGCGACATGCTCCGCGCGGCGAGCGTGAACAGCGAGGAAGAGTACTATGACTATACCTTAGGCCGGATCTGTAAAACCGAATCCGAACTGATAGCCGCGCTGCCCGCCGCGTTTGAAGAGGAGTTTTCTGCCGACCGTGACCGTGTAATGCATCGGTTGTGGGAATACGCGTCTGAAGATGATTTTGAAAAAACCATACGCTTTGCGATGGACTTCGAGGTTGGACATCAGGAGTATCCGACCCTGTATTCCTTTGATATTTTTGACACTGTATTCTCCCGGGAGGGCTTGGACCCCGTCAGTATCTTTTACGCGGTAAAAGAAAAAATCCGGGAATCCGGGAAATTTGCGGCGGCTTTTTCCGAAGCGTTTGTCGGGATCCGGCAAGGCGCCGAAGCGAATGTCAGATACTATAAAACGAAGTATCAGGAGCAGAGAAATACCATTTGTACGGAAATTACACTCCGAGAGATTTATGAGCGTGTCCGGGAAGTATACGATCTGAATACGGATCAGACCGAATCTCTCATAAGCTGGGAGATCGAAGCCGAGCTTGACGCCGTTATCCCGCTG
>CACXMX010000011.1:0-30050 GCA_902768805.1 Oscillospiraceae bacterium
CCTGGATCTCTCAAACCGGGACTTCAACGCCACCAGCGACGGTCAGCGCCAGAGAGTGCTTCTGGCCCGGGCGATCTGCCAGGACCCGGAGATCATCATCCTGGACGAGCCGACCTCCTATCTGGACATCCGCCACAAGCTGGAGCTGCTGAGCATCCTGCGGTCCATGGCAAAGGAGAAGGGCATCACGGTGATCATGTCCCTGCATGAGATCGATCTGGCGCAGAAGATCTCCGACAAGATCATCTGCGTCAAGGGGGAGATCATCGCCCGCTTCGGTCCGCCCTCGGAGGTCCTCTCCGAAGAGGTGGTGACCGAGCTTTATGAGCTGACCGAGGGCTCCTACAACGCCTATTTCGGCAGTATCGAGCTGCCCCGACCCAAGGGGGAGCCGGAGGTCATGGTGATATCGGGGGCCGGAAGCGGGATCGCGCTGTTCCGTCAGCTGCAGAAGGATGATATTGCTTTTTGCTGCGCAATCCTGTATACCAATGACGTGGATTACAGCGTCGCGCGGCACCTTGCTTCCCGCATCGTGGAGGAAAAACCCTTCCGGAACATCTCGGAAGAGACCCTCCGCGCCGCAAAGGCGGAGGTCGACCGCTGCCGTCTCGTGATCGACGCGGGCGTGGAGATCTCCGAGAGCAATCGTCGATTGCAAGAGCTGTTGGATTACGCTTCCCTGCAGGGGAAGCTCTGTCCGGCAAGTGAATACAAAGGCAGGATCGAAAAATGGTAATCGGAAAACGAGAAGGCTTCACCACCGGGAGCTGCGCCGCCGCCGCGGCGCTGGCCTGCTGTCTGTGGCAGAAGGAAGGGAAGTGCCCCGACCGCGTGCACCTGACGGTGCCCGGCGGAAAGGAGTACACGCCCGAGATCATCTCCCACTCCGACGGGAGCTGCGGGGTCATCAAGGACAGCGGCGACGACCCGGACATCACCAAGGGCATGGAGATCATCTCCCGCGTGGACATTTTTGAAAACGACGGGGATATCCTGTTTGTCGCCGGCGAGGGCGTCGGCACGATCACCGAGCCGGGACTGAAGATCCCCGTGGGCGAGCCGGCCATCAACCCGGTGCCGCGCAAAATGATCGAGGAGGCCGTGCGCAGCGTGATCGGCACGAAGGGCGCGCGCGTCACGGTGTCGATCCCCGGCGGACGGGAGATCGCCCGCAAGACCTTCAATCCCCGCCTGGGCATAAAGAACGGTCTGTCCATTCTGGGCACCACGGGCATCGTCCGCCCCATGAGCGTGGAGGCGCTGCGGGACGCGATGTATGTGGAGCTGAAAATGCGCGTCTCCCAGGACAAGGATCCCATCCTGTTCACCTTCGGAAATCAGGGGGAGAAAGCCCTGCGCCTGAGCTATCCCGACGTGTGCATCGTGCAGGTCAGCAACGAGATCGGCTTCATGCTCGACAGCGCGCGGGAGCTCGGCGTAAAGCACCTGATCATCGGCGGCCATCCCGGCAAGCTCGCCAAGATCGCCGCGGGCGTCATGCAGACCCACAGTCACACCGCCGACGCTCGGCGCGAGGCCATCGTCACGCAGCTGGCGCTCATGGGCGCGCCGGTAAGCCTGATGCGCAAGGTGTACGAGGGCGTGACCACGGACGTGGCCGTCGCTCAGATCGAGGAGGCAGGCTACGGCGCCGTGTGGGATCAGGTCGCCCTGGCGGCCAAGCGCTACTGCTCGGCGCGGGTACGCGACGAGGTCCTCATCGATGTCGTGGTGGCCGACGCCGCCGGGCGCGTGCTGGGCAAGTGCATAGAAGGAGCAAAATGATTCACGGAGAAAACGCAAGCAACCACGGCGGCAACGTGTGGGCCGGAGGAGCCCCTTCGGAATGGCTGGACTACTCGGCCAACATACGTCCCGGAGGACCTCCCGAATGGGTCCGCGCGGCGCTGCTGCGCGCCATGGACAACGTCCCCTATTACCCCCAGCTGAGCATGGAGCGAAGCAGGGACGCACTGGGCCGATTCCTGGGCCTGCCCTCCGGGGCGGTGCTGCCCACCGCCGGAGGCATCGCGGCCATTTCTCTCGCCGCGGGCCTGAAGGTCGACAGGGTACGGATCCCCGCCCCGGCTTTTCTCGAGTATTCCCAGCTGTCCGAGCGGAACGGGCTCGAGGTGGAGCTCAGGCCGCTTCTCTCCGATGATCACCGGGTGCTGCGGCCGGCCGAGGCGCTGGGAAGAGACCTGCGGGAGAACACCTGCCTGTGGCTGTGCAATCCCTCCAACCCCGTGGGGGCGGGATTCGCTCCGGAGGAGATCGCCGAGCTCCTCGCCATAGCCGAGGAGAGAAGCTGCGTGCTGGTGGTGGACGAGGCCTTCATCGATTACTGCCCCGAGAATACGGTGAAGGATCTTCTCGCCGCCCATCCCCGGCTGCTGATCACCGGTTCCATGACCAAGATCCTGGGCATACCGGGCGTGAGACTGGGCTATGCGGCCGGCTTCGGCCTGCTCGACGGCCTCGCCGCGCGCCAGGACCCGTGGAATCTCAACTGCTTTGCCGAGTCCGTGCTGCTCGACCTGCCGGACCATGCCGGAGACATCGCCGAAGAGTGCGCGCGCAACCGCGTACGGCGCGAGGCGTTCCGCACCGGGCTCGAGGCCCTGGGGATCTATGTGTATCCCTCGTCGGCAAACTTTTTCCTGTGCGATTTCGGGCGGCCGGTCCGCCCGATCGAAGATAAACTGAAAGAGCGGAGGATCCTTGTGCGCCGGTGCATGAACTTCCCCGGCGTGGACGACGGGCGGCATCTGCGCCTGGCCGTCAAGGACGAGCGATCCAACGGCATATTCCTTAAGAATCTGGAGGAGGCAATGCAATGCGCGGAAAATCACTGATGTTTCAGGGCACCGGGTCCTCGGTGGGAAAATCCCTGCTGTGCGCGGCGGTGCTGCGCATCATGAAGCAGGACGGCTACACCGTGGCTCCGTTCAAGGCCCAGAATATGGCGCTCAACTCCTACGCCACGTCCGAGGGGCTGGAGATGGGCCGCGCCCAGGTCACCCAGGCCGAGGCCGCCATGATCGAGCCCTCGGTAAAGATGAACCCGGTCCTGCTCAAGCCGACCTCCGACCGGCGCAGCCAGGTCATCGTCAACGGCGTTCCCGTGGGCACGATGTCCGCCATGGAGTACGAGCAGTATAAGCCGCAGCTGCGCCAGGACATCAAGCGCATCTACGACGAACTGGAGAGCAGCGTGGACGCGGTGGTCATCGAGGGCGCGGGCAGCCCCGCGGAGATCAACCTCCACGACGGCGACATCGTGAACATGTCCATGGCCAAAGCGGCCGACGCTCCGGTGATCCTGATCGGCGACATCAACCCCGGCGGCGTGTTCGCAGCGCTCTACGGCACGGTGAAGCTGCTGCCCGAGGATGAGCAGGCGCGCATCAAGGCCATCGTCATCAACAAGTTCCGCGGCGACGTCAAGATCCTGGAGCCCGGTCTGCGGATGCTTGAGGAGATGCTCAACATCCCCATCATCGGCGTCATCCCCTGGATGGACATCGATATCGAGGACGAAGACAGCGTCACCGAGCGCTTCGACCGTCAGGCGGGCAACGGCCCCGTGCAGGTGGCCGTGGTCCATCTGCCGCATATCTCCAACTTCACGGATTTCAACATCCTTTCCACCGAGCGGAGCGTCTCCGTGCGCTATGCCAAGCGCGCTGCCGACCTGGAGGGAGCGGACATCATCCTGCTGCCCGGCACCAAAAACACCATCGAGGACCTCAACTGGCTCAAGCAGCACGGCCTGGCCGACGAGATCATCCGCCACGCCCGCCGCGGCGGCATCGTCTTCGGCATCTGCGGCGGGTATCAGATGCTGGGCGAGCGGCTGTTCGACCCGAACCATACCGAGTCGCGCATCCCCGAGATGGCCGGCCTGGCCCTGCTGGACTTCGACGTGACCTTCCACGAGGCCAAGACCACGGTCCAGTCCCACGGGTCCATCGACTGCGCCGAGGGCTGGCTGAGCGAGCACAACGGCCTGATGCTCGACGGCTACGAGATCCATACCGGCACCAACGACTTCCGCGAGGGCTGCATCCCCTTCCTGCGCCTCAACGGCCGTGAGGAAGTGGACGGCGTCGTGAACGCCGCGGGCAACGTGATGGGGACCTACCTCCACGGCATCTTCGACACGGGCGCCTTCTGGCACGCCCTGGTCAAGCACGTGCGCGAGGCCAAGGGCCTGGGCGACGACGGCGGAGAGATCCTCACGATGGAGGAATTCCGCCGCCGCGAGTACGACCGGCTGGCGGCCGGCGTTCGGCAGAACATCGACATGGACGCCGTGTATAAGATCATCCGCGGCGAAGACGTTCCCATCGGGCGGTGGAACGATGATTAAGCCGGCGCCCCGGGTCGTCATCGCCGGAACGGGCAGCGGATGCGGCAAGACCACCACGGTCTGCGCCATTCTGCAGGCGCTCAAGAACCGCGGCCTGTCTCCCATGAGCTTCAAATGCGGCCCGGACTACATCGATCCCATGTTCCACTCCGGCATCATCGGCGTGGACAGCGCGAATCTGGATATTTTCTTCGCCGGCGAGGCGGGCGTGCGCTCCGCCTTTGTGCGGCACGCCGCCGACGTCAACGTGGTCGAGGGCGTGATGGGGATGTACGACGGGCTGGCCATGGATTCGGACGTGTCGTCGAGTTACCATCTCGCCCGCGTACTGGACGCGCCCGTGGTGCTGGTGCTGAATGTGCGCGGCATGGCGCTGTCCGCGGCGGCGGCGGTGAAGGGGTATATGACCCTCCGCTCGCCGAACGTGGTGCGCGGCGTGATCTTCAACAAGGTCTCGCCCATGACCTACCCCTCGCTGAGCAAGGTAGTGGAAAAGGAATGCGGCATCCCCGTGCTGGGGTATCTGCCCGACCTGCCGGAGTGCTCGCTGGAGAGCCGGCATCTCGGCCTGGTCACCGCGGCGGAGGTCAGCGAGCTGCAGAGCAAAATGCAGCGTCTGGCCGAGGCGGCGGAGAAGACACTGGACCTGGACGGCCTGCTGGAGCTGATGCGCGCGCAGCAGCCCCTTTCCGCCGACGTACCGAGCGTGGAAAAGCTCGGCAGCGTCCGCCTGGCCGTGGCCCGGGACAAGGCCTTCTGCTTCTATTACCGGGACAATCTGGAGCTGTTCGAGGCCCTGGGCGCCGAGATCGTGCCCTTCAGCCCGGTCAGCGACGAAAGGCTCCCGGACTGCGACGGGCTGTATATGGGCGGGGGATACCCCGAGCTGTATCTTGACCGGCTCGGCGCCAACGAGACCATGAAGGCCTCGGTCCGCCAGGCGGTGGAGAGCGGCCTGCCCACTGTGGCCGAGTGCGGCGCGTTCATGTATCTGTGCCGCAGCATCGACGGCGTTCCCATGACCGACGTGATCCACACCGACTGCCGCGGCACCGGAAAGCTCACCCGCTTCGGGTACGCTACGCTGCACGCCGAGAGCGAGAGCCTGCTCTTCTCTCCGGGCGACACGCTGCAGGGCCACGAGTTCCATTACTGGGACGCGGAGGCGCCCGGCACGGCGCTGCGCGCGGTGAAGCCCAACGGCCGCGAGACGCGCTGCGCCTATGTGAGCGAAACGCTCTACGCCGGCTATCCCCACCTGTATTTTCCGAGCCGTCCCGAGGCGGCGGCGCGATTCATTCAAAAGTGCATCGACAGGAGGAACTTGCCATGAAACCCATGGAGATCGAGAAGCGCAGCTTTGAGATCATCGCCGAGGAGCTGGGCGACCGTAAGATCGATCCCGAGTACGATCTGCTGGTACGCCGCGTGATCCACACCACTGCGGATTTCGATTATTACGACAATCTGGTTTTCTCTCCCCACGCCGTGGAGCAGATGAAAAAGGCCATCCGCTCCGGCTGCGACATCGTCACGGACACCACCATGGCCATGTCCGGCATCAACAAAAAGACGCTCGCCCGCTTCGGCGGAGAGGCGCACTGCTTCGTGGCCGACGAGGACGTGGCCCGCGAGGCGAAGGAGCGGGGAGTGACCCGCTCGCTGGTGTCCATGGAGAAGGCCGCGCGGCTGAACAAGCCTCTGATCTTCGCCATTGGCAACGCCCCCACGGCGCTCTTCTCCATCTGCGAGATGATCCGCGAGGGGAAGCTCGATCCCGAGATGGTCATCGGCGTCCCCGTGGGCTTCGTCAACGTGGTGGAGGCCAAGGAAGAGCTTATCCGCACCGCGAAGCACTATGTCGTGGCCCGCGGCCGCAAGGGCGGCAGCAACGTGGCCGCGGCCATCGTCAATTCCGTACTGTACCAACTGGTTGAAAGAGAGGGCTGATCATGGTTCATTTTGTCGGCGCCGGCTGCGGCGCACCGGATCTCATCACCGTACGGGGAGCGCGGCTGCTCTCCGAGGCGGACGTCATCATCTACGCGGGCTCGCTGGTGAATCCCGCTCTGCTCGATTACGCCAAACCCGGCTGCGAGATCCACGACAGCGCCTTCATGACGCTGGAGGAGGTCGTCGAGGTCGTGAAAAAGGCTGAGGCGGAGGGCAAGACCACCGTGCGGCTCCACACCGGCGACTCGAGCATTTACGGCGCCGTGCGCGAGCAGTTCGATCAGCTGGAGGAAATGGGCGTTGAATACGACGTCACCCCGGGCGTCAGCGCCTTCGGCGGCGCGGCCGCAGCGCTCAAGGCCGAATTCACCCTTCCCGACGTGTCGCAGACCGTGATCATCACACGCATGGAGGGCCGCACGCCCGTGCCCGCGAAGGAGAAGATCCGCTCCCTGGCCGCCCATCAGTCCACCATGATCATGTATCTGAGCACCGGGCTGGTCCGCGGGCTTCAGGACGAGCTGATCGCCGGCGGCTATGCCCCCGAGACGCCCGCCGCCATCGTCTACAAGGCCAGCTGGCCCGACCAAAAGGTGTTCCGCTGCCCGCTGAGCGAGCTGGCGAAAACGGCCGAGGAGAACCATCTCACCAAGCTGGCCCTGATCCTGGTGGGCGGCTTCCTGGGAGATAAATACGACCGCTCCAAGCTCTACGACCCCGGCTTTTCCACCGAGTTCCGGGAGGCCAGCCGGTGAGAGCCGCGGTGCTCTCCTTCAGCGAACGGGGAGCGCAGACCGCCAAAAGGGTGGCCGAGGCGCTGGGAGGGGAGTACGAGATCCGTCTTTACGCCCCCCGCGGGAATCTCTCGGAGCTGACGGGAGAGCTGTTCCGCAGCGAGGACGCGCTGATCTTCGTGGGCGCCTGCGGCATCGCGGTGCGCGCGATCGCGCCCTACGTGGCGGACAAGACGAGCGACCCGGCCGTGCTGGTGCTCGACGAGCTCGCCCTGCACGTGATCTCGCTGCTCTCAGGGCATATCGGCGGGGCCAACGCCCTGTGCTGGAAGCTGGCCGCCGCCCTTGAAAGCGACGCGGTGGTCACCACCGCCACGGACGTGAACCGCCGCTTCTCCGTGGACGCCTGGGCGGCCCGGCAGGGGCTGAAGATCTCCTCCATGAAGACCGCCAAGCTCTACTCCTCGGCGATCCTCAGACGGGATCTGCCGCTGTATACCGACCTGCCCATCGAAGGCGAGCTGCCCCCGGGCGTATATTACGGCGATACGGGAGCTGTGGGCGCGGCGGTGAGCTGCAGGGACGTCGCCCCGTTCAAAAACACCCTTCTCCTTGTGCCGCCGGCGCTGTATGTCGGCATCGGCTGCAAAAGAGACACGCCCCGGGAACGGATCGCCGAGGCCGTGGACGGGGTGTTTTCCGCCAACGCGCTTCGTCCGGAGGCGGCGGCCGGTTTCGCGTCTATCGACGTCAAGAGCGACGAGACGGGCCTTCTCGCCTATGCCTCGGAGCGCGGCGTGCCGATCCGCTTCTTTACCGCGGAGGAGCTGCGCACCGTGCCCGGAGAGTTTTCCGCCTCCGCCTTCGTGGCGGGAACGGTGGGCGTGGACAACGTATGCGAGCGCTCCGCCGTGGCCGCGGCGGGCGCGGGCGCCAGGCTTATCGTGAAAAAAACAGCAAATAACGGGGTGACGGTGGCCGTCGCCCTCGCAGACAGGAGGATCTGTTTTGAATAAACTGTATGTGATCGGGATCGGACCCGGCGCCGAGGATCAGATGACCCGCAAGGCGCTCGACATTCTCCGCGACGTGGACGTGATCGCCGGCTACGGCGTATACGTGGAGCTGGTAAAGCCCCTTTTCCCGGACAAGGAGTATCTGGTCACCCCCATGCGCAAGGAGGTCGACCGCTGCCGCATGGCCATCGACGCCGCCAAAGAGGGACGCACCGTCGCCATGATCTCCAGCGGCGACGCGGGCGTGTACGGCATGGCGGGCCTGTGCCTGGAGCTGGCCGCGGATACCGACGTGGAGGTGGAGGTAGTCCCCGGCGTGACCGCGGCCCTGAGCGGCGGCGCGGTGCTGGGCGCGCCTCTGACCCACGACTTTGCCGTGATCAGCCTTTCGGACCTGCTCACGCCCTGGGACAAGATCGAGAAGCGCTTGGAGCTGGCCGGCGAGGCTGATCTGAGCATCGCGCTCTACAACCCCTCCAGCCACCGCCGCAGCGATTACCTGCAGAAGGCCTGCGACATCCTCATGCGCCATGTGAAGCCCGAGACCGTCTGCGGCGTGGTACGCAACATCGGCCGCGAGGGCGAGAGCTATCAGGTCATGACGCTTAAGGAGCTGCGCGACTACAAGGCGGACATGTTCACCACCGTGTTCATCGGCAACAGCCAGACCATGGAGATCAACGGCCGCATGGTAACGCCCCGCGGCTACCGCAATGTATAAGCTCTGCGTATTCGCCGGGACCGCCGACGGCCGGGAGCTCATCGAGCGCCTCACGGGCCGCGGCGTGTCGATCACGGCGTATGTGGCCACCGAATACGGCCGGGTCGCCCTGGGCGAATATCCGGACGTGGAGGTGCGCGCGGGCGGACTGCCCCGCGCGGAGATGCCCGGGGTGTTCCGCGCCGAGCGCTTCGACCTGGTCGTGGACGCCACGCATCCCTATGCCGAGCATATCACCGAGAGCATCCGCCTGGCCTGTGAAGAGACCGGAACGGAGCTCATCCGCCTGCTGCGCGAGAGCACCGCGGACGCCGAGGACGGCGTCTTCGTGGAGGACACCGCCGAGTGCATCCGCTTCCTCACCGGCACGGAGGGGAACATCCTGCTGACCACGGGGAGCAAGACGGTCCCCGAATACTGCGCCGCGCCGGGTCTGCGCGAGCGGATCTGGGCAAGACTGCTCCCGCTGCCCTCCTCGCTGGAATCCTGCCGCGAGGGCGGCCTGGAGCCGAGCCATATTCTGGCCATGCAGGGGCCCTTCACCGAGGAACTCAACACGGCCATGCTCCGCTTCGTGAACGCGAAGTGGCTGGTCACCAAGGACACCGGCAGCGCCGGCGGCTACGCCGACAAGATCGCCGCGGCCCGCGCGGCCGGGGCGAAGGCCGTTATCATCGGCCGGCCCGCCGAGCGCGAGGGGCTTTCCGGCGCCGAGACCCTCTCCGCCGTGGAGAGGAAATTCGCTCTCGCTCCGGCGCGCAAAAAGGTGATCATGGCCGGCATCGGCATGGGCAGCGAGGACACCCGGACGCTGGGCGTGCTGCGCGCCGTGGCCGAGGCGGAGTGCGTGATCGGCGCGCGGCGCATGGTGCAGAGCGTGGATACGACGGGGAAGAGGGTCTGCGAGGCCGTCCTGGCCCGGGATATCGCCGCGATCGTCCGGGAGGGGAGCGAGCGGGTCTACACAGTGCTGCTCTCCGGCGATACGGGCTTCTACTCCGGGGCGAAATCCCTTCTGCGCGAGCTGGGTGACGAGACCGACAACGAGGTCCTGCCCGGCATCGGCAGCCTGACTTATTTCTGCGCGCGCCTTAAGCGGCCCTGGGAGAACGTGCGGGCGATCAGCCTCCACGGCCGCCGCTGCGATTTCGTCCGCGAGGTCCGGTACAACGCCGCGGTGTTCTCTCTGCTGGGCGGCGAGGTCGGCGCGAAGGAAGCGCTGCGCATGCTCGCGGACGCCGGTCTCGGCGGCGTAACGGTCCATATAGGGGAAAACCTGGGCTACCCGGAGGAGCGGATCGTCACGGGCACCGCGGAGGAGCTGCTGGACAGGGAATTCGCGCCGCTGTGCGTGCTGCTGGCGGAAAACGACAAAGCCGACGACGAGCCGGTGACCTACGGCCTGCCCGACGAAGCCTTCGACCGGGACAAGGTCCCCATGACGAAGGAAGAGGTGCGCGGCGTGTGCGTGAGCAAGCTGGCCCTCGGCCGCGGTTCCGTGGTTTACGACGTCGGCTCGGGCAGCGGCTCGGTGAGCGTGGAGTGCGCTCTGGTCGCCTCCCGCGGCAAGGTCTACGCCATAGAGCAGAAGGAGTCGGCCATCGAGCTCACGGGCCGCAACGCGGAGAAGTTCGGCCTGATCAACCTGGAGGTCGTGCCCGGCACCGCCCCCGAAGCCCTCGTTCCTCTGCCGGCGCCCACCCACGCCTTCATCGGCGGCAGCAGCGGCAACATGCGCGAGATCGTGGAATTGCTGCTGGAAAAGAACCCGAAGGTGCGCATCGTGGCCACGGCGGTCACCCTGGAGACCCTCTCCGAGCTCACGGAGCTTCTGAAGGAATTCGAGATCGCCGAGTGCGTGGAACTGCAGGTGAACCGGCCCCGGACAGTGGGGAGATACCACCTGTTCAACGCGCAGAATCCGGTGTATATCTTCACCTTCCAGTACAGAAAACAGCCATAACGGCAAGAAAGGACGCCGGCTCCCGAAAAGGAGCCGGCGTCATATTATAGACAAAACCTTACCGGGACCGCCGCAGGGCGGCATAGCGGATCCCGACCAAAAACGAGGAGCTTATTCGACCAGATACTGCCGGAAGCCCTGAGAGTAGCGGATCTGTCCGTTGGCATACACCCAGCAGGCCTCCACGCCGTCCATGAGATTGACGCGGTTGAACCCGTCCTCGTAGCTCATGTTGAACAGCGCCGTGGACAGGGCGTCGGCAAGCGCGGAATCCCGGGCGCGGATCGTAACGGACACATACTGATTCTCGGGGTGAAGGCTTGCCGGGGAGATGATGTGGTGATACCGCACGCCTCCGACCTCGTAGAACCGCTGATAAGATCCGCTGGTCACCAGAGCCTCGCCGGAGAGCGAGACGCGCAGCAGGAAGGCGCTGTCGGTTTCGCCGTCCGGATCCTGGATCCCGGCCGTCCAGTCCTCGCGCCGGGTCTTCGGCCCCACGGTGCGCACGTTCCCGCCCACATTGAGAGCGATGTGCTCGTATCCCGCGGCCTCCAGCGCCCGGGCGGCCTTTTCGGCGGCATAGCCCTTGGCAACGGCGCCCAGGTCTATGCTCATCTCCGGATCGGCCAGCTCGGCTGTGCCGTTCGCCGTGTCGAGGATCATGTCCCGGATGTCCGCGTGCTGCGCGGCATAGAGCAGCTCCGCGTCAGAGGGGACGCGCGCCGGGGCGCCGGAGAGCGCCTCCTCGCGGCAGTCGTGCCACAGCGAAAACACCGACCCCATGGCGATGTTGCACATCCCGTCGGTGGCGTCGTACATCTCCCGCCCGAATTCAAGCAGCTCCATCAGCTCCGGACTGACGCTCCGCGGCCCTGCACCGGCCAGGTCGTTGAGAGTCCGGGCGTTGATCTCTCCGGCGTATTCGTGGTATATATCCCCGGCCCGGTGATAGCGTTCCAGGATCGGTTCAACGATGGCGCACACCTCGTCAAAGGACTGAACGCTCCCGTACATGGTAACGGTGGTAACGGTATCAAACCAGGTGTAGTACGTCTGAGTATGCTTCTGCTCCGCCCCGCAGCCGACGAGACACAGGCTGAGGAGCAGCGCCGCCGCGGCAGCGACGGCGGCGGTACGGCGCGCCGCGCTCATGGAAAGACCCCTTTCCTTTGTGTTTTTTCCAGTTTACAACACGACGGGGAAAAAGTACAATAGGCGTACACAGAAAAAAGAGGAACGGTCTTATGAACATGAAACGAATCGTCCGCGCGATTGCCGCGCTTGCGCTCACGTGCCTTTGCGCGGGCTGCGGCGCGCGCTCCGCTCCGAGCGAAGAGCCCATCACCCCGGCGCCCGCGGAGACGGCGGCCCCCGTGAAGGAGGGCTTCGCCGCCGAGATCCTGTCCACCGGCAAGTCCGACTGCGCCGTTATGACCATGGACGGGCTCGTCATATTGAGCGACACGGCCGACGAGGACGATTACCCGGCCATCGCCGCGCGGCTCAGAGACATCGGCGCCGCGCGGATCGACTACATCATCCTCAGCCATTACGACAAGGACCACATCGGCGCCGCGGCGCGGCTGATCCGCGAGTTCGAGGTGGGCACGGTGCTGCGCCCGGACTATGTGGAGGAGAGCGCGGAGTACTTCGCCCTTATAAAGGCGGAGGCCGCCTCCGGCACCCGGGTCGAGATTCTCACGGAGGATTACTGCATCCGCACGGACAACGGGCTGATCACCGTGGACCCTCCGGACGGGGATTACGGCGACGACAACAACAACTCCATGCTCACCACGGTGACCTATAAGGGACGCAGAGCGCTGTTCGCGGGCGACGCGCGGAAAAAACGCATGGAGGAGTTCCTGCGCACAGCGCCGGGGGATATCGACTTCATCAAGCTGCCGCACCACGGCGACGGGAACAAGGCGCTGTACTCTCTGCTGCGCGGCTGCGCTCCGAAGTGGGCTGTGGCCACGGTGTCCGAGGCGGAGGTGCTCGAGCCGGAGCTCACGGAGCTTCTGGATAATCTGAACGTCACGCTCTACCGCACCTGCGAAGGTCCCGTGAGCATTGTGTGGGAGGGAGAGAGCTTCTCCGTCCGGCAGGACCCCGCATAAAAAAGCCGCCTCTTCCCGACGGGGAAGGGGCGGAGATATTTTTATAGAAACTCAGGGTGTTCAGGTCTTCTTCTCGAAACTGAAGCCGCAATGGCGGCAGGTGATGCGGATGCGGCCCTTCCCCTTGGGGACCCGGACCGTGCGCCCGCAGCCGGGACAGCGGAAAAAGGCGTAATCCCTGCGCTGAACGAAGCAGTCGCGCTTCAAGGCAAACCAGTCGTATACGGCATGCTCCTTCTGCAGGTACCGGTCGTTTTCCTTCTGCCGGGCGCTTATGTTCCGCGAGAGGACGCGGCCGTAGCATAAGATAAGGCACAGCAGAGCGAGCGAGACAAAAAGATTGCTCAATATCCCGTTCCATACCGACCGGAAGATCACGGCCAGGAGCATGATCACGCATCCGCTCACGGATAAGAAGCGGCCCAGCGCGTCGGCTCCGTATCGCCCCTCCATAAAACGAAAACGGGGCTTTGAGCCCGAATCGAAGCGTTTCAAGAAAGATCCCTCCAGATCCTGCCTGTTGCCTGAATTTTATTACGAAAACGTAAAAAAGTCATGAACAATCATCGGAATTCACAAAAAATTCAAATTTTGAATGAATCTGCCGCCGGTTAGAGATTTGGAACTTGACACAGCTTTAAAGAGCGGGCTACAATACCCGCATACAGAGATCATTGAAGAGAGAGAGGTGTGAGCATGAGAAAAGACGGAACCCGGGTCCGCCAGGAGGACCCCATGTACTACCTGATCCCGTATTTCCTTACCAAGCGCTACGACGCGATGAACATGGTCACCATCGACATCCCCGAGGCGCCGCTCAAGGCATATATGAACGAGAAACGCAAAGAGGGGCGTTCCGTCAGTCATCTGGCGCTGATCCTTACGGCGTATCTGCGCACCATGGAGCAGTATCCCGCACTCAACCGCTTCGTCGTGGGCAAGAAGATCTATCAGCACAACGACGTCACCGCCTCCATGGTGGTGCTCAAGCCCGGCACGGATCAGGACACCATGTCCAAGATCCGTCTGGAATACACCGACGATATCTTCGACGTTCAGAAGAAGATCACCGCCTATATCGACCAGAACCGGCAACTCGGAGAGGCCAACTCCCTTGACTCCATCATGAATGTATTCATGAAGATGAGCTGGCTGCTGGGTTTCCTCATCGGGCTGATCCGCCTGGCCGACCGGCTGGGGCTGCTTCCGCGGTGGCTCATCGACGTGAGCCCGTTCCACGCCAGCTTCCTGATCACCAATCTGGCCAGCATCCGCACCAACCATATCTACCACCATATCTATCAGTTCGGCACCACGAGCACCGCCGTCGCCATGGGCAACTTGCGCGAGGTGCCGCGCCGGACACGGGAGGGCATCGTCTTCGACCGCTGCATCCCCCTGGGCGTGGTGATGGACGAGCGCATCGCCAACGGGCACTACTTCGCCCAGGCATTCGCTCAGTTCAAAAAGCTGCTCGCCCATCCGGAACTGCTGGAAAAAGCGCCCGAAGAAAGAGACGCCCCGGCTCTCCCGGCGGAGGAATAAAGAGACGACGTACAGCGCGGCGCCCGATCGATCCGGGTGCCGCGTATTGGGTATCAGCCGCAAAGGAATACGACCGCCGGAAGACCAAATCATGGATCATCCGGGAAGAAACAAAGAGATCCGGAGATATAATATGGTCCTGAATCTTGGCACCCGCGTGGTGAATAACTATCTGATCTCCTCCGATAAAGGATACATCCTGATCGACACCGGGTATGCCGGAGGCTTCCCGCGCTTCAGAAAGCAGCTGAAGAAACACGGTATCCGGCCCGAAGAGATCAGATATGTTTTTCTTACCCACGCGCACGACGACCACGTCGGCTTTCTCAACGAGGTGCTCGAGGCGACGGGGGCGGAGGTGATCCTGCATCCCAAGGCTGTCGAAGGACTGAAACGCGGGCAGAATTCCTTTGATGGCGGCTGCTCGTCTCTCAGGGCGTATCTGTTCTGCCGCCTTCTCGCCCTGTTCGGGCATGGAGAGCACCGGTATCCGCCCATAAAGGACGAGTATCTCGACCGGCTGGTGCCTATCGGCTCCGGGCGGTTCGCGCAGTCGGGCTTTCCCTGTGAGATCATGGAGACGCCGGGGCACACCGCGGACCATATCTCTCTTGTGATGGGAGATAGCCTGTTCTGCGGGGACGCGGCCATGAACGGATTTCCCTCGGTCAGGCGGACGATCATCTGGATAGGGAATCTCGCGGAGTACAAAAAGTCCTGGGAGGTGATCCTGAGACGGGGAAGCGCCGTGCTGTATCCGGCCCACGGCAGGCCTTTTCCCGCAGCGGACCTGAGGAAATATATAGGCAGCCTGAAGAGAATAAGGCTCCGCCCGCTCAGGTGACAGGATAGAAGAAGCAGGACCGGCCTTCGGGCCGATCCTGCTTCTTTATCGGGAGATATTCAGTTTTTCTGCAGGCGGAAGCCGATGATGGCGCCGCAGACGCCGCCGATCACATGGCTGAGCTGGGAGATGTCGTCGGCTGTGGTGAGGGCCGTGTGCAGCTCGCCGCCGATATAGAACAGCGCCACCAGTATCAGCGTGAGCGGGATGCCGCCGCCCTTTCCGCCGCCCATGGAGGCCAGCAGGATCATCATGAACACGATGCCCGAGGCGCCCATCAGCGCGGTGGCGGGGAAGAACACGAACTGGATCACGCCGGTAAGGAACGCCGTGATCCCCATGGCGTAGGCGAGGGTGCGGCTGCCGTAGCGGTCCTCCAGCTGGGGGCCGATCACCAGCATCAGCATGATGTTGCCGCTGTAGTGCTCCCAGCCGCTGTGCCCGAGCACGTGAAGGAAAAAGCGAGGATAGGTCAGCGGGTCGGTAAGGGGAGAGCGGTATACGCAGAAAAGCCGGGCTGTGGCCCAGCCGCCGGTGAGCGTGCCGAGAAGAAGCGCCAGCAGGCTTATAAGAGCGAAGCTGAGCACCACGGGGGAATTGTACTGAATGCGGCGAGAAGTCATCAGGATAACCCTTCTTTACAGAATTTGGCAATTCATTATACATCAACTCCCGCCCTTATGCAACGATTTGCGGTTTTATTCTCTCCGCCTCTTGCCACGGGGCGAAAAATGTGGTATTAATCCATAACAATGAAATTTTAACCGCAAGTGATGGGACCTATGGCAGAGAAACAGACAAAACGGACCGTGTTCCTGGAGGGCTTCCGCGACGGCATCCCGATCGCGCTGGGCTATTTCGCCGTGGCGTTTTCGCTGGGCATCGCCGCGCGCAACGCGGGACTTACGGCCTTTCAGGGCTTTATCGCCAGCACGCTGTGCGTCGCCTCGGCGGGGGAGTACGCGCTCTTTACGATGATCGGCGCCGGCGCCACCTATCTTGAGACCGCGATCCTCACGCTCATCACCAACGCCCGGTATTTCCTGATGAGCTGCGCCATGAGCCAGAAGATCGACCCCAAAATGCCCAACGCGCACCGGTATCTTTTCGGCGCGGGCGTCACCGACGAGATCTTCGCCATCACGATCGCGCGGCCGGGCCGGCTGGAGCCGATGTACAACTACGGGGCCATGGCCGTTTCCGTTCCGGCCTGGGCCGTCGGAACAGCGCTGGGGATCATCATGGGCAATCTGCTGCCCGTCCGGGCGGTGAGCGCGCTGAGCGTGGCTCTCTACGGGATGTTCCTGGCCATCATCATCCCGCCGATGAAAAAAAGTCTTGCCATCGCCCTGTGCGTGATCGTGGGCTTTGCTTCCAGCTGGGCCGCGGGTGCGTATCTGCCGCTGAGCGCCGGCACGCGCACCATCGTTCTCACGGTGGGGCTGTCGTCTCTGGCGGCGCTGCTGTTCCCGAGAGAGGAGGAGAGCGGCGATGCGTAACTGGGTATATATCCTCGTGGCCTTCGCGGTGATCTATCTCATCCGCGTGCTGCCTCTCACACTGATCCGCCGTCCGATCCGCAGCCGCTTCCTGCGCTCGTTTTTGTACTACGTGCCCTATGTCACCCTGGCCGTGATGACCTTCCCGGCCATCGTGGAGGCTACGAACGTTCCTCTGGCCGGCGTGGCGGCGCTGGCGGTGGGGATCGCGGTCTCCTGGTTCAACGGCAGCCTGCTCACGGTGGCCGCGGCCTGCTGCGCCGTGGTATTCGTGCTGGAAATGATCCTTTGAATGGTGAATGATGAATAATGAATAATGAATAGATAAAAATTGTGGTATCCTTCGGATGGAATGAAAACCATCGCGGAGCGATACCACAATTGTTCGTTATTCACCATTCATTTTTCATTATTCAATGACTATGACTGTGGTGCGGGCATTCGCCCTCGCCGCAGTTCTCGCTGCAGCCCTCGCACTCGCCGCTCACGGACTGCTGGAGCGAACCTGTCGCGAAGGCGCGGGCCAGATCGTCGACCTTGCCGCCGAAGCCGGGGTAGGAGGCCAGCCCCGCGGAGACCACAGCCCTGCGGGCCTCGCCGGTGATGCCGCCGCAGATGAGCACGTCCGCCCGGGCGGTTTTCAGAAAGTCCAGCATGGCGGCGCTTCCGGTCCCGAAGGAGGGGAGCGAGAGATCCGATACGATCTCGCCGTTGACCAGATTGTACAGCTTGAAATCGGCCGCCTCCTCAAACAGCGGAGCGACGGTGCCGAGATCCTTGACATAGGGAATGGCAATGCGCATGGCGTTCACCTCGTGGGTTTGTATTTGTGCCCCCACTATATACCGTTTTCCCGCTTCTGTCGAGACGAAAATCCCGTAAATTCCCCTTGAAATTCGCTTAATAAGCTAATATAATGAAAACAGCACGGAAGAAGGGAGGAGCGGCGCCATGGAAAACGGATCGGAACGGACCTATCTGGCCATCGATCTCAAGTCGTTTTACGCCTCGGTGGAGTGCGCCGAGCGGGGACTGAACCCGCTCACCACCAATCTCGTGGTGGCCGACCTCTCCCGCACGGAGAAGACGATCTGTCTTGCGGTGACGCCGGCCCTGAAGGGATACGGCATCTCCGGCCGCGCCCGGCTGTACGAGGTCGTGGAGAAGGTGAAGGAGATCAACGCGCGCCGTCTGCGCCTGGCGCCCGGGCACCGCTTCACGGGCTCCTCCTGCGACGCCGGGGAGCTGGAGCGCGATCCCTCGCTGTCGCTGGATTACATCACGGCCAAGCCGCGCATGCGCTACTACATGCAGTACAGCGGCGGCATCTTCAATATCTATCTGCGCTTCGTGGCGCCGGAGGACATCCACGTCTATTCCATCGACGAGGTATTCATCGACGTAACGGACTATCTGCGCACCTACCGGCTGACGGCCCGCGAGCTGGCGATAAGGATGATCCGCGAGGTGCTGCGCGCCACCGGCATCACCGCCACCTGCGGCATCGGGACGAATCTGTATCTGGCCAAGATCGCCATGGACATCGTCGCGAAAAAGTCGCCTCCCGACGCGGACGGCGTGCGCATCGCGGAGCTGGACGAGATCAGCTACCGGAAACTGCTGTGGACCCACCGGCCGCTTACGGATTTCTGGCGGGTCGGGCGGGGCTACGAGCGCCGGCTGGAAGAGCTGGGGCTGTACACCATGGGGGATATTGCCCGCTGCTCCCTGGGCGGAGACAACGAGTTTTACAACGAGGCGCTGCTCTACCGCACCTTCGGCGTCAACGCCGAGCTGCTCATCGACCACGCCTGGGGCTGGGAGCCCTGCACCATCGCGGACATCAAGGCGTATAAGCCCCGCAGCAGCTCCCTGAGCTCGGGGCAGGTGCTCTCCGTACCCTACGACTTTTCCAAGGCGAAGCTGGTGGTCCGGGAGATGACGGACCAGCTGGTGATGGATCTGGTGGAAAAGGGACTGGTGACGGACCGCATGGTGCTCACCGTGGGCTACGACCGGCAGAATCTGGACGATCCCGCCCGCGCCGAGGCTTACGACGGGGCGCTCGTCAAGGATTACTACGGGCGGCTCGTCCCCAAGCACGCCCACGGCACGGCGAACCTGAGCGCTCCGACCTCCTCCACGCGGGAGATCACCGAGGCGGTCATGGATCTCTTCGACCGGGTGGTGGACCCGAAGCTGCTGGTACGGCGGCTGAACGTGACCGCCGACAACATCGCCCCGGAGTCCGACGCGCGGACGGACGGGGCGGGGGAGCAGATGGACCTGTTCCGGGATTTCGCTCCGGCCGCGGAGAGCGAAACGAAGCCGAAGGACCCGGAACGGGAACGGCGCCGCCAGGACGCGGTGCTGGCCATCCGCAAGCGCTACGGGAAGAACGCCATCCTCAAGGGGATGAATCTGGAGGAGGGCGCCACCGCCCGCGACCGGAACAGTCAGATAGGAGGGCACAAGGCATGAGAGCGTCATCCGGTGATGAGCACCGCTACGACGATATCCTGTATCTGCCGCACCATGTTTCGCAGACGCGGCCGCGCATGCCCCGCTCGGACAGGGCCGCGCAGTTCGCGCCCTTCGCCGCGCTCACCGGCTACGAGGCCGTCATAGAGGAGACGGCCCGCATCGCCGAGGAGGAGATGCTGCGTGAGAACGTCGAGCCGTTCGAGGAGTGAATCCGCGGCACGATGCGGCAAATTATGGTTGACAAGAACAAACCGAGCGTTTATAATACTCACGTTAAAAGCCGAAAGTATGGTCCCCCAGCGTTTCGGCGCCTGCGGAGGGAGGGATATAGATGTCTGAGATCCACGTGAAGGAGAACGAGTCTCTGGATGCGGCTCTGAAGCGCTTCAAGCGCTCCTGCGCCAAGGCCGGAGTTCTGGCCGATCTTCGGAAGAAGGAATACTACCAGAGCCCCAGCGTTAAGCGCCGCAAGAAATCCGAGGCCGCCCGCAAGAACAAACGCTACTACTGATCGGCCGAAGACCCGCTTCTTATGAGGCGGGTCTTTTCTTGCCATCGCTCCGGCGGTTTGGTATAATGATTCATCATTTGAAGAACAGGGGAGGGTACGGACATGGACGAAAAGATCGCGCTGCTCCGGCAATGGGTGGCCGAGAGCGACAACATCGTTTTTTTCGGAGGGGCCGGCGTATCCACCGAGTCCGGGATCCCGGATTTCCGCAGCGTGGACGGGCTCTATAATCAGGAGTACAAATATCCCCCGGAGGAGATCATCAGCCACAGCTTTTTCGAGCGGGACCCGGAGGAATTCTACCGCTTTTACCGCGCGAAGCTGATCCCGCCGAAGGACGTGAAGCCCAACGCGGCGCATCTGCGTCTGGCCGAACTGGAGAGCGAGGGGAAGCTGCGCGCCGTGATCACTCAGAACATAGACGGGCTGCACCAGGCCGCGGGCAGCAAAAAGGTCATCGAGCTCCACGGCTCCATCCACCGCTGCTACTGCGCCAAATGCCGCAAGCCCTATCCCGAGAGCTTCGTCAACGAGGGCACAGGGATCCCGCGCTGCAGCTGCGGCGGCATCGTCCGGCCCGACGTGGTGCTCTATGAGGAGGGGCTCGACGAGCAGGATCTCTATTCCGCTGTGAACTATATCCGCGCCGCGGACGTCTTGATCGTAGGCGGCACCTCGCTGGCGGTGTACCCCGCCGCCGGGCTGATCCGCTATTTCCGCGGGAAGCATATGGTGCTGGTGAACAGGGGCTCCACGCCCTACGACGACATGGCGGAGCTGGTGATCCGCCAGAATATTGGTCAGGTATTTTCACAGATCTGAGGACAGGCCGTCCTCGGGAGAACTCGCATGACGGATGAAGAAAAAACGGCCCCTCTCCCCGGAGAGGAGCACGCCGGAGCGGTGCACTGGGCCGGCCCCACCGACAGGAAAAGACCCCGTGCCCTGGGCCTGCCGGAGGAGGAGATCCTTCCGGCCGGGACCGTACCGGTAAACGAGGGCTCCGTGCCCGAGCCCGGAACAGCTCCGGAGGAAGAAGCCTCCGGGGCCGGCGGGAGCATGGGCGAAACTCATTCCGAGGAGACACCTCCCGCCCCCGGGGAGACTCCGGCGCCGGAGAGCGCGGCAAAGCCGGCCCCGGCGAAAAAGCCGGCCGAAAAGAAACCGGCCAAACGCGCCGGGCCCAAGAAAAAGAAGCCCGTCAAACGGAAGATCGAACCCGCTCCGCCCCGAAAGAAACGCGAAGAGAAAACCGGAGATCCGGATCCCTGGGAGGCGGAACGGGACTACCGCCCCATCCGCACGCGCAGGGACGGACGCATCGGCTGCCTGGGCGGGCTGATGTATGCGATGTTCATCATCAGCCTGAGCATTGTTCTGGCGGTGTTCCTGTGGATGTCCGCCTCGGATGTCCTGGCGCTCAACAAGCCCGAGGGCACCGTGGAGGTCACGCTCCCGGCAGAGATCTTCTCCAACCGCGTGGTGGACGTCACCGACGAAGACGGCAATGTGACCGGAACGAAGACCGTACGGGCGGCAGACATCAACTCCGTTTCCGCCATCCTCAAAGACGCCGGGCTCATCAACTATAAATGGCTGTTCCGGCTCTATTCGGGCTTCTCCCACGCCGATCTGAAGGTCGACCCGGGGACCTACGCCCTGGCCACCAATCTGGACTACCGCGCCCTGGTCACCAAGATGCGCGCCGGAGCCGACTCCCAGCTGCAGACCCTGGTCATGTTCCCCGAGGGCTTCAACATGGACCAGATCTTTGCCAGGCTGGAGGAGAACGGCGTATGCGCGGCCGAGGACCTCTACCGCGCCGCCGCGGACACCGAGTTCTCCTATGCCTTCCTCGAGGGGGTGGAGACCGGCGATCCCAACCGGCTGGAGGGCTTCCTGTTCCCGGATACGTACTATTTCTATCAGGGGATGCAGGCGTCCAGCGCCATCAACAAGTTCCTGTCGAACATGCACTACCATATCACCGAGGAGATGTGGCAGAAGACCTCGGCGCTCAATCTCACCTTCCGCCAGGTGATCACCGTGGCCTCCATGATCGAGAAGGAAGCCGCCAACGACGACGAGCGGGCGCTGATCGCCTCGGTCATTTACAACCGTCTCAAGGCGAACATGCCGCTGCAGGTGGACTCCACGGTGGTATACGCCCGGCGCGCCACCGGCGAATCCCGCGTATCGCCCGAGATCATCCAGGCTACGGACAGCCCGTACAACACCTATCTGTACGCCGGACTGCCGCCCGGACCGATCTGCAGCCCGGGCATGAAGTCCATTCAGGCGGCGCTCAACCCCGCCGACTCGAAGTACATGTACTTCGCTCTGGAGGTAGAGACCCGCACGGTGCGCTTCTTTGTCAACTACAACGATTTCACAGCCTTCACAGCCACGCAGGACTACGGCTGAGAAATGAGATCCGCCCGATCACATCTGTGACCGGGCGGTTCTTATTTTTGGCGAAGCATCTCTTCGGCGCGCTTTAAAAGCGCGGAGCGCTCGTTGGGCAGCGTCTCGTCGGTGACCTCCCCGAGCAGGGCGTCCAGTACGGCGCCGATCTCCGGCCCGGGGGACAGGCCCAGGGAGATCATATCCCGCCCACTCACGGCCAGGTCCTTCACCGTGAAGCAGTTCTCCTCCGCGAGGATCTCCCGGAGCAGGGCGGACTCGGCCTCCAGTTCAACGGCAAGGCGCGCGGCGAGCTCCGGCGCGTGGGCCAGGGCGTCGGCGCGGCGGACCTCGTAAAGCAGCAGCGTCGTATCCGGCCCCAGGCGGCGGAGGAGACGGCGCAGAGCTTTGCGGTTTGCTCCCGGCTTGCTCTCGTGGTTTTCCACAAGCGCCGTGACGGTCTCGCGCGCGGCGGTGTCGCTTTTCATGCCTCTGAGCATGGCGTCTGCCATCCGGGCGCTCACGCCGGGGTGGGTGTAGAAATGTCCGCGTCCCGTATCGGGATCGGCGGTGAAGGTGGCGGGCTTTCCGCAGTCGTGGAAGAACAGGGCCAGGCGGACCTCGACGATGTCCGGCGCCGCGTCCACGGCATGAGCGGTGTGCTCCCACACGTCGTAGATGTGCGCGTCCGGCCTGTGCTGGTCGAAGCCGAGCATGGGCTCCATCTCCGGGAAGACGGTAAAGAAGATCTCGGGGTAGGAGAGCATCATCGTTCCCGCGCCGGGGGCCGTGAGGATCCCCTTGAGCTCGGAAAAGATGCGCTCGGCGGATACGTTCCCCAGACGGGCCCGATTGCGCCTCAGGGCGGCGTCGGTCTCCGGCTCGGCGGCAAGGCCGTATCGCGCGCAGAAGCGCAGGGCCCTGAGGATGCGCAGGGCGTCCTCGCGCAGACGGTCGTCCGCGCGGCCCACGCAGCGCAGTATGCGCCCCGAGAGATCCTCCCGTCCGCCGAAGTCGTCGCGCAGGCCCCGGCGGGGGCTGTACGCCATGGCGTTCACGGTGAAGTCGCGGCGCAGCAGGTCCTCGTGGATGTCGCGCACGAAGACAACGCTGTCGGGCCGCCGCCCGTCGGAATAATCCCCCTCGGAACGAAAGGCGGTGATCTCCAGCGGGCCGCCGCCGGTCATGAGCGTGACGGTGCCGTGCTTTATCCCGGTCTCCAGCACCCGGCTGCCGCGGAACACGGCTTCCACCTCCTCCGGCGCGGCGGAGGTGGTGATATCCCAGTCGTGGGGCGTACGGCCGAGCAGCGCGTCGCGCACGCAGCCTCCGACGACGTAGCTCTCATAGCCCGCCGCCTCGAGCCTGTCGAGCGCCAGGGCCGCGTATTCGGGTATGTTCAGTGTCATGGCGGACCTCCCGCAGCGGTGTTTTCCGCGCCCATCATAGCACAGGAAGGGCGAGGCTTCAATCACCGCGCGCCGCGCCCTTCACCCGCCTTTTTCGAGGCGCAGGAAGCGCCTGTTCGTTTTGACATGACGTAAGGATTGTGCTATGTTTATAGCATAAAAATACCGACAGGGAGGCGGTCCTGATGCTGCAGGATTTTCAGCGTAAAAACGACGGTATGAACAAAAAAGAGCGCAAGGACGAGATCAAATCTCTCCGCGACGCGCTGGTTGCCCGTCAGCAGGATATCCGCGAGGCCAAGCTTCCGGTGATCGTGCTGCTCGAGGGCTGGGACAGCGCCGGAAAGGGCTATCTCATCAACGAGCTGATCTCGGAGATGGATCCCCGCTTCTTCAGCGTGGCGACCTTCGCGCGCGTCAGCGAGAGCGAGGAGCGTTACCCGTTCCTCAAAAAATTCTTCGACGTGCTTCCCGAGAACGGCAAATTCCTGTTTATGGACACCGGCTGGATGGAGGACTGCGTGGGCAAGTATCTCCGTCGGGAGATCACCCCGGAGGAATATGAGCGGCGCATCGAGTCCTGCAACATCTTCGAAAGGCAGCTGCGCGACAACGGTTATCTGGTCGTGAAGCTGTTTGCGCATATCTCCCAAAAGGAGCAGCTCCGCCGCATCTGCGAGCTGCACGAGAACAAGAACACCGAGTGGCGCATCACCGGAGACGATCTCTGGCAGAACCAGGAGTACGATCGCTTCAAAAAGGCCTACGACCGCTTCATGGAGGCTACGGACAAGGTCTGGCCCTGGACCGTGCTGGACGCCGAAAGCGGCACACGCGCCCGTCTGGACGCCTTCAGGGCGATCTCCAAGGTGGTGGAAAAAGGCCTGGAGAAGGGGAGATACGTGGGCAAGGCCACGGACAAAAAGTTCCCGCTCCTGGGCGGCCCGTCCCAGAAGGACGCGGATCTCACCGCCACGATCAGCGACGAGGAATACAAGGCCGAGCTCAAGCGCCTGCAGGACAAGCTCGCCAAACTCCACAACAAGATCTACCGCAAGCGCATCCCCGTGGTGCTTTGCTACGAGGGCTGGGACGCCGCCGGCAAGGGCGGGAACATCCGCCGCATCGCCTATCCTCTCGATCCGCGCGGCTTCGACGTGATCCCCGTGGCCAGCCCCACTCCCGGAGAACTGGCCCGGCACTATCTGTGGCGCTTCTGGACGAAGCTGCCCCGCAGCGGGCACGTCACGATCTTTGACCGCACCTGGTACGGCCGGGTGATGGTGGAGCGCATCGAGGGTTTCTGCTCCGAGGACGACTGGAAGCGCGCCTACGGCGAGATCAACGAGTTTGAGAAGGAGCTCACCGACTGGGGCACCGTGGTGCTCAAGTTCTGGATCCATATCGATCCCGATACCCAGCTCGAGCGTTTTCAGGCGCGGCAGAACACGCCGGAGAAGCAGTGGAAGATCACCGACGAGGATTGGCGCAACAGAGAGAAGTGGCCGCAGTACGAGGAGGCCGTGGAGGACATGCTCCGCCAGACCAGCACCGAGTACGCGCCGTGGTATATCATTGAATCCGTGGATAAGAAATACGCCCGGATCCGCACGCTGCAGATCGTGACCGACGCTCTGGAGCGGGCGGTGAAGGAAAACGTCGTCAGGGGGATGAAGTGCACGTGGACGAACTCGAAACAAACCTCGAAGAGCTCCGGGAAGAAGAAATAACTCCGATCGAAGAAGCGGCCGCACCGCAGAGCGCTCCGGAACCGGAAGCTCCCGAACAGGAGACCTCCGAGCCCGAGGATCCCGGTTGCTTTCAGGACCGCGAGCTGAGCTGGCTGCAGTTCAACCTGCGCGTGCTGGAAACGGCGGGGGACAGCTCCGTGCCGCTGCTGGAGCGGCTGAAGTTCCTGGGGATCTACCGTTCCAACCTGGAGGAATTCTTCATGGTGCGCGTGGGCTCGCTGACCCACAGCGCCGTGCTGCTTCCCAATGAGCGCGACGAGAAGACCGGCTGGACCGCCGCCGAGCAGCTCCGGCACATCATCGCCGAGGTGAACGCCCAGCAGAGCCTGGTGCAGAAGACCTACCGTTCCATCGTTCAGGACCTGAAGGCCGCCGGCGTCGATATCGTCGATTTCCGCAAGGTCAGCAAGGTCGACGAGGTCATGGCACGCAAATTCTTCTCGGAGATCCGCCCGCTGCTCTCGCCGCGGGTGGTGGACGCGGAGCATCCCTTCCCGTTCATCGGGAATCGGGAGGCATGGGTGGCCGTCGCGCTCAAAAAGGGCGACAAAAACGTCAAGGGCGGAAAATCGGACAAGAACGACAAGAACGACGACATCCGCATGGGCCTGGTGCCCGTGATCCGCGTGCCGCCCTACCGGGTCGTGGAGGTGGAGGGCCGGCAGAAGGTCATCCTCACCGCCGAGCTTGTGCGCTATTACGCCTCGCTGCTGTTCAAAAAGCAGGAGGTGCGCGAAGCCGTGATCATCCAGGTCACCCGAAACGCCGACGTTTTTATCGAGAACGAACTGGAGGGCAGCATGGACGCGGATTTCCGCGCCAGCATGGAGAAGATGCTGCGCAAGCGCAAGCGCCAGCAGCCGGTGCGTCTGCAGATCAGCGGCAAGCCCTCTCCGAAGCTGCTCGGCATGCTCGTCAAGGCCCTGAAGGTGCCCGAGAGCAATGTGTTCGTGCGCAGCCTGCCTTTCGAGCTCGGCTTCGGCTCGGGCATCCGCAAAGAGCCCGGCATGAAATACGACGACCGGCGTCCCCACCGCAACGTCAAGCTCCAGAAGGGAGAGCTTTTCTCCTATCTTGAGAAAAAGGACATGCTGCTGAGCTATCCGTTCCAGAGCATGAATCCCTTCGTGGAGCTGCTCTACGAGGCGGCGGACGATCCGAGCGTGGTGTCGATCTGCATCACGCTCTACCGGCTGTCCGCCAGCAGCAAGGTGGCGGCGGCGCTGGCCTATGCCGCCGACCGGGGCAAGAGCGTTCTGGCCCTGCTGGAGCTGCGCGCACGCTTCGACGAGCAGAGCAACATCGACTACTCCGAGGTCCTGGAGGACGCCGGCTGCCAGGTCATTTACGGGCTGCCGGACATGAAGGTCCACTCCAAGCTCTGCCTGATCACCCGCATGAAGGACGATAAGGTCAGCTATATCACGCAGGTGGGCACGGGCAACTACAACGAGACCACCAGCGAGCAGTACACCGACATCACCGTGATCACCTCCCGGCAGGAGGTCGGACGCGACGCCGCGCAGGTGTTCGAGTCCCTGGCGCTGGGTCAGGCGCCCTCTGAGACGGAGGAGCTGTGGGTGGCCCCCAACAGCTACCGCACCCGCGTGCTGGAGATGATCGAGCGCGAACGGCTCAAGGGAAGCGCGGGACACATCGCCATCAAGGTCAACTCCATGAACGACCTGGGGATCATGCGCGCGCTGATCGCCGCCTCCAGGGCCGGGGTAAAGATCGAGATGTTCG
Organism: Oscillospiraceae bacterium; assembly: GCA_902768805.1. GTDB lineage: Bacteria > Bacillota > Clostridia > Oscillospirales > Oscillospiraceae > Apopatocola. The sequence continues at coordinate 27,078 of CACXMX010000011.1, forward strand.
TGCGCGGCATCTGCTGCCTGCTCCCGGGCATCCCCGGCTTCACGGACAACATCACCGTCCGGAGCGTGGTGGGCCGCTATCTGGAGCACTCGCGGATCTTCAGCTTCGGCGACGGGGAGGATCTCAGGATCTTCGTCGGCTCCGGAGACCTTCTCAACCGCAACACCCAGCGGCGCGTGGAGGTGTTCGTGGAGTGCACCACCGAGGAGTTGCGCACCGACGTGCTCTATATCCTCGAGATGCTGCGGCAGGACAGCGAGCGCTGCTGGACGATGAACTCCGACGGCACCTACACCCGCATCCCGGTCGTTCCGGGCACCTCCAGCCAGGACCGGCTGTACCGCTATTTCGGCGAGCGCATCGTGGAGAAGCTCCCCGAGGAGCTCCCTGAGGAAAAGACCGGCTGGCTGCACAGGCTGCGCGACTTCTTCCGAGGCGCGAAATGAGCGCGCAGGGTTCGGAGCGCGATCTCTTTCTTGTTTTCGATGTGGGCACGCAGGGGCTGCGCGGATCGCTGATAGACCGTGACGGCGCTTTCCTGGCTCTCGTGCGGGAAACCTATGAGCGGCCGTATTTTTCCCAGCGCCCCAATCTGGCCGAGCAGTCCCCGGACTACTATTTCGCCCATATGTGCGCTGTGGGGAAGAAGCTCAGAGACGAATACCCGGATGCTTTCGCGCGAGTCCGCGGCGTCACCGTCACCGTCTTCCGCGACACCACGGTGTGCCTGGACGCGGACGGAAAACCGCTTCGAGACTGCATACTGTGGATGGACCAGCGCCGCGCCGAGCACCCCAAACAGCTCTCCGCGGCGCGCCGGGCCCTGTTTGCTCTCGTCGGCATGGGCGAGACCATCCGGATGCTGCAGCGCACCGCCGCGTGCAACTGGATCGCCGAGAACGAACCGGAGCTTTGGGCGAAGACGGACAAGTACGTCTGCCTGTCCACCTATCTCAACTTCCGGCTCACCGGCCGGCTGGCCGACAGCCAGGCCTCGCTTCTGGCCAAATTCCCCTATGACTACAAAAACCGCCGCTGGGACGAGCACGGCCTCACGCGCGACGCCTACGACATCCCACAGCGGATGCTCTGCGAGGCGGTCCCGTCGGGAACAGTGCTCGGCGGAGTGACGGAGGAGGCGGCCTCTCTCACCGGGCTGAGCGCGGGCCTTCCCGTGTACGCGTCCGGCTCGGACAAGGGCTGCGAGACCGTGGGACTGTCCGTGATCCGGGAGGACCGGGCGGCGCTGTCCTTCGGCACGAGCTGCACCGTGCAGTTCGCCACCCGCAGGTACTTCGAGCCCACTCCCTTCATGCCGGCCTATCCCGCGGTGCCCAACGACATGTACAATCCCGAGATCCAGCTGCTGAGAGGCTACTGGATGCTCACATGGTTCCGCGAGAACTTTGCCGCCGGGGAAACGGCGGAGGCGAAAAGGCTCGGCTGCGCCGTGGAGGAGCTCCTTGACCGGCATCTGGGAGAGATCCCTCCCGGCTGCGAGGGGCTGCTGGTGCTCCCGCACTGGACGCCGGGCCTCTCCACGCCCAACACGCGCGGGGCCATGATCGGCTTTACCGACGCGCATACGAAATATCATATCTACCGCGCCATCATCGAGGGACTGAATTTCGGACTGATGGACGGCCTGTTCGGCATGGAGAAACGCTCCGGGCAGAAGATCACCCGCCTTTTTCTGGGCGGAGGCGGCAGCCGCAGCGACGCGATCTGCCAGATCACGGCGAATATGTTCGGCCTGCCCGTGTCCCGTACGCAGACCAGCGAGGCGACCTCTCTCGGCGCGGCGGTGTGCTGCTTTGTCGCCGCGGGGGAGTACTCCGGCTATGAAGAGGCGGTAGAGCGCATGGTGCGTCTGCGCGACACCTTTGAGCCGGACCCGGACGAGCACGCGCTGTACATGAGGATCTACAACGAGGTCTATTCCCGGTATTACAAAACCGTCACTCCGCTCCACAGAGCGCTGGGCGCGATTTTTACCGGAAAGTGACCGGGAGAGGACACGGCGTGCGGGAACTCACGGAAAAACTGGACGCCCTGATCGGCAGGAGCCGATGGGACGAGGCCGAAAAGCTGCTTCTCGACGCCCGCGACCGGGCGCGGGAACGGCGCGATGAAGCCCTGACGCTTTCGCTGTGCAGCGAGCTCATGGGCTTTTACCGCATGTGCGGCAGGGAGAGCGGCTTTCGCTCCGCCATGGAGGAGGCCATGCCGCTCCTTGCAAAGGCGCGTCTTGACCGGCGCAGCCGCGGTACGATCCTGATCAACGCCGCCACCGGTCTGGCGGCTTTCCGGCGCGCGGAGGAGGCGATGCCTCTCTACCGCGAGGCAGAGGCGATCTTTCACTCCGTGCTGCGCCCCGGGGACCCGCTCCTCGCCGCGCTGTACAACAACATGTCCGCCGCGCTGAGGGCGCTGGGCGATCTCGCGGGAGCCGAACGGTATCTCCTGCGGGCGGAGCAGAACTTTCGGGAAACCCCGCGCCACCCGGACCTGGCGACGACAAGAGTCAACCTGGCGCAGCTGTACGCCCTTGAGGATCCCGCCGGGGACAGGGCGCGCTCCGCTCTGGACCGCGCCTGGGAGGTCTTTGACGATCCCGAAACGGTATGGGACGGGTATTACGCGCACACGGCGCTCAAATGCGCAGGCGCCTTTGAGGAGCTTGGACAGAGCGACAGGGCGGCGGAGCTGCGGGAAAGGGCGGAACTTATCTATGAAGGGACTTGAGCTGGCCCGCGGATTCTGGGAGGACCTGCTCCGCCCGGCGCTGGAGCGGGAGGCCCCGGAGCTTACGGACCGGATCGCCGCGGGTCTGTGCGGCGCGGGCTCGGACTGCCTGGGCTACGACGACGAGGTATCCCGCGATCACGCCTTTGCCGCGGGCTGCATGGTATATGTTTCAGAGAGCGAGAGCCGGGAGACCGTTTTCCGCCTTTCGGCGATATACGACCGGCT
>CACXMX010000011.1:30062-30746 GCA_902768805.1 Oscillospiraceae bacterium
GGGACGGACGGCGCCCCGGAGAGCGCGATGGCCTGGCTGCGCATCCCGCCGCACTACCTGGCCGAGGCCTGCGCCGGCGAGGTGTTCTTTGACGGGCCCGGGGAGTTTTCCCGGCGCCGGGAGGCGGTGCGCACGGGCATGCCCGAGGATGTGCGGCTGAAAAAGCTCGCGGCGGCTGCCGCTCTGATGGCTCAGTCCGGGCAGTACAACTACGCGCGGTGCCTGCGTCACGGAGAGACGGCCGCGGCGCGGCTGGCGGCCGGTGAATTCGTCCGCCGCGCGCTGGAGATGGTCTTCCTGCTCAACCGCGTCCACATGCCCTACTACAAATGGGCATTCCGCGCGCTGGGCGATCTGGAGCTGCTCTCCGAGCTGAAGGCTCCGCTGGAGGAGATCCTCATCGAACCCGGTGAGGAGAAGATCGAACGTATCTCCACGTCCGTGATCGCCGAGCTTCGCGCCGAGGGGCTCACCGGCGGGACCTGGGACTATCTGGAAGGGCACGCCTATGAGATCATGCGCCGCATCCGCGACCCGGAGATCGCGGCGCTTCATGTGATGGAGGGATAGAGATGGCGTCTGGATATGAGCGCGTGCCTCTGCTCACGCAGAAGGGGCGGCTTTCCGACCCCTGCTGGGCGGCGGACGATATTTTCATATACAACAAGGAGAACATTCGCATCC
>CACXMX010000012.1 GCA_902768805.1 Oscillospiraceae bacterium
CAGACCTCTGGTGCACCAGTTGTCGTGCCAACGGCACAGCTGGGTAGCTACGTCTGGACGAGATAAACGCTGAAAGCATCTAAGCGTGAAACTCCCCCTGAGATAAGATCTCCCATCCTTTGATGGAGTAAGGGTCGTTGTAGACTACAACGTTGATAGGCCGGAGGTGTAAGCACGGTAACGTGTTGAGCTGATCGGTACTAATTGCCCGAGGGCTTGACCTACATTATGCAGGAATGCCTGCTCCCTCTTCTTCCCCCTTTGTTCGGTTTTCAGGGCGCAGATATGCACCTTTAGCTCAGTTGGTAGAGCACCTGACTCTTAATCAGGGTGTCCAGGGTTCGAGTCCCTGAAGGTGTACCATATGGCCCGTTGGTCAAGCGGTTAAGACGGAGGCCTCTCACGCCTCAAACATGGGTTCGATTCCCGTACGGGTCACCACAGTTGGTGTTTTTAACGGTGAGGGTCCACCTGTTCCCATTCCGAACACAGAAGTTAAGCTCACCGGTGCCGAAAATACTTGTCTGGCGACGGACTGGAAAGATAGGTCAATGCCAACACCGAAAAACCTTGGATCTCGCAAGAGTTCCAAGGTTTTTTCTTTGTTTGCTCCCTGTACGGGAACGGAGCGGCCGAACGTCGCGGGAGCCGCCTGAAACGACCGGGTTTCGGGCGGCTCCTTTCTTTGCGCTCAGATCAGTCCCTGATCCAGTTGTTGATCAGCATCAGTTCGTCCCCGGACCAGTGGCTGCAGATCATATTGAAATTGCTGCGCGTCATCTTGTGGAGATAGATGCACCGGCTCGCGGCCAGGTCCAGATTATCGATCTCTTCGTCGGTGAGGCGGCAGCTGGCGAAGAAAACGCAGTAGCGAAGCCCTTTCGGGGTATACACCTGGCCCACGCCGACCTCGCGGATCTCGTCCCAGCGGATGCTCATGGTCTTTCTGAACCAGACGTAATAGGACAGCTCCTCGTCCGTGATGCTGATGCGTTCGGTGAGCTCCTCAAGCATTTTCAGCGCGGCGGCAAAGCATACGGCCGCCAGTCCCAAAAGAAAAAGATATAGGGAGAACGGCGTGGTGAAGCGCGTCAGACGGTAAACGGACCGCACGGTGTGCAGACCCAGCGCCAGACACAGGAGAGCCAGCGACGACAGGCTCAGCAGCGCTCTCCGGGTATGAATGCTGTGTTTCATGTAGTCCCCTCCTTCCGCTCTCGTCAGAACACGACCCGGACCAGGCAGATCTCGTTGTAGGAGGGCCATTTGATCCGGAAACCCCAGGCTGCCGCGCCGGCCGAGGTGACGGCCCTCATGCGGCCGAACGCGCGGTACCCGTAGGGAAGATCGCTCAGATAGGGATTGATCAGCCCGAAGATCGGGATCTGGTATCCGTGCGTGTGCCCGCAGAGCACCAGATACGGGTGGTCGCTCATTTCCGTCAGATCGGACGGCCTGTGCGAGAGCACGACGGCGGGGGCGTCCTCCGGGACGGAAACGGCGGAGAGGATCTCCGGGACGGGGACCTCGTGAGCGTCCCGCCGCCCCGCGACGGCAAGCCCGTTTTTTAGAACGACCGCCTCGTCGTACAGGCACAGGATGCCCCGCTTTTCCAGGGCTGCCCGGCAGTCCAGGTCCGAATCCTTTTCATGGTTTCCCTCGACATAGATCACGCCGTATTTCGGAGACAGTCGGGAGATCTTGTCGGCAAAGCTGTCCAGATCCTCCTGAAGCGTCATCATGTCCACGAGATCTCCGTCGATGCACACCAGATCGGGGCGCAGCTCCGCGGTCTGAGCGCATATCCTGTCGACCAGCGCGTCGCCGGCCCCGGCGCCCAGATGGATGTCGGAGAGCAGGGCGACCGTGCACTGGGAGGGATGCTCGCTCGTACCGTCCGTGAGGTTCACATCGTAGGTCATCACCCGGCATCCGCTAAAGTGGGACGACCCGACTCCCAGGATAAAAGCGGCGCAGAGCGCGACCGCGACGGCGTATCCCCGGTTGCTGTGCAGCGTTTCCACAGCGGACCAGGCGTGGAGCTGGATGCATATATACGCCAGCAGATACCGCAGCAGGGATACCACGATCGCCGAGACGGTGACGGTGAAGAAAAACAGAGCCCCGTAATCCAGAACGAGCCGCTCGACGGTGCCCCTGACAAAGCCCGCCGCGGAGATCATGGCCGTGAAGCTCAGTACCGCCGCGGCGCCGTATACGGCCAGGAGCGTCCGCTTGCGCTTCGTCCGCTTCCAGCTGTCGGGCAGCGTGAGGACCATGAGCGGAACCAGCACCGGCATAAGAAAATAAAAAACGTATTTTGACATATCAGCTCCCCTCGCTCTGTGTCATGACGCGGACGAATCACTTCCCCGTGAAGCCCGGGACCGGCGGATTGTGCGAGGGAGCCGGCGCCGCAAGGCGCCGGCTCCCGGCCGGATCATTCAAAATACGCGCGGACCTTCTTGAGAAGCTCGGGAACATCCAGGTGCTGCGGGCAGGCCTCTTTACACTGTCCGCACTCCACACACTCGCCGATATTGGCGCAGGCGCGGCTGTAGTTTCGCATCTGGGCGGCTTTGTTGCCGAACTTGACGGCGGTGTTGTAGTTGGAGAAGGCCATGGGGATCATGATCTTCTGCGGGCAGCCCTCCGTGCAGTAACGGCAGCCCGTGCAGGGGATCGTATCCACGGTCTCCAGGAACGCGGTGATATCGGCGATGCAGGCCTTTTCGGCTTCGGTCAGGCAGCCGACGCCGGCCCGGTCGGTAATGGCGATGTTTTCCTTCACCTGTGAGAGCTCGTTCATGCCCGAAAGCACCACGTGCAGGTTTTCCTTGTCGAAGACATAGCGCAGGGCGAGCTCGGCATTGGACTCGGTAATGCCGTGCTTTTCGCGGATGGCCTCTATGGCGGGATAATCCGGGAAGATCAGGTTGCCGCCCTTGATCGGCTCCATGATGTTCAGAGGTATGCCCTTGGCCTTGGCATACGCCAGACCGCGGTCTCCGGCCTGGAGATCATGGTCCAGATAGTTGTACTGGATCTGGGCGAATTCCCAGTCGTAATCGTCGATGAGCTTCACGAAGGCCTCGTAAGAATCGTGGAAAGAGAAGCCCATGTGACGGATCACGCCCTGACGGCGCTTTTCGTTGAGGAATTCGATGATGTTGTACTCGTTCTTCAGCCGTTCCCACTGGTCTCCGTGGAGGCCGTGGATCAGGTAAAAATCGATGTGGTCGGTTTTCAGGCGCTCCAGCTGAGTGGCGAGCATTTTCTCCGGGTCGAAGTCGGGATGGCCGATCAGCAGGGTGAAGAGCTTGGTGGCGATGTTCACCTTGTCGCGAAGGTTGTTCCGCGCGAGGATCTCTCCGAGCGCGATCTCCGAAAAGCCGTTGTGGTAGGGAAAGGCCGTATCGTAATAGTTCACGCCGTGCTCGTACGCGTAAAGGAGCATCTCCTCCACCTTCGGCATATCGATCTGCGACTGATCGTTGTTGAGCACCGGAAGCCGCATGCAGCCGAAGCCCAGCGCCGAGATCTTTTCGCCGCGATAGTCCTGGTAACGCATGTTGTTTTTCCTCCCTTTCCAGCCGATATGGATATATTTGTGGATATATACGATTATAGGCTCTTTTTTTTCGGTTGTCCAGCGGCAGCGCCCGCTTTTCACAGGGAGGGGAGTTGAACATCCCCCGATTACATGATATGATTTTACCGACAGGAAGACCGGCGGACAAAAGAGGAGGACGATCATGAACAAAGCCTATGAGTATCTGAAAGGAAAGACCTATTTCATCGCCACAGAGGACGGCCCGCAGGCGCGGGTCCGGCCCTTCGGCTCGCTGTATGAGCGCGAAGGGAAAATCTATATTTCCACCACAAACAACAAGCCGGTATACCGGCAGCTCACAGCCGCGCCGCTGATCGAGATGGCGGCCATGGGCGAGGACGGATGGATCCGCATAACCGCCGAGGCCGCCGAGGAAAAAAGCGAGGAGATCCGCTCCGAGATATGGAGAGCGTCCGCCGCGAGGATGGGCCGTGACCCCGAAAAGGTCTCCGACACGCTGGCGGTCTTCCGGCTGGACAGCGCGAAGGCGGTCATCACCCGCTACGGCGCCGAGCCGGAGGAATTCACGTTCTGACCGCGGCCGCGGGAGACCGTATTCCGGAATATGCATCGTGAGGGATCGATATGAAGGAAGTATTCATCGTATGCAAAATGATGGAAGCGGAAGCGCTTGCCGCGATCCGGGACTCCGGAAGCGACGCCGAAGTGATATGGATGGAGAAGGGGCTGCACGTTGAGCCGAAGGACCTGCGCGAAGCCCTGCAGAAAACCATGGACCGGGTCGAAAAAGAGATCGCGCCGGACCGGATCCTGCTGGGCTACGGGTTCTGCGGAAACGCCATGGCCGGGCTGCGCGTGGGCAATTACACGCTGGTCCTGCCGAGGATAGACGACTGTATCACCATGTTCATCGGCTCCCGTGAGCGAAAGAAGGAGCTCGAGGGAGGCGTGGGCACCATGTTCCAAACCGCCAACTGGGCGGAGGGAGACGAAAGCCTTGTCAACCAGAAGCATATGCTCTTCGAGGATTTTGACGAGGACGAAGCCCAGGAGCTGTTTGAAATGATGTTCGGGCACTACGGGCGCATCGGCGTTCTGGATACCCACTGCTATGATCTCGAGCCGGTGCTCCGGGAGTCCCGGGCTACAGCCGAAGCGATGGGCTTCGAGCACTGCGTATACGACGCGTCCTACGAGTTTCTTACGAAGCTGCTGTCCGGGGAGCCCTTCGACGAAAAACGATTCATCGTTTTCCGTCCCGGGGACATTATCGCGCAGAGAGATCTCTGGATCGATTGAATCAGCCGAAGCGTCATAATTAAAAAAAGGGCCGCCCTTAAGGGCAGCCCTTTTCCGTTGTCATACGGTTATCATACGGCCTTCAGAACCACGTCGTCAGGCTCTACTCCGCATCGGGACAGGATGTCGCCGACGGTTTTGACCGGTTCGATCGTCAGCGCCGAACGCACCTCTTCCGGAACGTCGCGCAGATCGTCGGCGTTGTCCTCGGGGATAAAGACCCGCTCCACTCCCGCGCGCTGGGCGGCCATGAGCTTTTCGGGCAGTCCGCCGATGGGATTGACTCCCCCGCGCAGAGAAACCTCTCCGGTCATGGCGACTGTTGAGGGCACGGCCCGGCCCGTCACAAGAGAGGCGATGGCCGTGGTGAGCGTGACGCCCGCGGAGGGGCCGTCCTTCGGCGTGGAGCCGTCGGGCACGTGGATGTGCAGATCGTTTTTCTCAAACATTGCCGCGCTCCCGGGGAACATATGCTTGACCAGGCTGATGGCCAGCTGCGCGGACTCCTTCATCACGTCGCCCAGCTGGCCGGTGACGATGACCTTTCCCGTGCCGGGGGTGAACATGGTCTCTATATAGAGGATCTCGCCGCCCACGGGGGTCCAGGCCAGTCCCGTAACAATGCCGGGGACCGTATTCTCCCGCACGGAGCGGTGACGCAGCGGGTTCATATCCAGATATTCCCGAAGCTTATCGGGCGTGACCTCGAGATGATCGTTTCCGCGGACGATCTGAACGGCCGCCGTGCGGCAGAGAGTATCCATGCGCTTTTTCAGCCCGCGTACGCCCGCCTCACGGGTGTAGTCGGAGATAACGGCGCTGAGCGCTTCGTCGGTGACGGTAAGAGCGCCGTCGCCCAGCCCGACCGCCTGCATCGCTTTGGGCAGAAGGTGTTTGCGGGCGATCTCCAGCTTCTCCAGCGGGGTGTAGCCCTGGAACTGAATGACCTCCATACGGTTGAGCAGAGGCTCGGGGATCGTATCGGCGCTGTTGGCGGTGCAGATAAACAGCACATCGGACAGATCGTAGGGCACGTTCATGTAGTGATCGGTGAAGGTGGAGTTCTGCTCCGGGTCAAGGACCTCCAAAAGCGCGCTGGCAGGGTCGCCGTTGTAGGATACGGACAGCTTGTCCACCTCGTCAAGCACCATGACCGGATTGGAAACGCCGCTTTTGGCGATGGCGTCCATGATCCGGCCGGGCATGGCCCCGATATAGGTGCGCCGATGGCCGCGGATCTCGGCCTCGTCGCGTACACCGCCCAGACTCACGCGGACATATTCCCTGCCCAGCGCGCGGGCGATGCTCTGGCCTATACTGGTCTTTCCGGTTCCGGGGGCGCCGACAAACAGAAGAATGGAGCCCGACTGCTGGTTCTTCAGGTTCATCACGGCGATCTGCTGGATGATGCGGTCCTTGACCTTTTTCAGGCCGAAATGGTCCTCCTCAAGCACGGCCTCGGCATGGGCGAGGTCGATGGGCCGGGCCTCCTCCTTTTTCCAGGACAGAGAGGTCAGGAAATCCAGATAATTATACAGCATACCGGTCTCCGCGCCGTGATCGCCCTCCTGGCGCAGGCGGGAGAGGACCTTTTCCGCCTCTTTGCGGGCGGTCTCGTTCATGCCGGATTCGGCGATCTTTATCTCGAGGCGGCGCAGGTCGCTGACGTTTTCCGGGTGCATCTCGTCGAGCTCCTTCTGCAGATACTCGAGCTGCTTTTTGATCGCGTTCTCTCTGTAGATCTTCTGGTAGTCTTCCTGACGCTCGCTGCTGGCCTCCTGGCTCAGCTTGGCCATCTCCAGATTTTCGTAAATAAACTTTTCCAGCAGTTCCGCGCGCCGGGCGCAGCTGTCCTCGGCCAGGATCGCGTAGCGCTCCTCGTTGGAGCTTTCGATCCACGGCGACAGAGCCGCGGCCAGCTCGCCGAGACTGTTCTGCGTCTCCAGATAGGCCCGCGCCGTACCGCCCCACGGCTGATGGGACAGAAATCCGCGCAGCTCCTCTTTGGCGGCCTCCGTGCGCCGCGCGGCTTCCTCGGCGCCGAGATCATCGATCTCCTCGCGGCGGGAAACGATCAGGTCGAGCCTGCCGTCGGGCGTGACGCCGACGCTTTCGATGTCCACACGATTGGACGTGCGGATCACCATATGTCCGTCCGCCGCGACCTCTTTGATCGTGCCGTAAAGGCCGATGGGATAAAAGCTCTCGGAGGTGAACTCCGCCCGGTCGGTACTCTCGCGGGAGACGATCAGCGTGACGCGCTCGTCCGCCGTCGGCACGCGCCCGGTGACCTCCCGGTATGTTTTCACGCGCATATACAGGTCCGCGTCGGGGACCAGAAGCATATTATAGGTGGGAAGAATAGTCATAAAGAAAACCTCCTTGAAACTGGCACTCTTGAGATGTGAGTGCTAAGCCGTGGCCAAAAAAACTCTCCCCCGCGGGGAGCGATCGGAACTTGACAACTGTCCACTTTCTGCTATGATAATAGCACAGACTGGACAGTTGTCAAGCGGTTTTTCAATTGTTCACAATTTCTTCAAGAACGGAGAAGAGCTCATGGATCCGGTGAGAAACAGCGCCATGCGGGCGTCCCGCCTTCAGATCGCCGAGGCTATGCGCTCCCTGATGGAGTCGCGGCCCTTTGAGGATATATCGGTGGCGGCGGTCTGCCGGCTGGCCGGGGTGTCCCGGCAGACTTTCTACACGCAGTTCCGCTCGCGGGAGAATGTGGTGGCGTTTCTGCTCAGTGGGGACAGCTGCGGCGCGCCGGGAGGCGGGGAAACCGCCGAGGACACGCTCGGTGTCCTGTGCCGGAGCTACAGCCGCTACGTGATAAGGCAGGAGGCCATGCTGCGGTGTCTGGCGGCCAATCGGATGATGGGGCTTCTGCGTGACGCGCTGAGAGAGAGCTTTGAGCGCTGCGGGTGCTTTTCCGCGTGTGTGCGCGAGGAGATGCGCCCCTATGCATCGGACTATGTGGCCGCGGCGCTGACGAGCATTACGGAGACCTTCCTTCGCACCGGAGCCGATCCCGACCTGCTCGAGGACATAGCCGGGGAGCTGCTGCGCGGGGGACTGTTCAGGATGTGAGGCCGCGCGGGGGACCGCGAGACGGAAAGACGGGGGACCGCTATATCGCGGTCCCCCGTCTTTCCGTCCGGGAGCGGAGATATCAGAGGTTTACGCCGCCGCGGAGGCGCGTCTTTCCCGGATCAGCCGGATGAAGATGATCGCGCCGACGACAAAGGTCCCGACGATATCGGTGAGCGTGCCCGGATAGATCAGGCACAGGCCGCCGGCGAGCGCCAGCAGCCGGCCGAAAACCGACAGCTTCCCGCGGTAATAGCCCTCAAGTCCCATGCCCAGACCGAACATGCCGACCATTGAGGTCACGGAGATGAGCAGGACCTCGGCAAAACCCGTATCCACCAGGATCATGGCGGGGTTGAGCGCGAACATATAGGGCACTATGAACGCCGCGATGGCGAGCTTGGTGGCGTTGAACGCCGTCTTCATGGGCGGGGCCTTGGCGATGGCGGAGCCGGCGTAGGCGGCCAGGGCCACGGGCGGGGTGATGTCCGCCACGATGCCGAAATAGAACACGAAGAAGTGAGCGGCGACCGTGGGGACCCCGATGGCGATGAGGATCGGCGCGCAGGTGGAAGCCATGATGCAGTAATTGGCCGTGGTGGGTACGCCCATGCCCAGTACGATGCAGCAGAGCATCGTAAAGAACAGAGCGATGAGCACCCGTCCGCCGGACACCGCCACGATAGCGGAGATCAGCTTGGAGGCGAGACCTGTGGAGGTGACGCAGCCGGCAACGAGCCCGGCCATGGCGCAGGCGACCGCCACGGTGAGAGAGCTTTTCGCCCCGGCCTCAAGGGCGTCGATGAACTTGGACGGGGTCAGGTTGTCGGAGTCGTCCGCGCTGCGCGTCACCTTCGTGACGACGTTGTTCACAAGCCCTACGCCGATGGCCACGAGAATGGCGATGGCCGCGGAGAACTGCATGGTCCGCGTGTTGGTGGATACCAGCCACACCAGCACGATCAGGGGCGTGAGCAGGTACAGCTTGGGCAGCAGCGCGCCGATACGCGGCAGCTCCTCCGCCGGAATGCCGCTCAGATGCAGGCGCCGGGCCTCAAGGTGGACTACGATGAAAATACCGGTGAAATACAGCACCGCGGGGAGGATTGCCCGAAGGGCGACCTGACTGTAGGGGATGCCCATGTACTCGGCCATAAGGAACGCCGCCGCGCCCATGACAGGCGGCATGATCTGGCCTCCGGTGGAGGCCGCCGCCTCCACGGCGCCGGCGAATTCCGCCCGGTAGCCCGTTTTCTTCATCATCGGGATCGTGACCGAGCCGGTGGTGACGGTGTTGCCCACGCTGGAGCCGGATACCATGCCGCACAGAGCGGAGGAGATCACGGCCACCTTGGCCGGACCGCCGGAATAGCGTCCCACCAGGGCGTTGGCGAGGTTGATGAAAAACTGAGAGATCCCCGTACGCTCCAGGAAAGCCCCGAAAATGATGAATACGACGATGTATTTGGCACAGACATTGATGGGGGTGTTCATCATGCCGGTGGTGGTATAGAAAAGGTCGTAGATCACCTTGCCGAAACGTACATTATAAAAGGTGTAGGCCATCAGGGACCCCACTACGCACAGAATGGGGATACCCACACAGCGGCGGCACAGCTCCATGTAGGACAGGATGGACACCACGGCCATCGCCACCATTTTGGGGTCGGAGGTCACGGTGGTGGCCAGCCGGATGATGCTTTGCGCGTGAGCCGCGAACCAGAAAAAACCGAAGGAGCCCGCGAGCATCAGCAATACGTCGTACCAGGGAAGGGTGTTGACGCGAACATGCTGCTTGGAGACAGGGTAAGTCAGATAGCCCATGATCAGCACGCAGCCGAGAAAGATGTTCAGCCGGACCTCCGGCATCAGCGTGCTGAACAGCGTCTCCCACATGCAGTAGAGAGAGAAGGCTGCGGCCAGAAAACGCATGACCTGCCGCGGCGCCCCCTCCCAGATCCGGGTGTTGGACTCGCGGTCATATTTTTTCATCACCGCTTCCACGTCCGCGGCGGAGCCGACAGCCTCTTCCGGCTCCGGAGCGGGGTTCGCGGAAGGATCGGGACGTTTGTCTTTGTCTGCCATATAGGGGTGGTCCTTTCTTATGCCGGGTTTGGGAGACCGCGGCATTCGGGAAATAACGAATGCGGGCCCGCGTCCTGAGGAGGCGGGCCCGTGAAACTCAAGCTCTTTTTACTTGATCGGAACGACGTAGCCCTGCTCGGCGAAGTAATTGGCGGCGCCGGAGTGATACGGGACGTCCGTCACGGAGGTGGCGAACTCCAGAGAGACCTCCGCGGCCTTGGCGTGGGCCAGGTTATCCAGGTTCCCGAACACGGCGGAGACGAAGTTGTAGACGTCTTCGTCGCTCACGTCGTCGCGGGCGATGACCACGGCTCCGACGGCCACCGTGGTGGCGTCTTCATCCGTGCCGTAAACGTCGGCGGGGATCACGTACTTGGTGTAATAGGGAGATCCGGCTATCAGGGAGTCAATGTGCTCGTCGTCCAGACTCACCAGGTAGACCTTCTTGGTGGTAGCCAGAGAGGTCACCGCGTTGGTGGGGGCGCCGGCCACGACGAAGGCCGCGTCGATCTTGCCGTCCTGCAGGGCCTCGACGGAATCGCCGAAGGACTGGTAGGTGGGGTTGATGTCCGTCTCGCTCAGACCGTAAACACCCAGCACGTCGATGGCGTTGAAGTAGACGCCGGAACCGGCCGCGCCGATGGAGACGTTCTTGCCCTTGAGATCCGCCACGGTCTTGATCGAGGGATCCAGCGTCACGATCTGGACCTGCTCCATATACAGAGCCGCCACCGTGGAGAAATCCGTCACAGCCTTCTCAAACAGGCGGGTGCCCTTGTAGGCGTACGCCATAACGTCGGACTGGACAAAGCCGAACTGCGCGTCGTTGGCCTGCAGGGCCTCGATATTGGCCTTGGAGCCGCCGGACGTGATGGCCGTCACCTTGGTGCCGGTCGTCTCGGAGATCTTCTGCGCCATGACGCCGCCGAAGGCATAATAGGTGCCCTGGTCGCCGCCTGTGGTGAAGGCCAGTTCCTTCTTGGCGGAGCCGCAGGCGCACAGAGCCAGCGCCATGCACAAAACCAGGATAAGCGCCAGTGTCTTTTTCATCTTTCTTCTCCTCCTCTTTTTGCTGAGGCGCGATAAACGGGCCTCAATAGAAATCTGCCGGGGTCAAAATTGCATTTTTCACGCATTATACTCTGTTTCAGCGGGAATTGCAAGGAATATCTGCAGTCCGCGGCCGGAAGCCTGCAAAAACGGCTCAGCGATAGATCCGCACGCCGTGAGAGTGGCAGCGCAGGTCCAGCGTGACATGACGCCCGCCGTTTTCCCCGTCGCGGGTCCAGGGAACGGACTCGTCGAAGGTGAAGCTCACATTTTCGCTTTGGAGAAGGGTCAGGCAGGGGCTGGAGGAGTAGTCCTTGGTAATCACGCCCGAGACGATGGAGTTGAGCTCGGCGGGGGATGCCGGCTCGCGGACCAGGAGTACTTCCATTTTGCCGTCGGAAAGGTTGACGAGCGACGGATCGATCTTCATCACGCCTCCGACGCTGACGGCGTTGGACACCGCGCCGTAGATAAAGCGGCCCTCTATAGTCCCGCCGTCGTGCTCCACCAGCGCGTGATAGCTCTTGATGGCGGCAAGAGAGGATACGGCTTCGATCACGTAGGCCAGATGCCCCAGCGCTTTTTTCAGATCCTGGTCGGTTCTGTAGCTGACCTCGGTAAAAGCGCCGAAGGCGGCGATATAGGTAAAGTAGCCGACTCCGATCATCTCTCCCACGTCGTAGTCGAGAGGCGATCCGTTCAGGATCTTCTCCGCGGCGCGCTGCGGCTGCCGCATGGGAAGCCCCAGCGTGGCGGCCACATCGTTGGCGGTGCCCATGGGGATATATCCGATATGGGGACGCTGCTCCGGCTTGAGCAGCATAAGGCCGGTGACTACGTCCGAAAGAGTCCCGTCGCCGCCCAGGCAGACCATCCGGGGATATTCCGGCGCGTGGGCGGCGGTCAGGGATGTGGCGCTGCCCGGTCCCGTGGTGAAATACACCGTAGGCGCGTAGCCGGCCTGGCAGAACGGGGCGACGGCAGCACCCAGCATTGGCTCGGAGACGGAGCGGCCGGACGAGGGATTGATAAGCATCATAAGGGGTTTCGGCGTCTTTTCCATCATTGGCTCCTTTCATACGGGCGGACGGCCCGATCGGGAGGGTTTCCGGTGCCGGAAAAAAGAAACAGCGCAGCCTTTTCAGGCTGCGCCGCAGGTAATTGAGTTATTCGCCCAGAGAATTGATCTTCGCAGCCATCTTGGATTTCTTGCGGGCCGCGTTGTTCTTGTGGATCAGCCCTTTGGACACTGCGCGGTCGACAGACTTGACAGCGGCTTTATAGGCAGCCTCGGCATTATCCCGGTCACCCTCCGCCAGCGCAGCGGTGAATTTCTTGATGGTAGTCTTGAGCTCGGACTTGTCCGCCTTGTTGCGCGCGGCCTGTGCTCTGCTTACGAGGACACGCTTGGCCGAAGACTTGATGTTGGCCATTCTGTTAGCCACCTCCTCCTATAAATACTGCGGTCTTGTGACCCGCGGGTTGTTATTATACAGAAGAACCCTTGAATTTGCAAGCACTTTTTTCACTTTTCCAAAGGAAATTTGTATACGCTTGTGTCCGGAACCGGCGGCAGACACAAGGTATAGTGGGGCAGAAGTTATGTAAACGCGGATCCGAGCGGACCAATAGGATGTTTCACGTGAAACAGAGGGCGAAAACGGGGAAATGTTTCACGTGAAACACGATTTCGGTTGCAAAACCGGCACGGTGACATTATAATGTACCAACCGACAACAAGGGAGGAGGGGGATCCATGGGCAAGGTCGTCGCCATCGCCAACCAGAAGGGCGGCGTGGGAAAGACCACCACATGCGTGAATCTGACGGCCGCGCTGACCGCTCTGGGCCGGAAGGTCCTGCTGGTCGACTGCGATCCCCAGGGGAACAGCACCTCGGGGATGGGCGTTTCCAAGCGGAGCAGCCCGTCGGCTCATGATGTGCTGACCGGTTCATCCCCGGCATCGGAGGCCGTGATCCGCCAGCCCTGGGCCGACCTGATCCCTGCCAACAGCGATCTGGCGGGGGCGGAGGTGGAGTTCGCCGAAGACCCGCGCAGGGAATACCGGCTGCGGGACGCTCTGGAGGAGCTGCGCTGCGACTACGACTATATTTTCATTGACTGTCCGCCCTCTTTGGGGATGCTGACGATCAACGCGCTTACCGCGGCCGACAGCGTGCTGGTGCCGCTGCAGTGTGAGTATTACGCCATGGAAGGCGTGGCGGATCTGACGACCACCGTGAAGCTCGCGAACCGCAGGCTGAACCGGAACCTTTATATAGAGGGGATCCTGCTGACCATGTACGACAAACGCCTGAGCTTTTCCTCGCAGGTGGCCGACGAGCTGAGGCGGTATTTCGGAGACAGGGTCTATGACACGGTGATCCCGAGAAACGTGCGCCTGGCCGAAGCGCCCAGCCACGGGAAGCCGGTGACAGCCTATGACGGCAGCTCCAAGGGGGCCCGGGCATACAGGGACGCGGCGAAGGAATTTCTGGAAAGGCAGGGAGACCATGGCGGATAAAAAACCCTCCCGTCTGGGGACGGGGCTCAGCGCCCTTTTCGGGGAAGAGAGAAATCTCCTTGAGAGCGAGGAGACGACGGCTCTGCCCATCGCGAAGCTGGAACCGAGAAAGGACCAGCCGCGGAGGGAGTTTGACCCGGAGACGCTTGAGGCGCTGGCGGAATCGATCCGCGAATACGGGCTGCTCCAGCCCATAACCGTCCGCGCGCTGGACCGCGGCTTTTACCAGATCATCGCCGGGGAACGGCGCTGGCGGGCGGCCCGGCAGGCCGGGCTGAGAGAGGTCCCCGTGCGCATCGTCGAGGCGGACGACAGGCTGGCGACGGAACTGGCGCTGGTGGAAAACCTGCAGCGCGAGGATCTGAATCCCATGGAAGAGGCCAACGGGTACCGCAAGCTGATGGAAGAGTACGGGCTCACGCAGGAACAGGCCGCGCGCCGCGTACAGAAGTCCCGGCCCGCGGTCGCCAACGCCCTGCGGCTGCTGAGCCTGTGTCCCGCCGTGCAGAGCCTTGTGTCCGACGGAAGCCTCTCGGCCGGACATGCCCGCGCTCTCGCGTCGCTCAAGGAGCCCGACCGGCAGAGCAGGGCCGCCCAAGAGGTGATCGAGAGGGGCCTTTCCGTCCGCCAGACCGAGAAGCTGGCGGCCTCGCTGCTCAGGGGCGAAAAGGAGCGGCCGGAGAAGGACCGGGAGTCCGTCGATTATGCCCGGGAGGCAGAGCGGAGACTGTCCGACGCTCTGGGGCGGGCGGTCCGGCTGACAGGCGGGAACAAAGGGAGGATCTCCCTTGAATTCTATTCCGCCGACGACCGCGAGGCGCTGATGAACGCGCTGATCAAAATGGAAAAACCATGGAAAGAAATGACAGAGGGAGAAAACAGCCATGCTTGATATCAGATTTGTGAGAGAGAACCCCGAGGCGGTGCGTGAGAACATCCGCAAAAAGTTCCAGGACAAAAAGCTGCCGCTGGTCGATGAGGTGCTGGAGCTGGACGCGAAACTGCGCGCCGCGAAAACCGAGGCCAACGAGCTTCGCGCCAACCGCAACGCCCTGTCCAAGAAGATCGGTATGCTGATGGGTCAGGCCAAAAAGGACCCCGCGAAGCTCGCCGAGGCGGAAGAGGTCAAGGCCGAGGTAGCCCGCGAGGCCGAACGGCTGGCCGAGCTGGAAAAGCTGGAGCCCGAACTGGACGCGGAGCTCACGAAGAGGATGATGACCATCCCGCAGATGATCGATCCCAGCGTGCCCATCGGGCCGGACGACAGCTGCAATGTGGAGGTACAGCGCTTCGGCGAGCCCGTGGTGCCGCCCTACGAGGTCCCCTATCATACCGACATTATGGAGAGCTTCAACGGCATCGATCTGGACGCCGCCCGCCGGGTGGCCGGCAACGGGTTTTATTACCTGAAGGGGGACATCGCGCGGCTCCACTCCGCGGTGCTGGCCTACGCCCGTGACTTTATGATCGATAAGGGCTTCGTATATCACATCCCGCCCTTTATGATCCGCGGTGCGGTGGTCAACGGAGTCATGTCCTTCGCGGAGATGGACGCGATGATGTACAAGATCGAAGGAGAGGATCTGTATCTTATCGGAACCAGCGAGCACTCCATGATCGGCTCCTTTATCGATCAGATCATACCCGAGAGCGATCTGCCCATCACCTATACCAGCTACAGCCCCTGCTTCCGCAAGGAAAAAGGCGCCCACGGCATCGAAGAGCGCGGAGTATACCGTATCCACCAGTTCGAGAAGCAGGAGATGATCGTGGTCTGCCGGCCCGAGGAGAGCATGGACTGGTATGAAAAGATGTGGCGATACAGCGTAGAGCTTTTCCGCTCGCTGGAGATCCCCGTCCGCCAGCTCGAGTGCTGCTCCGGCGATCTCGCGGACCTGAAGGTCAAAAGCTGTGATATCGAGGCATGGAGCCCCCGCCAGCAGAAATACTTTGAGGTCTGCTCCTGCTCCAATCTGGGAGACGCCCAGGCCCGTCGCCTGCGTATCCGGGTCCGCGGCGCGGACGGCAAAACCTATCTGGCGCACACGCTGAACAATACCGTGGTGGCTCCTCCGCGCATGCTGATCGCCTTCCTTGAGAACCACCTGCAGGAAGACGGTTCCGTAACGATCCCCGAGGTACTGCGTCCCTACATGGGCGGGACCTCCAGACTCGAGAAAAAGAAGTAAATCAACCAATAACAGGGAGGCATAGAAATGAAGAACTTTATCAAAGAATTCAAGGAGTTCATCGCCCGCGGCAACGTGCTGGACATGGCCATCGGCGTGATCATCGCCGGCAGCTTCGGCAAGATCACGACCTCGCTGATCAACGACATACTGATGCCCTTCATCAGCTACCTGATCGGCGCCCGGGATATGACCGCGCTGAATGTCGTGATTCGCGAGCCTGTTCTGGATGAAGCCGGCGAAGTGGTCAAGGAAGCCATTACTCTGGGCTTCGGCACACTGCTGATGACCATCCTGGATTTCGTGCTGGTCGCTCTGGTCGTATTTCTGATCGTCAAGGCGTTCAACAAGGCCAAGGCTGCCGCCGAGGCGAAGAAAAAGGCTGAGGAAGAAGCCGCCGCCGCGGCCGAACCCGCGGCAGAGCCCGCGCCCACCGCGGAGGAGCTGCTGACCAAGATCCTCGAGGAACTGCAGAAAAAGCAGTAAAAAAGAAAACCGAAAAAGGCGAAATGGTAAATATTACCATTTCGCCTTTTTCTTCTCCGCTTCCTGCAGAGGCTTGAAACGGGAAGAGTTTTCCTGTAAAATCATACAAATAAACGTAAGACAAAGGCAGGGCATCCGTATGAGCAGAGCAGACGAGATCTTTATTCAAAACTGCAGGGACATCCTGGAAAACGGGATCTGGGACACGGACCGTCAGGTACGGCCCAAATGGGAAGACGGGACCAGCGCCCACACAGTGAAAAAATTCGGGATCGTCAACCGCTACGATCTGTCAAAGGAGTTCCCCATCCTGACGATCCGGCGCACCTACTGGAAATCGGCCGTGGACGAGATCCTCTGGATCTGGCAGAAAAAGAGCAACAACGTTCATGACCTCAACTCCCATGTATGGGACGCGTGGGCCGACGAGACCGGCTCCATCGGCAAAGCCTACGGCTATCAGGTGGGCGTAAAGCATCATTACCCCGAAGGAGATATGGATCAGATCGACAAGGTGCTCTGGGATCTGAAGCACAACCCCGCCTCCCGCAGGATCATCACGAGCCTGTACACGCTCTCCGATCTCTCGGAGATGGCCCTGTATCCCTGCGCGTATTCCATGACCTACAATGTCTCGGGCAACCGCCTCAACGCCATCCTCAACCAGCGCTCCCAGGATATGCTGGCAGCCAACAACTGGAACGTGGTGCAGTACTCCGTGCTGCTCATGATGGTTGCGCAGGTATCCGGGCTGGAGGCCGGAGAGCTGGTGCATGTGATCGCGGACGCGCACATTTACGACCGCCATGTGCCCGCCATTGAGGAGATCATCGCCAACGAGCCGAAAAAAGCGCCTAAATTCACGGTCGATCCCACGGTGACCGATTTCTACAGCTTCACGGTGGACAGCTTCTCTCTGGAAAACTACGAGTACTCAGACTTCACCGGGAAGATCCCGGTGGCGGAGTGACCGCATGGAAGCCATCGTAGCCGTTTACTCCGACTGGGGCATCGGATCGGGCGGCACTCAGCCCGTAGTGGTGCGCTCCGACCGCAGGCATTTCCGGGAGGTCACCGGCTCCGCCGCCGTGGTCGTGGGCAGGAAAACGCTCGCCGATTTCCCCGGGGGACGGCCGCTTCCGGGCCGGCACAACATCGTGCTGACCCGAAGCCTCGCCGAGATCCCCGGAGCCGAAGTCGTCCGCACGGGCGAAGAGGCCGCAGCGGCGGCGCAGCGCAGCGGGCGCTGCTTTGTCATCGGAGGAGCGAGCGTGTACCGGCAGCTTTTCCCGTTTATGACACGCGTGTTCGTCACGAAGATCGACGCGCGGCCGGAGTCGGACAGCTTCTTTCCCAATCTGGATCTGGACCCGGAATGGACCGTCGCGGAGGAAGGCCCGGAGATGGAGGAAAACGGGATCCGGTATCGGTTCCTGACCTATGAGAAAAACAGCGATACCGCACAAACACAGAGATGATGAAGCCGAACGGATCGCCGGAACCGGTCCCGGCGGGGGAGGTAAGAGCGTGAAACAGGGAACTGTGCGGCGGGCCGCGGGCCTTTTGGCGGCGCTGCTGCTTTCCGGCTGTGTCGCGCGGCCGCGGAGCGCCCCGGAGAGCGCGCCGGAGCCGACGGCGGCGCCGGCTGTCGAGGCTGAACCGACCCCCGCCCCGACGCCCACGAGCACCCCGGCGCCCACCCCCTGCCCGCATCTGAGCTGGGAACACGGCGTATGCGCGGACTGCGGTGAGATCTGCGCTCACGACGAGTGGGAAGACGGCGTGTGCGCCCGATGCGGAGAGAAGTGCGGTCATCCCGGCCACGACGCGGAAACCCGCCTGTGTGTCCGCTGCGGCGCCCCGGTCCCCCATACCTATCTTGACGGGCGCTGCACGCTCTGCGGTTCCGAGCCGGTGTTTCTCGATGAGATCCTGCCCCGGGAGCTGTTCGTGTCGAGCGACCGCCCCGGACGGCTGGAGACGCTTTCCTACACGGCCGCGGATTACAGGGATCAGCCGGGGAGGGAGCCGTCAAGGATCGAGAAGCAGATGGTCGTTTACCTGCCGTACGGCTATGACCCGGCGGAAAAGTACGATCTGCTGGTGCTGGTGCACGGAATGGGCTGTACGGAGCGTTACTGGCTGGCCGAGCCGCAGGACTACCGCTATCCCGATGAGGACTATGTATATACCACGGACCTGCTTGACTCCATGATGGCGGACGGACGGTGCGGGAAAATGATCGTAGCGACCCCGTGCTTTTACCGTGACAATGAGAACCTGGGCAATTATTACCGTGTGGTGGACGAAAAACAGTTCCTCTTTGAAATGAGAGAGTATATCCTGCCGCTTCTGATGGAAACCTATTCCACCTGGGCGGAGGAGCCTACGCTCGAGGGCATGATGCGTGCCCGGGATCATTTCGCCTATGCGGGGCTCTCCATGGGGTCGATCTACGCGTTCACCTCCTTCATCCCCGAGTGCGTGGATCTTTTCGGCTGGTTCGGGTGCTTCTCGGGCGGCGGGGAGGCCGCGCTGCGCCTGTCCCGCATCATCGACGGAGCGGCCGCAGCCGGACGGCCGATCCGGTATTTCTATAACAGCATCGGCTCAAAGGACACCATGCTTTACGGCCACAGAGCGTTTTACGCGGAGCTGGTAAGACTGACGGAGAGTCTGACCGACGGGAAAAACGCGGCGTTCACGGAGATCCGGGACGCCCGGCACACCTATGAGGCCTGGAGCACGGGACTGTATAATTTCCTGCCCGTGGTATTTTCCCTGCCCGGGGATTTGGGCGGAGAAGTGACAATGACAGAAAGGGAGGCTGACGCGAATGGATAGGAAAGAGACCGTTTTCGAAGGAGTCCGCCGGCTTGTCCAGGAGGGGGGAAAAACCCTGAGCTGGCATGAATCGAGCGGTGTGAAGCTGCTGGAAAAGGACGGACTGCTGTTTAAGGATCTGGAACGTTCGGGAGAGCTCCTTCCCTATGAGGACTGGAGGCTGGACGCGAAGGAGCGGGCCGCGGACCTGGCCTCGCGGCTGTCGATTGAGGAGATCGCTGGACTTATGCTCTACTCTCCCCATCAGATGGTCCCGCCCAGGCCGGGCATGCCCTTCGGAGGGACCTACGGCGGAAAGTCTTTTGACGAGGCCGGATGCCCCGCCCATACGCTCTCCGACCAGCAGCGGCAGTTCATCGAGCGCGATCACATCCGCCACATCCTGATGGTCATGGTGCAGAACGCGGCTACCGCCGCGCGCTGGACCAATGAGCTGCAGCGCGCGGCGGAGAGCCAGCCCCACGGCATACCGGTCAACCTGTCCTCCGATCCGCGCAGCGGAGCCAGGAGCAGCGCCGCGGAATACAAGAGCGCCGGGGACGACGTGAGCAAGTGGCCCGAGGGCGTGGGATTTGCCGCCTGCTTCGATCCCGATGTGGTGCGGCAGTTTGCCCATGACGCCTCACTGGAATACCGCGCGCTTGGGATCACCACGGCGCTGGGCCCGCAGATCGACCTGTGCACGGAACCGCGCTGGATGCGCTTCATGGATACGCTGGGCGAGGATCTTGCGAGCACAAAGGCGCTGGTAAAGGCCTACTGTGACGGCATGCAGACCACGGAGGGCAGCCCCGACGGCTGGGGGAAGGACAGCGTGAACACGATGGTCAAGCACTGGCCGGGCGGCGGCACCGGAGAGGGAGGGCGCGACGCCCACTACGCCTTCGGCAAATACGCGGTGTATCCCGCGGACAACGCCGCCGAGCACGAAAAACCCTTCACAGAGGCCGCGTTCGCCCTGGACGGGCCCACAAAATGCGCCTCCGCCGTGATGCCGTACTATACGGTGAGCTGGGGCGTGGACAGGAAATACGGCCGCAACGTGGGCAATTCCTACAGCGAATACCTGATCCGCGACCGGCTGCGCGGCGAGCTGGGCTACGACGGAGTCGTGTGCACCGACTGGGACATCACCAGGGATCCCGACCCCGAGATCGACAGCTTCGGCAGCCGCTGCCACAATATGGACGGCGTTTCCGAGGCCGAGCGCCATCTGATCTGCATCCTCAACGGAGTGGACCAGTTCGGCGGCAACGATGACCCGCGGCCGATCCTGGAGGCGTACCGGCTGGGCTGTGAGCGCATCGGCGAGGAGGCCATGCGCGCGCGTATGGAAGAGGCGGCGCGCCGGCTCCTGGTGAACATCTTCCGCTGCGGCCTGTTCGAGGATCCTTATCTGGACCCGGCCGAGAGCGAGAAGATCGTCGGGTGCGAGGAATTCACGCGCCACGGATACGAGGCCCAGTGCAGGAGCGTGGTGCTGCTCAAGAACCGGAGCGGGACCCTGCCGCTGGCCGAGGGCCTGAAGATCTATGTTCCCGTCCGGCATGTCGGGCCGTCGGTGAGCTTCATGCGCGACAGGCTCCCGGCATACGACGCGGATCCCGTCCCCGACGAGATCATCGCGCGCTACGGCACAAGGGTCACGGACCCCGCGGAAGCCGACGCGGCCATTGTTTTCGCCGAAAGCCCCGCCTCCACCGGCTACCTGAAGGAGGACCGCGAGGCCGGAGGAAACGGCTATGTGCCCGTCACGCTGCAGTATCGGCCCTATACCGCCGAAGCGGCTCGGGAGCACTCCATTGCCGGCGGAGACTGGCGCGAGAGCTCGCCCGACCGGAGCTATAAGGGCAAGACAAACACCTGCTGGAACGAGGCGGATCTGGACAATATCCTGCGCTGTCGCGAGGTCATGGGGAACAAGCCCGTCATCGTTGTGGAGACGCTCTCCAACCCGATGGTGGTATCGGAATTCGAGCGCTCCGTCGACGCGCTGATCGCCGACTTCGGCGTGTCCCGCTCTGCCGTTCTGGACGTGATCTTCGGCAGATACGCGCCCCGGGGCAGGCTGCCCATCCAGATGCCCAGGGACATGGAGACCGTGGAAAAGCACTGTGAGGACAAGCCCTTCGATCTGGAGGTGCATGTGGACGAGTGCGGCAGCGCGTATGATTTCGGCTTCGGCCTGGGCTACGACGGAAAACCGCTGGGCTGAGACGGAAACGGGCGCAGGAACTCCGGACTCCCCGGAGCCGCGGCCTAAGCGCCGCGGCTCCGGTCCGTTCCGATACGGATCTCCCGCCCGCGTGACACATCACGGCGAAAGAGAGGCGGCGTCGGGCAATGGCCCGAACGCACAGAAAGAAAGATGGTTGATTTTCGCACCCTGATCGAACTGCAGGGGCAGATATTCCTGCTGGTCCTGGCCGGCGTGTTTTTCCGCCGGAAACTGGTGGGAGAAGAGTTTCAGCGGGACTTTTCCACTCTGATGGTGGACCTGATCCTGCCCTGCAATATACTTTCCTCCTTCCAAATCGAGCTGACACGGGACATGGCGGGAAGAACACTTCAGATTTTTGCGATTTCTCTGGCGGGGCAGATCCTGGCCCTCGTCCTGGGAAAGATCCTTTTTAAAAACATGGATCCCGACCGCCGGGCGGTGATGAAATATACCCTGATCTGCTCCAATGCCAGCTTTCTGGGCATACCGATCGCCGGCGGGATCTGGGGAGCGGAAGGAGTTCTGCTCGCCTCTGTTTTTCTGATTCCGCAGAGGATCGTCATGTGGACGGTGGGGCTCAGCTGGTTTTCCGGCGGAGGAGGAAAGGGTTCGGTAAAAAAGCTCTTTTCCAACACCTGTATGATCGCGGTTTTCCTCGGTCTTGCGCTGATGCTTACGGGACTGCGCCTTCCCGGAGCACTCCGTTCGGCAGTAGAGAGCATCAGCCGCTGCACCACGGGAATGTCCATGTTTATGGTGGGGATGATGATCTCCCATGTTCATGGGAGAGACTTTCTCGACAAAGACGTCATCCTTCTCACCGCAGTGAGACTGCTGCTCTTCCCGGCGGCGCTCTGGCTGGGCTGCCTCCTCTCCCGGACCGACCCCCTGGCGGCCGGTGCGGCGGCGGTGCTCTCGGCAATGCCGGTGGGAGCCACGGTAGCCGTTTTGGCCTCCAGCTACCACCGGGCAGAGGAATACGCGGCGGATCTGGTCACGGTCTCAACGCTGATCTCGCTGATCACGATCCCCCTGTGGGGGCTGCTGGTGACATAAAGGCCGCGTCCGCGGTACGCGCGAAGGAAGGATACCCTGAAAGCAGTAAAGAAGGCGATACAATGAAAACAAAAGATCTGGATCAGGCCGCGGCAAGAGCGGAACGGCGCCGCATGATGCTGGAGGACCCCATCATAAAGGTCCTTCCCATCGTGGCACTGCCCATGGTGCTCTCAACGCTGATCGACTCGTTTTATAATCTGGCGGACACGTATTTTGTCAGCACTCTCGGCACGGCGGCGACGGCGGCGGTAGGCGTAAACAACTCGCTGATGCATTTTATCCGCGCGCTGGGCATGGGCTTCGGCATGGGCGCAGCGAGCTATATCTCCCGGCTTCTTGGCGCGAAACGGGACGAAGAGGCCTCCCGCGTGGCGTCCACGACCACCTTCACCGCCATGGCGGTGATCAGCGCGCTCGGAGCGCTGGCTTTCCTGTTCCGAAGCTCACTGGTCATGCTCCTGGGCGCCACGGAAAATATCCGGCCGTACTCGATCCAGTACGCTACCTTTATCCTCTTTTCCGTACCCTTCACCGCCGGCGAGGTCTGCTTCAGCCAGACGCTGCGCGCGGAGGGGAGCACCACCTATTCCATGATCGGCATGGTTTCGGGCTGCGTCGTGAATCTGCTGCTGGACCCGCTGTTCATTTTTGCTTTCCACTGGGGGGTGGCCGGAGCGGCGGCGGCCACGGCGCTCTCCAAGGTGGTGAGCTTTGTGGTACTGCTCTCCCCGTTCCTGCGGGGGAAGACGCTGATCCGTATCTCTCCCAAACTGTTCACGCCCAAAGCGACGATCTACCGCGAGGTGGCCCGGATGGGCCTGCCCACGTTCCTGCGCGCCAGCCTGATGAGCGTGGCGTCGGTGGTCACCAACAAATACGCCGGAAGCTACGGCGACTCGGCGCTGGCCGCGGTGTCTGTGTCCAACCGCGTAATGATGTTCGTGGGCTCCATGGTCATGGGCTTCGGACAGGGCTTCCAGCCCATCGCGGGTTACTGCTACGGCGCAAAGGATTACAAGCGGGTGCGAAACGCGTTCTGGCTCACGTCGCTGATCGGGTTGTGCATCTGCATCGTTTTCGGCTCTCTGCTGTTTATCCTGGCGCCCGATGTGGTGGGCGCGTTTACGGTGAACGACAGCGAGATCCTCCGTATAGGGACCTATATGGTACGGGTCCAGTGCGCGGTGCTCCCGTTCCATGTATGGGTCATGATCATCAACGGGATCTTTCAGGCCACCGGCCGCCCGCTGGGGGCGACGATCCTGGGGCTGTCCCGCCAGGTGCTCTGCCTGATCCCGAGCATGATCATCCTCAACGAGGTGTTCGGCCTGGCCGGACTTATGAACGCGCAGGCCGCGTCGGATATCCTGACGATGGTCATCGCCGTGCCGCTGCTGATCTCCATCATGCGCAGACTCGGGAAAATGGAGCGCGAGAACGCGCCGTCGTTCGAAAGCGAAAGCTGAGAGACCGGAGCGCGGACAACAGCCAAACAGAAACAGAGTTCCGATTCGGAAAACACAGGCGCGGCCCTTCGGGGCCGCGCCTGTCTGCGTCCGTGGGGCCGGATGTAAAGCTCCGGAGCGGGAAAGCAAGGTGTTGACTTTCGTTCTTTAGTGTGATAGCATAGCAAACACACTATTTCAGATGATCCGGGAGGGCGCCGCGATGGCTCTCATACACAGCGAACAGACCGATGATCTTTTCCGGGCCGTTCTCTCGCTTCGGAGCGTAGAGGAATGCTACCGGTTTTTCGAGGACCTCTGCACAGTCAAGGAGGTCCTGGCCCTGTCTCAGCGGATGGAGGTCGCCCGTCTGCTCAGGGCCGGGGGGACTTACCACGAAACGATCGCCGGGACCGGGGCGAGCTCCGCCACCATCAGCCGCGTGAAAAACAGTCTTAATTACGGCGCGGGCGGATATAAGCTGGTGCTGGAGCGGCTGAGCGGGGAGGAAAACACATGAACGCGTCTCTCCTTCCGGCCGAGCGGGTATCGCTTACGCTCCGGGGGCTGTATCAGTCTTTCGGCTATACGCGATACAGGGTCGGCAAGTTTGAGGAATACGACCTGTACGCGCGTAACCGGAATTTCCTTTCCGATGATCGGATCCTCACCTTCAGCGACATCAACGGCCAGGTCATGGCGCTCAAGCCGGATGTGACGCTGTCCATCATCAAGAATACCCGCGGCGACGACCGTATGCGCAAGGTCTGGTATACGGAAAATGTCTACCGCGTCCCCCGGGGAGGCGACAGCTTTCAGGAGATCCGGCAGACCGGGCTGGAGTGCATCGGGACCGTGGATCTCTACACGATGGGCGAGGTACTGATGCTCGCGGCTAGGAGCCTGGAGACGATCGCGGAGGAATATGTGCTCGAGGTGTCCCATATGGGGATCCTGACGGGCCTTCTTGAGGCCCG
Source organism: Oscillospiraceae bacterium (assembly GCA_902768805.1). Taxonomy (GTDB): domain Bacteria; phylum Bacillota; class Clostridia; order Oscillospirales; family Oscillospiraceae; genus Apopatocola. The sequence goes on from CACXMX010000012.1 coordinate 24,847, forward strand.
GCGCGTGCCCCCCGCTCTGGCGGGAGAGATCCTTGTCGCCTTCGGAGAGAAGAACCCGCACGCGGTCAGGGAGCTGTGCCGGCAGGGCGGAATGTCCGACGAAGCGGAGGCGCTGTTCTCCGCGCTCTGCGTTATGGGCGGCCCGGCGGAGGAGACGCTTCCGCAGCTGCTGGCTCTGCCTCTGCCGGCGGCGGGGCGCGCAGCGGCGGAGGAGCTTGCCGCGGTATGCCGGCTTCTGAAGACCTTCGGTTCCTTCCGGGTGGAGGCCGACCTGTCCGTTACGAACGATACCGATTATTATAACGGGATCCTGTTCCGGGGCTTTGTGGACGGGATCGCGGCTCCGGTGCTCTCCGGCGGCCGGTACGACCACCTCCTCAACCGCATGGGAAAGTCCGGCGCAGCCATCGGCTTCGCCGTATATCTGAGCGAGCTGGAGCGGCTCATCGACCGCGAGGGGGAGTACGAGGCGGATACGCTCCTCCTGTATGGGGACGGCTGCGATCCCGCCGCCGTGGCCGAGCGCGTGAAGGAGCTTGCCGCCGAAGGAAAAACCGTGCGGGTCCAGCCCAAGGGAAAGGCGGAGATCCGCTGCCGCGAGACGGAAGAGGTGACGGGATGAACCGCACTCTCAACATCGCCCTGCCCAAAGGCAGACTTGGGGAGCAGGTCTACGACCTCTTTGAAAAAGCGGGATACGGCTGCCCGGCGCTTCGGGAGCCGAACCGCAGACTTGTTTTTGAAAATGAAGAGAAGGGCGTGCGGTATTTCTGGGCCAAGCCCTCGGATGTGGCGATCTATGTCGAGCGCGGCGCGGCGGACATCGGAGTCGCCGGCAAGGACATCCTGCTCGAATACCGGCCCGACGTCTATGAGCTTCTCGACCTCGGCATGGGCCGCTGCCGCATGTGCGTCGCCGGGTACGAGGGGTTCAGGGATGATCTGTCCCGGACACTGAGAGTGGCGACGAAATATCCGAATATCGCCCGGCGCTGGTATGCCGCGCGGAGCCGTCCGATCGACATCATCAAAATGAACGGGTCCATCGAGCTTGCCCCGATCGTCGGCCTGTCGGATGTCATAGTGGATATCGTGGAGACGGGGAAAACGCTCCGGGAGAACGGGCTCGCCCCCCTGGAGACGGTCGTACCGGTCAGCGCGCGGCTCATTGCGAACAAGGCGCGGTATAAATTCCGCAGCGGAGAGATCCGGGAGCTGTGCGCGAGGCTCGAGGGACTGCTGAAGGAGGACGAAGGCATATGATGAAGATATACCGGTACGGTCAGACGCCCCTGAAGGATTTTTTCATCCGGACCGTGGAAAAGAGCGGCGTCGCGGACACGGTGCGCTCGATCATAACGGATGTGGAACAGCGCGGGGATGAGGCGCTGTTCGAATACACCCGCCGCTTTGACGGAGCCGACCTCCGCGCTCTGGAGGTCTCCCGGGAGGAGATCGACGCGGCCTATGAGAGAACCGATCCGGAATTTCTCAGGGTGCTGGAGCAGGCGGCTGAGAACATTCGCGAATACCACCGCCGCGAGATGCCCGAGGGCTTCCGCATCGACCGGCCGGACGGCTCTTTCCTGGGGCTGAAGGTCACGCCCATAGAGAACGTGGGGCTGTGCATCCCCGGGCACACGGCGGCATACCCCTCCACCGTGCTCATGAACGCGGTCCCCGCGAAGATCGCAGGCTGTTCGCAGATCGTGATGGTCTCTCCGCCCGGCCCCGACGGGAAGCAGCCGGACGCGATCCTCGCCGCGGCGCGGATCGCCGGGGTGGACCGGGTGTTCCGCCTCGGCGGCGCGCAGGGCGTGGCGGCGCTCGCCTGCGGGACGGAGTCGGTGCCGAAGGTCGACAAGATCGTCGGCCCGGGAAGCGCCTATGTGTCGGAGGCGAAGCGGCAGGTATTCGGCCGGGTGGATATCGACATGATCGCCGGCCCCAGCGAGATCCTGGTCATCGCCGATGAGACCTGCGATCCGGCGCTCGCCGCGGCCGATCTTCTCAGCCAGGCCGAGCACGACGTCCTCGCCACCGCCGTTCTCGTGACGGACAGTCAGGCACTGGCCGAAGCGGTCCGCGGCGAGGTGGAGAGGCAGCTTTGCCTGCTCCCCAGGGAGGCGATCGCCCGGCAGTCCGTGGAAAACAACGGCAAGATCATCGTGACGGACGATCTGCTCTCCGCCGCGGAGGCGGCAAACGCCATCGCTCCGGAGCATCTGGAGATCTGCGTGGACGACCCCGCTCTGTTCCTGGACCGCGTGAAAAACGCGGGAAGCGTGTTTCTGGGGAAATACTGCCCCGAAGCTCTGGGCGACTATCTGGCCGGACCGAACCACACGCTCCCCACGGCCGGCGCCGCGCGCTTTTCCAGTCCGCTGGGAGTGGATGATTTCGTTAAAAAAACCCAGTACACGTATTTCACGCCCGAAGCGCTGCGCGCGGTCAGCGGGGACATCGCGCTGTTCGCCCGCCGGGAGGGACTGGAGGCGCATGCCCGCTCCGCGCTGGCGCGGTTTGAGAAGGAGGTGCTCGGATGAGCCGGTTCTTAAGTTCCGGCCATGCCGCGCTCACGCCGTACACTCCGGGCGAGCAGCCGAGGGATCAGCAGTATACGAAGCTCAATACCAACGAGTCGCCGTTCCCGCCGTCTCCGCTCGTACAGGCCGCGGCGGCCGGAGCGGCCGGGAGCCTGAATCTGTACAACGATCCGGCCTGCACGGCGCTGCGCGAAGCGGCGGCCCGGCTGTGGGGGGTGAAGCCGGAGAACATCATGCCGGTGAACGGTTCCGACGAGATCCTCTATTTCGCTTTCCTCACCTTCTGCGACGCTGCGCGGCCCATCGCCTTTCCGGATGTCAGTTACGGATTCTACCCCGTGTACGCCGACCTCATGCATATCCCGGCGCATATCATACCGCTCCGTGAGGATTTCTCCATTGATCCGGAGGATTATGCCGCTTTGGGAGAGAATATCGTGATCGCCAACCCGAACGCCCCGACCGGCATGGCGCTGTCTCCCGCTCAAATCGAGACCATCGTCCGCTCCAATCCGGATAACGTGGTCATCATCGATGAGGCGTATGTGGATTTCGGCGCGGAGAGCTGCGTGGGACTCATATCGAAGTACGACAACCTGCTCGTCACGAGGACCTTCTCCAAGTCCCGGTCTCTCGCCGGCGCCCGGCTCGGCTTCGGCATCGGTTCCGAGGAGCTTATCCGGGATCTCAATACGATCCGCTATTCGGTCCACCCCTATAACGTCAACAGCATGACGCAAGCAGCCGGCGCGGCGGCCATCGCGGACGACGCGTATTACGAGGAAAACTGCCGCCGTATTGAAGAGATCCGGGCCTATGCGGCCGGAGAGCTGATCGCGCTGGGTTTCGAAGTGCTGCCGTCCAAGGCGAATTTCCTGTTTGCCCGGTCTCCGGACATCCCGGGGGGCGAGCTGTACCGAAAGCTGAAGGAACGGGGCGTGCTGGTGCGCTGGTTCGCCTCGGACCGTATCCGGGACTTCACCCGGATCACCGTAGGCACCCGCGGGCAGATGGACATCCTGCTCGACCGGGTGCGGAACATACTGGAGGAAAGAGGCGCAAACCTATGAGAAAAGCGGCTGTCAAAAGAAAAACGGCCGAGACAGACATCGCTCTCGAGCTGTGTCTGGACGGGACCGGCACGGCGGATATCGACACCGGCGTGGGATTTCTGGACCATATGCTTACGCTGACGGCGAAGCACGGCAGACTCGATCTGTCCGTGCGGTGCGCGGGGGACACCCGGGTGGATGATCACCACAGCACCGAGGATATCGGCATCGCTCTGGGAAGCGCCTTTCGCGAGGCTCTGGGCGACAAACGCGGCATCCGCCGCTACGGCAGCATGATCCTGCCGATGGACGACGCGCTGGTCCTCTGCGCCGTCGACCTTTCCGGACGGAGCCTTCTGCGCTACAGCCTGGAGCTGAGAGCCCGTAAGGTCGGGACCTTTGACACGGAGCTGGCGGAGGAATTCTTTCTCGCCTTTACC
>CACXMX010000013.1 GCA_902768805.1 Oscillospiraceae bacterium
TTATTCGCGCGGGCGTCGACGCCGAGACGGCGGAAAAGGACGCCTGCGGGATGGAACACGCCGCCAGCGACAAAAGCATCGCGGCTCTGCGGGAACAGCTGAAAAACTCACAGGGGGACTTGCCGTAACTCTCCTTTCCGACAGGTTTTCGATGGCTTTAAGGACATGATAATTGCAGCGGTTGCCTAAGCGGCAGCCGCTGTTTTTCGACCATTTGCGGTAAATTTGTGGTAAAAATGAATTTTAGCCGTATTGGGGAAGAAATAGAAAAACCCGGAAACCATTGAAAAATCAAGGTTTCCGGGTGACATGCCTTGAGGGATTCGACCTGCCCTGCGGGGCAGGCCACCTCGCGGCTCTGGACTGCCCCCGGCAGTCCATTCACTACCGCTCGGGTTCGAATCCCACGGGAGAATTCAAAATGAGCACCCCACCCTGACGGGTGAAGTGCTCATTTTGGCACGCCTTGAGGGATTCGAACCCCCGACCTTCTGGTCCGTAGCCAGACACTCTATCCAGCTGAGCTAAAGGCGCATTTCTTCAGCGCCCGATTATAATAGCACAGCGTTTTTTGAAATGCAAGCCTTTTTTCGCGTGTATAAGGCAGTTTTTTGGGGAACGGCGGATCTTTTAACTGTCGGCGGTCTCCCGGCGGCACCGGAAGCAGTGCCACTCCTCTTCGCAAAGGTGATCGACGATGCGGAAGCCGGCTCTGCGGAGAGCGGCCTCCACCTCTGCCTGACGTCCGTCGATAACGCCCGAGCAGACGAAATCCCCGGCGGGGGAGAGAAACTCTCCGGCGAGAGGAGCGAGGGGGATGATCACGTCGGCGACGATGTTGGCCAGCACGATGTCGTAGCCCGAGCCCAGCGCGGAGCGCATGCCGCGGTCGGTGAGCACGTCGCCGGCAAACACACTGAAGCGGTCCGTTCCTATGCCGTTGAGCGCGGCGTTCTCCGCGGCTACGTCCGGAGCCTTGGGATCGATGTCGCAGCCCATGGCGCTCTCACAGCCCAGGAGCAGGGCCCCGATAGCCAGGATCCCACTCCCGCAGCCCAGGTCCAGCACCCGTTTGCCCGGAGCTGCCAGGCACTCCAGCGTCTCAAGACACATGCGGGTGGTGGCGTGACTGCCCGTGCCGAAAATCAGGCCCGGATCCAGCCGCAGCGCGACGCGGCCTTCCTCCTCCGCGTCCTCCCAGGCGGGGACGACCAGCAGACGGTCTCCGATGGGCAGCGGCCGGTAATACTGCTTCCAGTTGTTTTCCCAGTCTTCGTCGGCGATCAGGCTTTGCCCGACTTTATATCCCGCGGCCAGTACGCGCTCCAGCACCGCATGGCCTTCCTCATCGTCCGAGAGCCAGAATTTTACCCGGGAAACGCCCGCGAAACGGTGCTCGAGCTCTTCGTCCACATAGTCCCAGTAGGCGCGGTTGTTTTCCAGAAATTCACGGAAATCCCGTTCATCCTCCACGGACATTCCGTCCACTCCCAGTCCGGCGAGCTCGTCGCACAGGACCTCCGGGTCGCCGTCGCATCGGACGGAGCATTCGATCCACTGCATGATTTATCCTCTCTTTTTCAGTTCAGTTTCACCGGGACCGGCGAGCGCGCGGTCATGGAGTCGGCCGTGACCTCACAGTCAAAGCACAAAACCTCCACACCGGCGGCGGCCGCCTCCGCGAGCGCGTCGGCAAAGGCGGGGTCGGTTTCCCTGTTCGGGGAAAAACAAAGGGCGTCGTCCCTCTGCACAAGAAACAGCACCGCAGCGGCGTAACCCGCGCTCCGCGCCTGCGCCAGCTCCAGCAGGTGCTTTCGCCCGCGCTCGGTGGGCGCGTCCGGGAAAAAGGCCGTGCCGTCCCGGACAAGAGTAACGCCCTTGACCTCCGTAAACAGACGCAGCTCCTCCCGCTCAAGATAAAGGTCGAAGCGCGAAGAGCCGAAAACCTTTTCGCGCCGCAGCGCGCACCCGGGATACAGGCGTACCATAAGCTCTGCCGCCGCGGCATTGGGAGCCTGAGAATCTATGTTTACATAACGCCCATCATGCCGTACGGCAACAAGGTCATAGGCCGTTTTTCGCCCCGGGCTGTCCGAGGGACAGAGGACAGCTTCCGCGCCCGGGATAAGGAGCTCCCGCAGACGGCCGGTGTTTTTCACATGCACAGTCTGCTCGCACCCGCCAACGATCGCCCGGGCAGAGAACCGGCTGAGCCTCGAGAGAAACACGCCCCCGGTCACGCGGTCATACCGCATGGCCGGTGTTTCTCATGGCGAGGGAACGCCGAAGGTGCTCTTCCCTCAGATACAGTCCGGTGAGCGGGACGGCGAGACCGTTGAGCTTCCCCGCGTCCAGCTCCACCTGATCGGTGACATAGGTAAGGGCGTCGTCTGCCTTTTCCAGACGGACCAGGTGGCTCCAGAAGGCCAGCTTTTTCGAGCTGCCCTCCACGAGCCGCACATGTTCCCCGTCCTCGCAGAGGACAGGGCTCATTCGGGTGAGCAGGGCGGTCTCGGGACCGACGGGCCGCAGCGTCAGATACTCCCACACTTTTTCCGGGCTTCCCGGCACCATGCCCGCGCTTGTCACGCTCACGCCTCCGCCGAACAATGCCGACAAACGGCCGGCGGCCAGATCCGGACGCACATCCGCCAGCGCGGAGTCCGCGGGCAGTTTTTTCATGCACAGCGTGTTCAGCGGGCGGGCGAGAGCTTTGAGAGATTCCCGTATCCGTTTCGCGGTTTTGTCTTTTTTGCGGTACCAGTACCAGACCGGCCCGGGCATCCGCGTCAGACCGTCGGGGAGGGAAGCGGCGCTTTCGACCACGACGGCGCGCATGCGCACCCTGCCGCCCGCGTACAGCCGCAGCGCGAGACCTGCCGACGAGCCGAAAGCGTAGACGCCCCGGATCCGGCCGCCGTAATGCAAAAGCAGCTCCTTCTCGAGCGCGGCGAGCTTCTCGTCCTCCGTGGCCTCTTCCGCAAAAGAGGGGAGCAGAAGGAGGCAGGTTTTCTTCAGCGGCTCAAGGGCCGGAGAAGACCCGAGCAGCACGAGCGCGGGGGCATTGGGTTTGCCGATCAGATGCAGTTCCATCGTTTATGCCTCCAGCAATTGGTCCAATGTGAGTTCCCGGGGGGCAAAGTCCGCGGGACGGCCGTCCGCCGCGGACGAGAGATAGTACGACCCGAACCGCGCCGTATGCAGGAAGATCGTCCTGCCGTCAAGCTCCGCCGAGTCCGCGCGGACGTCCAGCGAGTCGAGGGCGCGGTCCACTCCGGTGCCGAGGCACTTGAGAGCGGCTTCCTTCCGGGTCCAAAAGAAAAGGAAATCCCGCGAGTCGGCCCGCTCCGCACCGGTGAGAGCCCGCAGGCGCACCGCTTCGCCGACAGGACGGTCCTTTTCCGCGTCGGCGCCGACCGGCACATCGGCCAGAGCGATCACGGCCAGCGTCCCGCTGTGGGAGAGACTGAATCCCGGCCCTCCGGGGATATACGGCTTTCCGCCCGGGGCAATGAGCGGCTCTTTTCCCGGGAAAAAGCGCGCGATCAGCAGTCCGGCGCCGATGCTCAGCAGTCTCGAAGGCCCCCGGCGCAGCCGCCGCGCCTTTTCCCGGCGCCCCGGACTGAGCCGTGCCAGCGCCTCGTCCTCGCGCCCGGTCAGCGCGTTTACGTCGAACAGATAGTATTCCATAGGAGCATTATACACTTCGATTCCCGGGGCTTTCAACGCTTTTTTCCGCGCGTACGGGGCTAATTGACTTGCGTCTGCTGTATCTGTCTGATAAAATATCTACTTAAGAAGAAAAAAACAGGAATGGTAAACACTTAATGAAATATCCCAACTGGAAGGTGCCCGAGAGGGGACCTGTTATTCCGCGTTCACTGACGGATGCCGGGTGCACCCCGCTTCTGGCGGCCATGCTGCATCTGCGCGGTCTGGACGACGCGGACAAAGCCCGGACCTTTCTGCGCGGCGGCAGAGAGCTGCTGACCGATCCCTTTGCGCTGATCGACATGGACGCGGCGGTCCGCAGACTGAAGGCTGCCGCGGCCGAAAAGGAGCACGTGGCCGTATACGGGGACTACGATGTGGACGGCATCACATCGGCCTGCCTGCTGGCGGATTATCTGGAGAGCCTGGGTCTGGAATGCGAGGTCTATATCCCGGACCGGCGCGCGGAGGGCTACGGGGTAAACGCCGACGCCATAGACAGGCTTCGTGAGAAGGGCGTTACACTCATCGTCACGGTGGACTGCGGAGTCACCTGCGTGGAAGAGGCCGAATATGCCCGTACGATCGGGATCGACATGATCGTAACCGATCACCACGAGTGCCGCGGCGACCTGCCCCGGGCTGTGGCCGTGGTAGACCCCAAACGGCCGGGCGGCGGCGGAGCCGGCGAAGACCTGGCGGGGGTCGGCGTGGCGTTCAAGCTGGTATGCGCCATGGACGGGAATCCCGCGAAGATGCTGGATCGCTACGGCGATCTGGTAGCCGTGGGGACCGTGGCGGACGTAATGCCCCTGCTCGGCGAGAACCGTACCGTCACCCGTTGCGGGCTTCGGAAGATCTCCCAGGGCGACTGCCGCCCGGGGTTCACGGCGCTGCTGCGCGTGTCCGGAGCGGCGGGGAAGCCCGTGACCGCTTCCACAGTCAGCTATTCCCTGGCGCCGCTCATCAATGCCGCGGGGCGCCTGGACAGCGCGGAAAAAGCCCTGGAGCTGCTTCGTGCCGCCGATTACGACAAGGCCGAGAGGATCGCCTGCGAGCTTCGGGAGATGAATCTTCAGAGAAAAAATCTCGGAGACGACATCATGGCCAGCGTTGAGACCATGATAGGCGCGGAAAGACCGCATATGCCCATCGTACTGGCTGCGGAAGGCTGGCATCCCGGAGTCATCGGGATCGTGGCCTCCAAGCTGACGGATGAATACGGAGTGCCCGCGGTGATGATCAGTCTCAGCGGAGAAACGGGAAAGGGCTCCTGCCGCAGCGTCGGCGACTTCAATCTCTACGAGGCGCTCTCCGCGTGCTCCGACTGTCTGATCGGCTTCGGCGGGCATGCCATGGCCGTGGGCATCACGGTGCGGGCCGACCGGGTGGACGATCTGCGCAGGGAACTGGCGGAGTATTACCTCACCCATCCCGCGGATTCGGCGCCGGCTCTGGAGGCCGAGATCCTGGTGAGCGGCCCGGAGCTGCTGGAGGAGAAAAGCGTGGAGGACATGGAAGCGCTGGAACCCTGCGGCAACGGCAACCCCAGGCCCCTCCTGTATCTGGAGGACGCCCGCATCTCGTCGATGACGCCTATCGGCCGTGACCGGAAACATCTGCGCCTGAGCCTCGACTCCTTCGGCCGGACCTGGGACAGCGTGTTTTTCCAGGCGACGGCCGGGGAAATCGGAGCCGGGGTAGGAGACAGGGTGGACGCGGTGTTCGCGCCGCAGATCAACACATATCGCGCCAGCCGCTCCGTGCAGCTGGTGATCACGGACCTTCGCCCCCATCGGGAGACGACTGAGTAAACAGGGTATAAAAAGATGGCTGAAGAGATCGTAGAACAGGGATATCGCAAACTGGCCGACGAGATCCTCGAGCACAACCCGGGCGTGGACCTCGCCAGAGTGCGCGCCGCCTTTGAACTCGCCGACCGGGCCCATGCCGGACAGAAACGCAAGGCAGGCACGCCGTACGTCACCCACTGCATCGAGGCTGCCCGCATCTGCGTGGAGATGGGCCTGGACGAGGACAGCGTGGTCGCCGCGCTGCTTCACGACGTTATCGAGGATACGGCCCTCACCCACGACGACATCGCCAAGGAGTTCGGCGCGGAGGTCGCGGACATCGTCGAAGGCGTCACCAAGCTGACCCGGGTAAGGTTTACCAACCGGGAAGACGAGCAGATGGAGAACCTGCGCAAGATGCTCATGGCCATGGCCAAGGACATCCGCGTCATCCTCATCAAGCTGGCCGACCGGCTGCACAATATGCGCACCATGGAGTACATGACTCCGGCCAAGCAGCTGGAGAAATCCACGGAGACCATGGAGATCTACGCGCCCATCGCCCACCGGCTGGGGCTGCAGAGGGTCAAGTGGGAGCTGGAGGACCGTTCGCTTCGCTATATCGATCCGGAAGGCTATCGGGAGATCACCGAGTATCTGGAGTCGAAAAAAGAGAGGCTTGACGCGTTCATGGCCATGGTGGAGATGCGGATCACCAAGCGTCTCTCCGAAAACGGAATCAACGCCACGGTCCAGAGCCGCATCAAGCACACCTACAGCATCTACCGGAAAATGTACGCGCAGAACCTGTCGCTCGACGGCGTGTTCGATCTGTGCGCGTTTCGCGTTATCGTGGACAACATCGCCGACTGCTACAATGTGCTCGGCCACATCCACGATATGTACCGGCCGGTCCCGGGCCGATTCAAGGACTATGTGGCCAGTCCCAAGCCCAACGGCTACCAGAGCGTGCAGACCACCGTTATCGGCGAGGAAGGCATCATGTTCGAGGTGCAGATCCGCACCTGGGAGATGCACCGCACCGCCGAATACGGCATTGCCGCGCACTGGAAATATAAATCCGGAGAGGCCGGTGTGCGCGCCGGAGACGAGGAAAAATTCGCCTGGATCCGGCAACTGCTGGAGGCCCAGCAGGAAAGCGACGCCGGAGAATTCGTCCACGATCTCAAGATGGACATGTTCGACGACGAGGTGTTCGTCTTCACGCCTCAGGGCGACGTGGTGAATCTTCCCGCCGGCGCCTGCCCAATCGATTTTGCCTACGGCATCCACTCCGCCGTCGGCAACAGCATGATCGGAGCGAAGGTCAACGGCCGGATCGTCCCGTTCGACTACGCGCTGCAGAACGGGGATATCGTGGATATTCTCACCTCCAAATCCGCCCCCGGCCCCAGCCGGGACTGGATGAACCTGTGCAAATCCAACGCGGCGCGCACCAAGATCCGCCAGTGGCTCAAAAAAGAGCGCCGCGAAGAGAATATCCTTCGCGGCAGAGAGATGTTCGAGGGCGAGATGCGGCGGGCCGGTCTGTCCATGGCGTATATCAACGACGAGGAGCTGGTGCAGACCTGCATCCGCAAGCTGGCGGTCACGTCCCTGGACGACATGTACGCCGCCATCGGTTACGGAGGCATCACCAGCACCCGCGTCGTCAACCGCTTCCGGGACGAGATCGCCCGCGCGGCCAAGCAGAACACTCAGAAGACCGCGATCGACAAAATCAACGAAGCGGCCGAGCGCCGCAGCGGCAAGCCGGTCAAGGCCGTTAACGGCGTGCTGGTCGAGGGCATGGACAACTGCCTGATCAAATTCTCCCGCTGCTGCACGCCGGTGCCCGGCGACCCTGTGGTCGGCTTTATTACCCGCGGACAGGGCATATCCGTCCACCGTGCGGACTGCCCCAACTACCTCAACAGCCTTCGGGAGGATCGGGAAAACCGCTGGATCCATGTGGACTGGGCCGATACCACCACCGGCGCCTACTCCACTACGCTGCGGATCCTGGCCCATGACCGCAACGGGCTGGTGCTGGACATCGCCACGGTGCTCAATTCCCTGAGCGCCAAGGTGCTCTCTCTCAACGCCCGCGGGCTTCCGGACGGGAACGCGCTGATCCTTGTCACGCTGGAGGTGCCGGATCTCTCGGCGCTTCGGCTGATCATGGGCCGGCTGCGGACGCTGGGCGGCGTGCGTCAGATAGAACGCGGGAACGGTTGACATAATTATTCGAGGTATATCCGATGAGAGCAGTTGTCATGCGCGTCAACGGCGCTGAGGTCACGAGAACAGGCACAGGCGAGACTTTGGGCAGGATCGGAAAGGGGTTTCTGGTGCTGCTGGGTGTTCGCGTAGGCGACACCGAAAAGGAAGCCGACAGGATCGCGGACAAGATCTGCGGGCTGAGGATCTTTGAGGACGCCGACGGCAAAATGAACATCAACCCCAAGGACGCGGGCGCCGAGCTGCTGATCGTAAGCCAGTTCACTCTGTGGGCGGACGCCCGGTCACGCAGGCCGGGCTTTACGGACGCGGCCCGTCCCGAGTTCGGCGCGGATATGCAGGTGCGGAGCGTCAACGACGGACCTGTTACGATCCTTCTGGATACCAGAGAGCTGTAATAAGCGCGTTCTTTTTCGAATAAGGAAAACCGCCGACGATGCCGTCGGCGGTTTTCGTTTTGCCCGGTATCAGAAGAATGTGGCCACTTCCTTGGCCGGAACGGCACAGGGGATGATCTTCCGTACGTGCAGCACCGGACCCGGGCCCTCGTACACCTCGGGAAGATTACGGATATCCACCCGCGCGGTGACCTCATACCAGCTCATGTTGCTGACGGATTTCACATCCTTCCACTCGCTGAGCAGAGGGAGAAACCGGATGTCGTTGGCGCAGCAGGTCATCACCTCGCGGCCGAAGTAGAAATACCCGGGCTTCAGACTGCGGGACTTGCTCACGGTACGGCCCTTCAGACGGACCACCTTGTCGCGGTATTTGTCCGGCTGGTCCATGATATCCTGCAGGAAGATCGCGTAGTCGTCGTCGGCGATCTCAACGACCGGCGCGTTCAGGTCGTAGGGGAGAGGGATCTCAATGTCGTCGTAGGTGATCTTGCCGTCGGGGGTCTCAAAGGCGATGTCGCAGCGGCGGTTTGTGGCGCGCACGATGACGTGCGCCTGCATTTTCAGATCCTCGTCCCCTTCGGGAAAGCGGTTGAACACAACGAGCTCGCAGCTCTGCAGCTTATCCACCATGAGCTGGCGCATATTGTTGTTGTAGTTAAGAAAGGTCGTGGAGTCTACGAACATGAACTCCTGCGCCACCACCCATTCGGGCGGCATGGAGCTGTAGAGCGAGTCGAGCATCCACATGCCGTTGTATTCCACGATCACGTAGGAGGCGCGGTGCTTTTTCAGCAGAGCCGCCAGGTTTTCCGTGGTGAGCTCGGACTCGTCCTCGATGACTTCCATGAAGATGTTCGGAGCGGCGAATTCGTCCGGAGCGTATTCCTCGATGCCCTCTTCGCATACCAGAAGAAGCATGCGGTCGCCGTTGTTGAAGGTGCTGTCCTGCAGCGTCTCCTGGGCGAATTTGGTTTTCCCGGATTCCAGGAAGCCGGTAAAGAGATAGACGGGTACCTGTTTGGGCATGGTTTTCGCTCCTTTTTACGCGTTGAAAAGCTCGGCCACGGCGTCTTCTTTGAGTTCGGCGCCGATCACGCACAGACGCCCTGTCACGCCCGCGCTGCCGCGCCGGATATCGATCTCGCCGGGAGTGTAGTCGAAGTGGAACCATTCGCCTTCCGCGGCGTCCACGATGCCTTTGGCGCGCAGCACATGACCGTAGCGGAACGAGTCCGACAGATCTTCCAGCTTTTCCCGCAGGCTTTCTTCGGTGAACTTCTTCGCCGTTTCCAGTCCCCAGGAGGTGAACACCTCGTCGGCGTCGTGATCTCCGTCGTGGTGATGATGGTGATGATGCTCGTGCTCATGTTCGTGCTCATGCTCATGCTCGTGCTCATGTTCATGTTCATGTTCATGCTCGTGTTCATGCTCATCCTCGTGCTCGCGCTCTATGCTTTCCAGCGCGGCGGCAAGAGTATCGCGACGCTCGAGAGCCGACAGAATCTGTTCGCCGCTCAGCTCCTCCCAAGGGGTGGTGATGATCACTGCGCCGGGATTCTTCCCGCGCAGAAGCTCCACGCATTTAGCGATCTTGTCCGCGCTCATGCCGCCGGTACGGCTGAGAATGATGCACCCGGCGGATTCTACCTGATTGTTGAAGAATTCGCCGAAATTGCGCATATACATTTTGGCCTTGGCCGCGTCCACAACGGTGCCCAGCGCGTTGATGACCAGATCGGCGCCCTCCACCTGTTCCACGGCGGTCACGATATCCGAAAGCTTTCCCACGCCCGAGGGCTCGATCAGGATGCGGTCGGGAGCGAAACGGTCCACCACCTCGCGCATGGAGGCGCGGAAATCGCCGGTCAGGGAGCAGCAGATGCAGCCGGAGTTCATTTCGGTCACCTCAATGCCGGCCTCCTGCATGAAGCCGCCGTCGATGCCGATCTCGCCGAATTCGTTCTCGATCAGAACCAGCTTCTCGCCCTTATAGGCTTCCTTGATCAGTTTTTTGATAAGAGTCGTCTTTCCGGCTCCGAGAAAGCCGGAAAACACATCGATTTTTGTCATGATACGGTCCCTTCTGTGTTATTGGATTCTAAAAATATATTATATCATGCCAGTCAAGAGCCGATTGCCGCCGCTATGATTGCTTTTTCACGCCTGTTGTGCTATAGTGGGAACAATCTGTGTATTTACGGTGGTATCCATGGACAAAACGGCTTCCCGCTCCCGGACGCGGCGTACCCTGCGCCTGCTGCTCCGGGGCAGCGGATGGTATTTCTTTATCTGTATCCTCTCCGGCACGCTGCTTACGGTGTGCGATCTTGTCATCCCCCAGGTCATCCGCGTCACGGTGGACTCGGTGATCGGGAACGCCCCGCCCGCTCTGGGCGGACCGGCGCTGCGGATCCTGGATCTCATGGGCGGCGCGGAGGGACTGCGCGCCCATATGTGGCGCATCGCGGTATTCCTGGGCGCTTTGGGGCTTCTGGGCGCGATGTTCCGCTACCTTTCCGGCGTAACCAACGCGATGGCGGGGGAGACGCTGGTAAAAACAGCCCGGGACGCGCTCTATCATCACATCCAGCGCCTCCCCTGGGCCTGGCATTCCAGGAATCCGACGGGCGACATCATCCAGCGCTGCACATCGGACGTTGAGCGCGTCAAGACCTTTTTCCAGGAGCAGTTCGTCATCACCTTCCGCCTGGTGGTGACCATCCTGCTGGCGCTGGCCTGCATGCTCACGATGAACGCGAAGCTCTCGCTGGTGGCGCTCGTGATGCTGCCGATCGTTATCGCCTATTCCCTTCATTTCTACAACCGCATCCGGGATGAGTTCACCGAATGCGACGAGAACGAGGGGATCCTTTCCACCATCGCTCAGGAGAATCTCACCGGCGTACGCGTGGTAAAGGCTTTCGGCAGAGAGAACTTCGAACGGGAACGCTTTGAGAAGCAGAACGTGTATTACACCGGGCTGTGGGTGGGCCTTCTCCGGGATATGTCCGTTTTCTGGTCGGTGGGCGACCTTACGAGCTGCCTGCAGATCATGCTGGTGGTCGTGTTCGGCACGGTGCTGTGCGTCCGCGGCGAAATGACCGGCGGAGAATTCATCTCCTTTGCCGTGTACAACGCCATGCTCATCGGCCCCGTGCGGCGGCTGGGCAGGCTGATCAGCGAGATGAGCAAGATGGGCGTGTCTCTGAACCGCCTCGGCGAGGTCCTTTCCGCCGAGCCGGAGCAGGACGTGCCCGACGCGGTCACCGCGCCGATGGACCGGGATATACATTTTGAGAACGTCAGCTTCCGCTACTCCGAGGACCAGCCCGAGGTGCTCCGCGGCGTATCCTTCACCATCCCCGCCGGAAAGAGCTTCGGGATCCTCGGCGGAACGGGATCGGGCAAGAGCACGCTTCTGGCGTTGCTGTGCCGCCTTTACGCCCCCACGGAGGGCGAGATCCTTGTGGGCGACACGCCTCTCGCCCGCATGCGGGCAAAGTGGGTGCGCGAGAACGTGGGCGTCGTGCTGCAGGAGCCGTTTTTGTTTTCCCGCAGTGTGGAGGAAAACATCGGCGTATGCGGAGCGGACGCCGAGGCCGTGCGCGCAGCGGCGGTCACCGCGTGTATCGACGGGGATATCTCCCGCTTCGCCAACGGCTACGAGACTGTGGTGGGCGAGCGGGGCGTCACTCTCTCCGGCGGACAGAAGCAGCGCATCGCCATCGCGCGCATGCTCACAAAAAAGACCCCGGTCATCGTGTTCGACGACTCTCTTTCCGCTGTGGACACCGAAACCGATGAGCGCATCCGCGCCGCGCTGAAGCGGGACCTGGAGGGGTCCACCACCATTATCGTATCCCACCGGATCACCACGCTTCTGGACTGCGACAGCGTGCTGGTGCTGGAAAAGGGCCGGGTATCCCAGCTGGGGTCTCCGAAGGACCTGCTCGCCCGGGAGGGCATATTCCGCCGCATTTTCGAACTGCAGATGGCCGTGGGAGAGGAGGACTGAGCTGTGGAAACGACAAAAAAGACTCACCTCCCGCTTTTCGGGATCAAAAAGCTCTTCCCGTATCTGCGTTCGTACAGGGGCCTGCTTTTCTGGATGGTGCTCATGGGACTCTACGGCAGCGCCATGGACGCGGTGATCCCGCTGTTCCAGCGCTACGCCATCAACCGCTTTATTGCCGACGGCGTGCTGGACGGGATGGGGCTGTTCGTCGTGCTGTACCTGCTCGTCATCGTCACGCAGGTGATCTCCAACTATATCTCCGTATTCGGAGCGTGCCGTCTGGAAATGTATATGGACCGGGATCTGCGCCGCGCGGCATTCAACCACCTGCAGACGCTCTCCTTCTCGTATTTCAATCAGAACAGCGTGGGCTACATTCACGCCCGCGTCATGTCCGATACGGAGAGGATCTCCGGAACGATGGCCTGGGACATGATGGACGGGGTGTGGAACCTGTCGTATCTGGGCTGCGTGATCGTGATGATGCTCGCGCTGGACTGGAAGCTTGCGCTGTGCGTGATGATCGTGGTACCGGTCCTGCTGATCTCGTCGATCTGGTTCCAGAAAAAGCTGGTGGTGCTCCAGCGCAGGGTCCGCGAGCAGAATTCCCGCATTACCGGCGCCTTCAACGAGGGCATCACCGGCGCCCCGACGGTCAAATCCCTGGTCCTGGAGGATAAGATGGGCCGCGAGTTCGACGCGCTCACCTCCGAAATGCGCGCAGTGAGCGTTCGCACCATGCATTTCCGCTCGCTGTTTATGGCCACCACCTCCTTCGCGGCTTCGGCGGCTCTCTCCCTGGTGCTCTGGCGGGGCGGAATCATCACCAGAAGCGGTGTGATGCTTATCGGTACGCTGACCGTGTTCATGAACTACGCTCAGGGCATGATGGAGCCCATCCAGTGGCTGGTGCGGGCGATCTCGGATCTGGTGAATGTTCAGGTCAATATCGAGCGGTTCACCCACCTGACGGAGACGGAGTCCGACGTGCGCGACACGCCGGAGGTGGAAGCGGTCTACGGAGACGCCTTCTCCCCGAAAAAGGAAAACTGGGAGCCTCTTCACGGCGACGTGGAGTTCCGGGACGTCACCTTCCGATATCCCGACGGAGACGAGAACATTCTGGAGCATTTTGACCTGAAGATACCGCAGGGGACCAACGTGGCCATCGTGGGAGAGACCGGCGCGGGCAAATCCACGCTGGTCAATCTGGTGTGCCGCTTCTTCGAGCCCACGGACGGAGCGGTGCTCATAGACGGGCGGGACGCGCGGGAGCGCAGTCAGCTCTGGCTCCACTCCAACATCGGCTACGTGCTGCAGACGCCCCACCTGTTCTCCGGAACGGTGCTGGAAAACCTGCGCTACGGCAAGCCGGACGCGACCATGGAGGAGATCGAGGCCGCTGTGAAGGCCGTCTCCGCCGAGAGCATCATCGAGCGCCTGCCCGAGGGCTACGACAGTCAGGTGGGAGAGGGCGGCAACAGCCTTTCCACCGGTGAGAAGCAGCTGTTGAGCTTCGCCCGCGCCCTGCTGGCCGATCCGCGCATATTCGTGCTTGACGAAGCGACCTCCAGCGTGGACACGGTCACGGAGCGGCTGATCCAGAACGCCATCGAAAAAGTCATGACCGGGCGCACCTCCTTTGTGATCGCCCATCGTCTCTCCACGATCCGCCGTTCGGACCTGATCCTGGTGGTCAGCGACGGAAAAATCGTGGAGCGGGGCACCCACAGGGAACTCATGGACGCGAAAGGGACCTATTACGGCCTTTACACCAGGCAGTACCGGGAGGAACAGATGCGCGCGGCGCTCGGCTGACCGCCAAACGAAACGAAAAGCACCCCGGAGAAACGATGTTTCTCCGGGGTGCTTTTCATGATCCGCTCAGAGCGCTTTGCCCAGCTCGTATGCCTCGCGGATCTTCTCTTCCGCCGTGTCCCGGGACACGATCAGAACGTCCTGACGCGCGAAGCCCATGCCTTCAAACGGGCGGCACATCTCGTCGTAGTGTTCGCGGTACGCCGGATTGTCCGGCGATCCCTGAGCGAAGAAAGCGTAAAACTTCTTGCCGGGTTCGATTTTCAGCTTGCGGTCTCCTCCGGACAGACAGTAATGCCGGTTCATGAAGGTCCACGCCTCTCCCTGGGCGTAGCCCATATAGTTGGCCGCACCGAGCACAACGGCTCCCGCCTCGGGCAGAAGCTCAAAATAGCGGGCGAGAACGTCCTTCTGCACGCACAGACCGGCGCCCTCTTTTTTGCAGGCCTGGCATCCGATGCATCCGCGCAGATCCCGGTCGAGCCGGATCAGCTCGGTCTCATGGCCGGCCTCCGCCGCGCCCTTCAGAAAAGCCTCCACCGCTTTCAGAGAATTGCTCCGGGCAAGACAGCTGCAGGCAACGCCGATTACTTTCATGGTGATTCTCCTTTCCTAACACGGTGAGAGACAATGCCCCGATCCGCAGATCGGGGCATTGCCGGTATGTCAGTCGTCGATGGGGTAGCCGTAAACTTTCTTGCCGTAGTAGTAGACCTCGTCGCGCAGGATCTGATAGGCCCGGCGGACAGCGTCCTCCTGACCCTTCTGGCCGAGAGGCCAGCCGGCGAAGGCATAGCCGCCGCCCGGAGAGTATTTGTCGATGGTGTTGCGGACGTCCTGACGGAGCGCCTCTTCGTCAAAGTCGGGGAAGCCCTTGGGGATGTGGTCGCCCCAGCCCCAGCAGCCCATGAAGGTCATCTTGCCCTTGTACTTCTCCTTGAGCATCAGGATGTCGTTGACCTCCTGCGAGGGCTCGGTCATCTCCACGCCGAAATCCACCATGAAGTCGAGGAACTGCTCTTCCTTGCCGCAGTTGTGGAAGGTCACGGGGATGCCGTTGTCCTGAGCGGGCTTGGAGAGCCGCTTGTAAATGGGCAGGAATACCTCTTCATATGTCTCGGGGGAGAAGAAGGGCATCATCTTCGCACAGGTATCGTCGCCCATGGACCATACATCGGGCTGGAACACCTCGAACAGCTTGGTGAAATGGGGCTCCATGAAGTCCACCATGGCGTTGAGCATGGCGGAGACCTCGTCGGGGTCCTCGGCCAGGGCCATCAGGCCGCCCTCGAAGCCCATCAAAGCCACCAGCACCTGGAAAGGCATCAGCTCGGGGCCGACCTTCAGCGCGGTCTGGGAGCGGTCCACGCGCGTCAGGGTATCCTGATATACCTTTTCCAGATCAACATCTTTTACCTTGGGCCATTTGATCACCTTGGTCCACTGGCTGATGTCCTCGAGAGTGACGACGGAGGTGTCGGGCATCATTGCGGCCAGGTTTTCCGGGGCCGCGTAGGGCACGCCCCAGATATCCGTGAAACGGCCGTCCTCCCGGGGCTCGGCAGCTTCAAACATCTGTATCATCGCGCCTGTGCAGGGGTTTTCTCCCTTATAGGGGTCTCCCATCAGACTGTAGAAGGGGACATACTCCGGCATCCCGCCGTGACGAAGCTTAAGAAAGTTCTCTTTCGGTGTGACTCTTGCTTTTCCCATGATCGTACTCCTCCTTTACGATGAGCGGATTTGTAATGATTGCACGCTATTATTGTATAACGGAGGAGCGTTCGCGGATAGTTGCCGGGAGCACAAAGATTGCCCGCCTTTCCTGCGGTTTTCTTGTACGAATACGGCTCGGGCCGGCAGTGACGAAAAAAAGACCGCCGCGGTTTTGCCGCGGCGGCCGGGAAAAAACGCTGGATCAGTCCTCGGGGACAGGGTAGCCGTATACTTTTTTGCCGTAATGGTAGACCTCGTCGCGCATGATCCGATAGGCCCGCTGCGTTCCCTCTTCCTCGCCCTTTTGCCCGATGGGGAAGCCGGCGAAGGCGTAGCCGCCGCCCGGGGAGTACTTGTCGATGGAATCGCGGATGTCCTGACGGAACGCCTCTTCGTCAAAGTCGGGGAAGCCCTTGGGAATGTGATCGCCCCAGCCCCAGCAGCCCATGAAGGAGAGCTTGCCTTTGTACTTTTCCTTGAGCATCAGGATGTCGTTGACCTCCTGAGAGGGCTCGGTCATCTCCACGCCGAACTCCACCATGAAGTCGAGGAACGCCTCTTCCTTTCCGCAGTTGTGGAAGATGACGGGGATGTCGTTGTCCAAAGCGGGCTTGGCCAGCCGCGTGTAGATGGGGAGGAACACTTCCTTGTATGTCTCGGGGGAGAAGAAGGGCATCAGCTTCGCGCAGGAGTCGTCGGTCATGGCCCAGCAGTCGGGCTTGAAGACCCTGTAGAGCTCCCAGTAGTAGGGCTCCAGGAAATCCACCATGGCGTTGAGCATGGCGGAGACCTCTTCCGGATCCTCGGCCAGGGCAAGCAGAGCGCCCTCAAATCCCATCAGGGCAGCCAGCTCCTGGAAGGGGTTCAGATCGGGACCTGCTTTCAAAGCCGTCTGGGAGCGGTCCACGCGTTTGAGCGTATCCTGATAGACCCGCTCCAGATCGATGCCGGTGGGAGTGGGGAACTTCAGCACCTTGGTCCACTGAGAGATGTCCTCCAGCGTGATAACGGAGGTGTCGGGCATGCCTGCCGCGAGGTTTTCGGGCGCTGTGTACGGAACGCCCCAGGCGTCCCTGCCGCCGCCCGGTTGGAAAAGAGTGCTCTCGAACAGAGGGGCAAAGGTCCCGGCGACCGCGCTCTCTCCCTTATAAGGGTCTCCCATGATGCTGTAGAAGGGGACATACTCAGGCATTCCGCCGTGACGCAGCCGCATAAAGTTTTCTTTCGGCGTGATCGTTGCTTTTCCCATGACATATTTCTCCTTTGACGGATGATTAGTATAAGATAACCACTATAATAACGCATACGAAAGCCGCAGGCAAAATCCGCGCTGCACAAAAGTACGGGTAAAAAGGAGACTGTTTTTTGAACAGCCGGGCATCAGTCGTCCCGGTGCACCACGACCTGGGGGAAGGGGATCTCTATACCCTTCTGTTCGAACAGCACGCGTATGTCCCGATTGAGGCGGCGGCGCGCCGCGAAGACCGTAGACTCCTTGGTGGGCACCACGATCTTCAGGGTAACGCCGTTGTCGCCCAGCTCTTCCACGCCGTAGTAGCGCGGCGGACCGAGATAGAGATCCTTGTTGCGCTCGTACATGGCGGGCAGCTCCGGCTCGAGCATCTTCTCCAACGCCATCAGATCGGTGGAGTAGGACACTCCGACCAGACAGATCGCCAGCGAATTCACGCGCGAGCGGTTCTGGAAGTTGCGGATGTCGGAGTTGTTCACCACCTTCAGGTTCCCGCCGTCGTCCTCGATCACCGTGGTGCGCACGCCGATGTCGCGCACGACGCCGCGGAAATCGTCAAGGATGATGATATCGCCGATGCTGTACTGCCCTTCAAAGATGATGAAGAAGCCGGTGATGATATCTTCGATCAGACTCTGCGCGCCGAAGCCCAGCACCAGCCCGATGATCCCGACGCCCGCCAGAACGGCGGTCATATTCACGCCCAGTATGCTCAGGCCCCACATGACGGCGATGATCACCGCCAGGTATTTGAGCATGCCGCACAGCAGGTGGGTGATGGTGGCGGCCCTGTCGTCACGGCGGCCTACGGCCCGGAGGATCAGCGTGATCACCGTATAGCCGAACCACACCACGCACAGAGCCAGCGCAAGCGTCAGAAAATGGGACAGAGTGAGCCCGGCGCTCCGGTCGATCAGAAAATGGTCAAGCCGGAGCTCCTCCATGTTTTCGGCGGTCTGCTCGCTCACCGGCAGCCACCCGGGATGGGACAGCAGCAGGATCAGCACCAGAGAGACGCTCAGCGCGATGAGCATGCCGACACTCACGCCTCGCGGCGCGGGAGCGCGGCGCGCGCCGCGGGAACGGCCGTTCCTTTTAGTAGAGGTCGAATTCGCCATGATAGGTATCCTCCCAGTTGTTGATGATCGAGTCGGAATAGATTACGCGGAGGTCGAAGGTATAGGTGCCCGCTTCGGGGAAACGGGCGCGGTAGATCACGCCGGGAACATTGTCGATGCTGACCACTCCGAACTGCTCGACATCGGGGTAAACGGGCTGTCCGTCGCTGTCGTAAGCCATGAGGCTCGGAGTGACCACACCGTTTTCGACGATGGGATCCAGCGGGAACCACGCGTTGACGAAGAAGTCTCCGGCAGGGTCGATCTCGCAGTCGTCCCATTTGATCAGGCTGCCGTAGGTGATCGTGATGAGACCGGAACCGAACGAGCCCGTGGAGCCATCCTTGAGCGTATAGCTGTAGTTGACTCTGGCCTGCACATAGCCTGTCGGATAGGGGAAATGCTCAAACTCCGCGTAGCGGAAGCCCAGACAGTCCGGACCGGGCGAAGTCGTCCAGGTCCCGGAGCCGTCGGCTTCCCAGGAGAGAGAGCTGTGCGCGTAGCTCTCGTCGACGGGGATGTACGACTCGCCCTTGTCGTATATGGTCATCGTGGCGGTGATGCTCTTCGCGTCGTTCACTGTGACGACATGGGGAAGGAAGACTATGCCGGAGCTGACGAAGGGGTTCTCTGCGCTGATCCGCGTGAGGACCGGCGGGTGGAGAACGGTGGGCGTCTCGGGCGTGGGCGTCGGCGGTACGGCGGTCGGTCCCACAGGATACCAGGGATAAATGATGATATCCGGGTCCCCGACCGGCGTGGGCGTCGGTGTGGGAGTCGGCGTAGGCGTGGGTGTGGGCGTCGGTGTCGGGGTCGGCGTCGGGGTGGGCGTAGGCGTAGGAGTCGGGGAGGGAGTGAGTGTCGGCGTCGGAGCGGGCGTGGGCGTCGGTGTGGGCCTCGCCGCCGGGGCTTCGCTCACCGACGGCGCGGCAGGAGCGGGAGAGACCGGTTTTCGGGCCGGAGAACTCAGCCCGAGCATCAGGATCGTAAGCACCGCGGCAGCCAGCATGAACGGGCTGCCCCGCAGCGGCCCGTGATGCTTTCCGCCCTTGACAGGCTCATAGGGACGGGCAAATTCCGGGTATCGATCATCTATCTCGCGCATCGGCTCACCTCCTTCGGCACAGTCCGCCGCCCGGGGCGGCTTTCCGGATCATGGCGGATCGCTTTGCTGTCAGACAGCGCGCGTCGCGTCCTTCAGCCAGGCGCGCTCATCCTCGTCGAGACGCGGCGCGATGGTATCGTATACCATGGCGTGGTATTCGTTGAGCCAGCGCCGTTCGGATTCATCCATTTTTGTTATGTCAACCGCGTCCAGGTCGATGGGCACATAGGTCAGGTTTTCGAAGTACATGAACTGACCGTACCCGTTCTTTTCCCCCTTGCGGCAGAGAAGCTCGCTTTCGGTGCGCACGCCGAATTTTCCTTCCAGATAGAGGCCGGGCTCGTCGGAGGTGATCATGCCCTCCTCAAGCACGCTGCCCTCGCTTCGGTCGGGGGAGACGCGCCAGCGGAAACCGTTGGGCCCCTCGTGGACGTTCAGGATGTGGCCTATTCCGTGTCCGGTGCCGTGATTGTAGTCCAGGCCTTCGGCCCACAGAGGCTCCCGGGCCAGGACGTCCAGATTCATTCCGGTGCAGCCGTACAGGAATTTCGCGTTGGCCAGACGCAGGTGGGAGCGGAGCACCAGCGTGAATATGTCGCGCATTTCCTCTGTCACCGGCCCGAGGGCGATGGTACGGGTGATATCGGTGGTGCCCTCCCAGTAGTGTCCGCCGGAGTCTACCAGGAACAGTCCCTCGGGCTTGAGCGGTATATCGCTCTCGGGGGTGGCGCTGTAGTGGATAATGGCCCCGTGTTCGTTGTAGCCGCAGATCGAGCCGAAGCTCAGGTCCAGAAAGCCCTCCTGGGCGGCGCGGAGGCCGGCCAGATGCTCGGCGGCGGAGATCTCGGTGATCGTCTCTTTGCCCACATTATCCTTCAGCCAGCGGATGAAGCGGATCATGGCTACGGCGTCCTTGGCGTGAGCTTCGCGGGTGTTGGCCATTTCCACGCTGTTTTTCTTCGCTTTCATGATCACCGTGGGGTTTTCGCGGTCCAGCACCTCCGTGCCCTCCGGCAGGGAGGAGAGGAGGCGCATGTTGCAGACCTTGCTGTTGAGCAGCACCTTTTTCCCCCGCGGGAGAGAAGCGGCGTAATCATAAAAGCTGTCGTAAGGCCTGGTTTCCACGCCCAGGGCCGAGAGATAACCGCGCACCTCATCGGTAAGCGCCGCGTCCTGTACGAACCACAGGCACTCGGTCTGCGTCAGCGCCAGACAGCTGAGGACTACGGGCACATAGGCGATGTCTCCGCCGCGAACGTTCAGAAGCCAGGCTATATCGTACAGCGAGGTGAGAAGGTGTATGTCCGCGCCTTCGGAGCGCATCACAGCGCGAACGTCGGCGAGCTTTTCCGCCGCGTTTTTGCCGGAATACTCATCAGGGATGAGAAAGACCTTTTCGCGGGAAAGAGGGGGACGGTCGTCCCAGATAAGGCCGATCAGGTCCTCGGAGACATGGAGTCTGCCGCCTTTTTCCTTTGCGAGAGCTTCCAGCTGACGGCCGAGAGCGGCGTTGATCACCCGCCCGTCAAAGCCCAAAGTGCCCCCCTCGGGGAGAGCGGAGCGGACATACTCCGGCATGGTCGGCACGCCTTCCTCCCCCATGCGGAAAAGGGTGACGCCGGTGCCCTCGAGCTGCTGAGCCGCCTGCAGATAATACCGTCCGTCGGTCCAAAGCCCGGCTTCGGTGAGCGTAATGACGGCGGTCCCGGCCGAGC
The DNA here is from genome assembly GCA_902768805.1 of Oscillospiraceae bacterium. GTDB lineage: Bacteria > Bacillota > Clostridia > Oscillospirales > Oscillospiraceae > Apopatocola. Next base: position 20,886 of record CACXMX010000013.1, read on the forward strand.
CGGTGAAGCCCGTGATAAACCTGCGGGCTTTGAAGTGCTCGCCGACATATTCCGACTCATGAAAATCCGCGGTCGGGACGATATAGACGCTGATGTTTCGCTTTTCCATTTCCCGGCGCAGCCGGGCAAGTCGTTCGGGGATCATAGTCGTTCTCCTCATATATCAATATTTTATCAGGGCATTCAGACTGATGGGTTATTCAGGGTTTGCGGCATACAGCGGTTATGAACAGGCGGCCCCGGTCTCCCTGCGGGCCGTCACTGTGTACACAGACATCGGAAAACCCCGCTCTTTCCAGCAGGATACGGAGGTCGTCCGGTTCGTGGAGGTATTCCACGTGTTCTTCCTGTGAACGCCGCCACAGCCTCCCGGCGGCGCGGAACAGGTCCATTCCATAGCGCAGAGCGCCGCCGTCGAGCGAGGCTCTCCACAGGCAGAGCGTATCCTCGTCCTCGTCGACAAAGCACTGCCCGTCCAGAGAGCGCAGCCGTTCGGGTGAAAGAATGTCAAAGGCCAGCATGCCGTCCGGAGAGAGAAACAGATGCAGCCGCCGAACCGCCTCGCTCAGTGCCCCGGGAGAGAGATAGTTGAACCCGTCCAGGCAGCAGACGGCGGCGTCAACCGTGTCGTAAAGATCCAGCTCCTCGGCCCGCTGGCACAGCAGCATCGGCGGCGTGACCCCCTCGGGCAGGTCCGCGAGCTTGGACTGAAATATGCTGAGCATATCCGGCGAGGCGTCCGCGGCAATGAGTTCGTATCCGCGGCGGGCGAGAAGCAGCGAAAGGGTCCCTGTGCCGCAGCCCAGGTCCAACACGGTGCGAACGGCTCTGCCGCATCGCTTCAGAGCCGTTTCGTAATAATCGCAAAGGGCGTCGTAGGGGACATCGCTCGTCAGAAGATCGTACCGCTCGGCGAGAGGTCCGTAGCTGACGCTCATTCGTCTTCTTCCTCTTCGCCGTCCCCGCGCACGGGAAGACCCATCCTGCGAAAAGCGATGGCGTAGCCGTCCGCTCCGTACTGCAGCGACCGGTTCACGCGGCTGATGGTGGCGCTGCTTGCGCCGGTTTTTTTCAGAATATCATTATAGATCAGTCCCTGATTGAGGAGCTCCGCGACCTGAAAACGCTGTTCCATGGCATTGAGCTCAGACACGGTGCACAGATCGCTGAAAAACTTTATCAGCTCATCCACATTCTCCAGGGTGAGGATCGCGCGGTACATATCCTCGTTGCGGGTCTTCTTGATCTTCTTGTTCATGTCTCTGTCCTTTTATAATTTTAAGATTTAGCGGACTAATTTGTGATTATCTTTATTGTAGCCGTTCCGAACCCAAATGGCAATAGGGTATTCTCACGATTCGGGGCCCGGAACGGTTCCCTTTTTTGTCGTTCCGAAAAAGAACTATTGCCATGCGGGGCGGATTACGGTATTATATTATATTGGTAATGAATGTGCGGGAGGTGTTTTGCACATGTCGGGAGAAGCCATTTTCTGGATCACCGCTCTGGTCCTGTTCCTGGTCGTGGAGGCGGTCACGGTGGGACTCGCATCCGTGTGGTTCGCCGTCGGAGCTTTGGCGGCACTGATCTGCGCGTTGGTCGGAGGCCCGGTTTGGCTGCAGGCCGTCTGGTTTGTCGTAGTCAGCGTCGTCGCGCTGATCCTGACGCGCCCGCTGGTGAAGAAATTTGTCAACGGCCGTACCGTTGCCACAAACGCGGACCGCAATATAGGCCGGGTCGGACTTGTGACCGAACGGATCGACAACCTGGCAGCCACCGGATGCGTCCGGATCGACGGCGTGGACTGGACAGCCCGCAGCACCGTCGATGAACGGGTCATCGGAGAAGGCGCGCAGGTCGTTATTCGGGAGATCCAGGGCGTCAAGCTGATCGTCGAACCCAAAAACACATAACAGCCAATTCATAATTCTGTTTCAGGAGGTATATGTCATGCCCGGATTCCTTATCGGATTGATCGTCGTCGTACTGATCATCCTTGTCATCGTGATCCCCAACATCTGCATCGTCCAGCAGGGTCGCGCCTACGTGATCGAATTCCTCGGCGCCTACCGGACCACCTGGCAGATGGGCCTTCATGTCAAGGTCCCCTTTGTGGAGCGTATTGCCCGCAAGGTTTCTCTGAAGGAGCAGGTCGCCGACTTTCCGCCCCAGCCCGTGATCACCAAGGATAACGTCACCATGCAGATCGACACGGTGGTGTTCTTCCAGATCACCGACCCCAAGCTGTACACCTACGGAAACGAGCAGCCCATGTCCGCCATTGAGAACCTGAGCGCCACCACTCTGCGAAACATCATCGGCGATCTGGAGCTGGACCAGTGCCTTACCAGCCGCGACATCATCAACAGCAAAATGCGCATCATCCTCGACGAGGCCACCGATCCGTGGGGCATCAAGGTCAACCGGGTGGAACTGAAAAACATCCTTCCGCCCAAGGAGATCCAGAACGCCATGGAGAAGCAGATGAAGGCCGAGCGTGAACGCCGCGAGGCGATCCTTCGCGCCGAGGGCGAGAAGCGCGCCGCCATTCTTGAGGCCGAGGGCGAAAAGGAATCCGCCATCCTGCGGGCCGACGCCAAGAAGCAGCAGCAGATCCTGGAGGCCGAAGGCAAAGCGGCCGCCATCCTCGAGGTGCAGCGCGCCACGGCGGAAGGCCTTCGCCTGCTCAACGAGGCCGCGCCCAGCGATCCCGTTCTCCGGCTCCGTGCCTTGGAGGCGTTCGCCGCGGCAGCCGACGGCAAAGCTACCAAAATCATCATTCCCTCCGAGATCCAGGGCCTTGCCGGCCTGGCTCAGGGCGTGATCGAAACGGTAAAAACCGACGCCCCCGCCGAGTGATCCCGGCACAACGTATCCTGCCCGCGCACACATGGTCCGCCGCGGTACACGGCGGACCTGTTTTCCCGATAAAAGCAGTTTGAGGTGAACCGACGCGTTCTCCCGCGAGTCAATACTTACAGTACGATCCCCACTGTGTTACCGACTCGGGCCGAAACAGCAACGGATTCTCACAAGATTGCCAATTTTTAGCAGGTGATTTTGGATATTAATTACAAAACACCTCAATACTGTTGACATCGGAGAAACAATGTGTTACATTTTGGTTACAAATTCGAGGTGATATAATGGCAACCGCGAAGAAGACCCTGGTGTACAAGGGACATCCCCTTCGCCGTAAAGACAATATCCTCTATTACGGAAGCATGTCCGACAAGTACATCATCATGATGCAGATCATGGACACCAAGACTGTACAGCCCGCCGCCGGCGCGGAAAACGTCGGTGAGCTTAAGGTGGCGTCAAAGGTCTCTGTTCAGCTGCAGCTGACCGATCCGGACGTGAAGTCCCGGGACCGGGTGGTCAAAAAAACGGAGAAAAACAGCCTGTACGCGGCCATGGACGTGGCTTCGGTCTGGCTGGACAGAGCGCTCGCCAAGGACTGATTTCTTTCGCGGGCCTCCCGGACGGGGGATATGGGGATCATGAAAAAGCTTACAAAACTGATGGCGGCCGTGTTGATGGCCGTCATGCTGACCGGGATACTTCCCGTTGCAGCTCACGCTGCGGGCAGGGAAGCGAAGGTGACTTCGTATATGCTCAATGTTCGCGCCGGCGCAGCTCAGGAGTATACGATCATCGACGTCGCCTATGAAGGGAACACGATGGACGTGCTCGAGGAACTGCCCAACGGATGGGTAAAGGTCCGTTTCAACGGCCAGGAGGGCTGGGTCAGCTCTCTGTTCCTGAGCATCTACGACAAACCGGAACCGACCGCCAGCCAGACCTACGAGGCAGCGGAGACTGCCGTGGAGCAGGCCGCTCCCGCCGCGCAGCCCGCTCCGGCCGCCGCGCAGGCCGCTCCCGCCGCGACTCAGGGCGCCAACGCGTCCGTGAAGGGAGAAGGCGTCTACTTCAGAAGCGGCCCGAGTATGTCCAGTTCCGTGCTGGATACCCTTTCCAACGGCACCCGCGTGCGCATCAACGGCGTATGCGCCGCCTGGTATGAGGTCAGCTACAATGGCCAGACAGGCTATATCCACGGTGATTTTGTATCTCGCGACGGTCAGACAGCCGCGCAGCCCGTAACGGCGCAGACGGTTGCCGCCGCTCCGGAGACAGCCGTGGCCGTTGAGGTCGCCGCGCTCGCCCCCGCCGAGACCCCCGCCCCCGCCGCGACGCCCGAACCGACGGCCGCTCCTCCGAAAGCGCTCTCCGCATCCGGACAGGCCGTGGTGGACACCGCCATGAAGTATCAGGGCATACCGTACCGCTGGGCCGGTACCAGCCCCGAAAGCGGATTTGACTGCTCCGGTCTTGTCTACTACGTATATAAGCAGCACGGCGTCACTCTCAACCGCGTGGCTCAGTCGATGGCCTATAACGGGACTGAGGTGGATCTGAACAGCCTGCAGCCCGGCGACATCCTGCTGTTCGGCAGTTCTGTTTACAACATCTGGCACGCCGGCATCTACATCGGCAACGGGCAGTTCATTCACGCTCCGCACAGCGGCGCGGTGGTGAGCACCCAGTCTATTGCCGGCACCTACGGAATGCGGCTGGTGGCCGCGCGCCGGATCTTCTGATAAATGAAAAAATGATAAACCCCCGATCCCGTCAGGAATCGGGGGTTTTGCTTATTCCTCCCGGACCGTCGGCTTTGCGGTCAGGGCGAACGATACGAAGCTTGCGGGAATAAAACAACCGAGGAGAACCCGGCGGAGCGGTTCGACGAGGGGAGGAGGAGCAGCGGAGTGAATGAGCCCTGCCGCTTGCGGTCAGGGCGAACGATATAAAGCTTGCGACGACGAAAAAAAGGGACGCACCCGAAGGTGCGCCCCGGTCCGCAATGTCGTGGGGGGCCCAATTAGAACCTGCACGTCTCGGCAGGTGGGTCGCCGCCCTAACGCTTTCATGCTTCCAACGTCCGCCCCGAAGAGGCGGGAGGCCTGCAATACACGTCCGGAGCCAAGCATCCCTTTTATCTAATGTGGGTTTAAAAGGGCCCCGCAAAATGGAGGCCACGGGCACCGCAGAACCTTTACGTATCGTCTTCCTCCGCGTCCATGATCAGCTGATAGGCCTCATAAACGCGGTTGAGCTCGTCGTCGTCGTCAACGGAGTCGAAGAATTCTTCGCCGTTCTCTTCGCGGATACGAAGAAAGATCAGACCGTAATCCGGGTCGTTGACGTCCATGTTTTCGATATCCGCGGGAACGAAGACCGCGTAGGATTCCCCGTCGAGATCCATCACGTCCAGCATTTCCAGCTCAAACTCGTTGCCCTCTTCATCGGCGATGGTGATCAGGTCGCCGCCAAAGGAATCGCTCAACGGTCCCGCCTCCTTTAAGTCGTTGTTTTTCATGCACATTATACCATATACTGCAGGAAAATCAATAGCGGGCAAACGTTTCGGGGCCGTTGTGCGTCCTTATGTTATCCCCGGAAGGACCGGGAAAATAATGTCCCCGTCCGTATGGAATCGACAGGCAATTTGTGATATAATAATATTTCACAGTACCGGAATGAAAACGACCCCTTTGTGTGGAGGCTGCGATGAAAGACTCAACTCCGGACAAAAAAACACCGAAGCGCAGGCGTTCCCGCCGTCGTGTCAGCAGCTGGACGACACGCCAGAAGCTGATGCGTGCCGCGCGCGTGGGAGATACAGCCGTGACCACGGTAGGTGATGTGGTGCGCCTCGCGGTGAAGATCCTGATCTCTGTGCTCCTTGTGGCGCTGACATCCGGCCTTCTGTTCATGTGCATCTTCGCCTACTATGTCAAGAACAGCCTGACCACGGATCTGAACATTACCCTGTCCGATTACTCGCTGTCGCTCTCGAGCACGATCTGGGCCTATGACGACAACGGAAGCCCCGTAGAACTCGCCGTGCTGCGCACCGACGAGAACCGGACCTGGCTCAATTACGATGAGATCCCCGAATATTTCGAAAAAGCCGCCGTAGCCATCGAGGACAAGCGGTTTTACGAGCACAAGGGCGTGGACTGGTATCGCACCGCCGGCGCGTTCGTAAACATGTTCCTCGGCATGAAAAACGACTTCGGCGGATCCACCATCACGCAGCAGCTTATCAAAAACATCACCACCGAGGATGACGTCACCGTACAGCGCAAGCTGGCTGAGATCTTCCGCGCGCTGGATCTGGAAAAGACCTATACCAAGGAAGAGATCATGGAGTGGTACCTCAACGTGGTCTACTTCGGCGAAGGCGCCTACGGTGTCGCCAAAGCGGCGGATACGTATTTTGACAAAAATCCGGAGGATCTCACTCTGGCACAGTGCGCGAGCATTATCGGCATCACCAACAACCCATCCCGCTACAGTCCCTTCGCCAGCGTGGAGAACAACTGCAAACGCACCAAGACGATCCTTTACGAAATGTATGATCAGGGATATATCTCCCGGGACGACTATGAAGAGGCCGTAGCCGAGGTAGACAACGGGGATCTTCATTTCATCCGGGGCGAGAACGAGATCTACCAGCAGGAGATCTACTCCTACTATGTGGAGACCGTGATACGGGACGTGCTGAACGATCTGCAGGCGAGGCTGGGGCTGTCGGAGGACGCTGCCCGTCAGCTGCTCTATCACGGCGGCTACCAGATCTACGCCTGCATTGACCGGGACATGCAGGCCAAAGTGGACGCGATCTACACCGATCCGTCCAAACTGCCGCAGCCATACCGCGCCAGCAGCCAGATGCTCCAGTCGGGATGCATGGTTCTCGACGCGTTTACCGGCGAGATCAAGGCGATCGCGGGCGGCGTGGGCGAGAAAAACCGGAATTTCGGATGGAACTACGCCACCGACGCGCACCGGCCCGCAGGCTCGTCCATAAAACCGCTTGCTTCTTACGGTCCTGCCATGGACCTGGGCCTGATCACCGAATCCACCCGGGTCAACGACAGCCCCTATATCACCCTGAAGGGGACGCGGTGGTATCCCCGCAACTACGGCGCGTACGATTACGACGGCATCATCACGATCTGGGACGCTCTGGTCCGCTCCAAAAATACCGTAGCCGCCCAGATCATCGACAAGCTTACCCCCACCGTCTCCTTTGAGTATCTCACCGACCGCATGGGCTTCGATCTGGTGGAGGCTGACCGGGATTACGCGCCGCTGGCGCTGGGACAGTTCACCAACGGCGTTACGGTGCGGGAAATGGCCCAGGCCTATACGGTGTTCCCCAACGACGGCTGGATGAATTTTGCCCGGTCCTATTCTCTTGTCACCGACTCCTCCGGGCTGACGGTGCTGGACAATCCGGTCCGCTCCAATTACGTTTTCAACACGGACGCGGCGCGCTGCGTTACCGAAATGCTTGAGGCAGCCGCCTGGTACGGTACCGGATACGAGGCCTACCTCGGCTACGGAAAGATGCCGGTGGCGGGCAAGACCGGCACGACCTCCGACGACTGTGACCGCTGGTTCTGCGGCTTTTCCCCCTACTATGTCTGCGCTGTCTGGACCGGCTTTGACAACCCCGAACCCATGTACTACTCCGGGAACCCGGGCGCGAAAATCTGGCGGAGCGTCATGGAGTCGATCCATGAGGGCCTGCCCGTGGTTCAGTTCAGCGATCCGGCAAGCCGCGGCTACGATACGGGCATCTTCGGGAACCTGGAGGTCACTCCTTCGCCCACCGCGGTGCCGACGCCCACTCCGTCCCCCACGCCCGCTCCGACGCCCGAACCGACAGCCGAACCCGACGTTATCCCCGTTATGCCGGACGGACCCTCCGGCGCGGAGCCGGCTGATCCCGGGTTCTATGTGGAGATCCCCGTGGGATAAAGAAGGAACAGAGAAGTTAACACGACCGCGGTATCCTTACGGCGAACTGTTGATCCGCCGGGAAGGGCACCGCGGTTTTTGTTCTCCTTATTAAGCTGCGCGTTATCCAAAGCGGAACAAGGCGCCGTTTCAAAGAAACGGCGCCTTGTTGTTCTGTATCTTTTTCTTTGGGATCAGGAGAGCGCGGACAGATCGAACATATCCGCGAAGGCCTGCAGATCCTCCCGGGTCACCGGATCCGGCATGAACATGCTGTTGCCGGAGGTGCCGCCCAGAAGGTTGACCGCGACAAAGGAGCCGGGCAGATCCGCAAGCATTACGCAGCGATCCGGTCCCATGGAGAGCTGAACGTCCACGCCGGAGGCGGTGGTGTAGATCCATTCCTCATAGTCCCCGGCGCTGCCGATGTTCAGCGTGACCTCGGAGAAGCTGCCCTTGCGGTAGCGGCCGAACTGGTACTCATAAAACCGGCCGGCTGTATTGGTCCCGTCGCCCTGGAAAGAACCGTCTTCATAGACATAGCCGCTGATGGCCGTACAGTTCGAGATAAAAGGAGGAATACCGGCCAGAGAACACAGTTCGTTCTCCGAATAAAAGTCCTGACGGAACGTGTGGAGCCGCAGGCCGTAGGAGGAGGCGATGCTCTCAAGCTCTTTGCCCATCTCGGGAGAATAGACCGAGTAGAGGGAATAGGTCCCTTCGGAGAGGCTGCCGTCCGCGGCGGACCGGGATACGACATCGGCGGAAGTCAGGTACTCCATCCACCGGGCGTTGGCCTTGAACTCGGCGCTTTCCGGCACGCCCTGCAGGGCGATCACGTCGCCTGCGGCTTCGGGCGTGGCGTACGGATCGGACACCGTGATGCTCCTGAGCCCGAACAGGTCGGTGGCGAACGCGGTCCCGCCCAACACGACGATCGCCAGCGCCGCCGCGATCAATCCGCCCGGAAGGCGGAATCGCCGTATCTTCGGCTTTTCCTCCAGCGAGGCGAGCGTGGAAACGATCCTTGCCTCGAAGGAGGCGGGAACCTCCTCAAATACTTTGTCCCAGTGTTCCATTATACCGGCACCTCTTCCTCTTCTCCCAGTACGCTGCGGAGCTTGGCTCTTCCGGCAAACAGCCGGGACTTCACGGTACCCTCGGGTATGTGAAGGATCTCCGAGATCTCCCGTATGCTGAAGCCTTCGATGTAGAACATGATAATGGGGATCCGATAGATTTCATCCATCTGCATGATGAGACTGCGAAGCTCACGCCCCTCGGTATCCTCGGGCGCGACGCTCTCGGGCAATTCGTCCAGCACGATCACCTTTCCGCTGCGGCGGCAGATGTCGTAGCACTCATTGACCAGGATACGCGTCACCCAGGAACGAAAAGCGGCTTCGTTTTTCAGCGAGTCACGCTTTTCCCATGCCTTGAGTATGGCCTCCTGCACGGCGTCCTCGCGGTCCGCCTCGCTGCGCAGGATGCCGCAGGCGACATGGTAGAGCGTTTTCTTCATGTCCAGGATCTGGACGGTAAAATCGTCTTTTGTCATAAGCGTTCACTCACTCGGGGGAGAAGACCCTCGGGGTCTTTCCCTTTTCCATAGATTAGGACGTCCCGGCGTTCCGCCCGGTTCGGTAGACGGCAAAAGATTTTTATATTAATCTGCGGGAAACAGCGTCTCCCGCGGTCTTACGGACCGGGCTCATCCATAAAGTAACACATTTTCGGACGTTTTCCAAAAAAGATTTCAAAACAGGGTTGACAGGGCTGTATTAATGTGCTATTGTTCTAATCACTTAATACAACGAAACAAACGAGATCCGATACCTTGATTTCAGACACGTTTTCGAATCGAGATCAACTGAAGGGGTGATGACATGCAGTTTGAGATCCGGGATTCCCGTCCGATCTGGCAGCAGCTGGCTCAGCAGCTGCGCGAGCGTATCGTCAAGGGCGAGTATCCGCCCGGCTCCCATTTTCCCACGGTACGCGAACTGGCGGCGCAGGCGGGGGTGAACCCCAACACCATGCAGCGCGCCATGGGACAGCTGGAAGCGGACGGGCTGGTGATAACCAACCGCACGGCGGGACGCACCGTTACCGAGAGGGAAGACGTGCTCGCCGAGATGCGCAGGACGCTGGCGATCCAGCGGACGGAGGAATACCTGAAGGATTTGCAGGCTCTGGGCCTGGACCGCGCGGCGGCCCGGGAGCTGCTCGGAGCGAAAGGAGAGGAAAACCATGAGTGAACTTGTTACCTGCAGCGGCCTGACGCGCTGGTTCGGCCAGACCAAGGCGCTGGACAATGTGGATCTGACGCTCACATCGGGCAAAATCATCGGACTGCTTGGGCCCAACGGCTCGGGCAAGACCACGCTGATCAAGATCCTGAACGGACTGCTCCGGCCCACATCGGGCACGGCTCTTGTGGACGGGATGGAGCCCGGACCCGAGAGCAAGGCGATCATCAGCTATCTCCCCGACCGCGGATACTTTCCCGACTGGATGCGCGTGGGCGACATGATGGACCTGTTCGAGGATTTCTACGGGGATTTTGACCGGGCCAAGGCCGAGGACATGTGCCGCGCGCTGGGGCTGAAATCGGAGAGCAGCATCAAAACGCTTTCCAAGGGCACCCGTGAGAAAATGCAGCTGATGCTGGTGATGAGCCGCAAAGCAAAGCTTTACCTGCTCGATGAGCCCATCGCGGGCGTAGACCCGGCGGCCCGGGAATTCATCATGCAGACGATCCTCACCAACTATAACGAGGACGGCACGGTGCTGATCTCCACGCACCTGATCTCCGACATCGAGCAGGTGCTCGACGAGGCAGTGTTCCTGCAGCAGGGGAAGATCATCCTGCATGAGGCTGTGGACAGCATCCGCGAACGCACGGGCGAGAGCGTGGACGCGCTCTTCCGCGAGATGTTCCGCGCGCAGCTGTGAGAAGGAGGGAAAAACAATGCTCGGAAAACTGATCAAATATGATTTTCGTTCCTGCATCCGCCGGTTCGGCCCTCTGTGGCTGGGCATGGTCGCCCTGGCGGTGATCAACGGCTTTACCATCGGTCATGTTCTGGACAACGGGAGCATTACCGGATGGGCGCAGTTCGCGTTCGGAGTTATGCCTCTGATCCTGCTGATCGTTCTGTGGACGGCGGTAGCGATCATGTCTCTGGTGTTCGTGTGCGAACGGTTTTACAAGGGGCTCCTGGGCGACGAGGGGTATCTCTCCATGACGCTGCCGGTGACCACCGAGGAACACATAGCCGCCAAGGCCATCACCGCGTTCCTTCTGGAACTGATCACCGGGATCGCGGCCGTCGTGAACGGCCTCCTGCTCATTGCAGTGTACAGGCCCGCGATCCTTGCGGAAATATTCCGCGCCCTGCCGAAAGTGTTCCGCTATATCGACGGCCATGTCGTGACGCTGCTGATCGAGTATCTTGTGTTCGTTCTTGTAGGGTCGGTGGGGCAGACGATGCACATCTATCTGGCTATCTGCCTGGGACATCTGGCAAAGAATCATCGGGTCGCCTGGTCTTTGGGGGCCTATGTGCTCATCAGCGTGGTGATCTCCAACATCCTGACTCTGTGCGCGCCGCTACTTAACCGGATACCGGAGGAGTGGTTCTTCACCATCGACGAATTCGGTACCCATATCACCGCATTCGCCCCGATCGCCTGGATGATCGCCGGAGCGATCCTTGTGGAAGCGATCGTCGCGGCCGCATTCTTCTTCGCGTCGAACTACATCCTCAAAAACAGGCTCAACCTCGAATGACAGACATCTGAAAAAGATCCGGGAGACGCGGCACAATCGGCCGCCGATTCTCCCGGATCTTTTTTGTCCCGGCAGTACCTTGCGATCCCGCCCACAGGGAGTATGATCAAAGAAGAATCATGCACAGGAGGCGGGAAAATGACGACGATCAGGGATAATTATCTTATGGCGGCGAAAGGCGGAAAACCGTACTGGGTACCGTCGTTTACCGACGACTGCAATATGTTCTTCCCCGACTACTGGTTTTGGGAAGATCCGGAAACGGGAACAGACTTTTTTAATATCAAGTGGACAGCCAACGACGCCGGCCGTATGCCGCTGGAGGGCTGGCATGCCATGGAGCATATCTCCCAATGGCGCGAAACGGTGAAATTCCCCGATCCGTCGAAGCTGGACTGGGAGGGAATGACGGCAAGAGCGAAGGCCATGGGATCGCCGGATAAGGTGAATGTGGGCATGCTCAATACGAGCGGCATATTCCTGATCCCGGTGAACATGCTCGGCTGGGTGGAGGCGCTGTGCGCGATCCACGAGGAGCCCGAGGAACTGGAGACGTTTATCTGCGCCATCACCGATTTCCTGTGCGAGACGATGAAGTACATGGGAAAGTACTTTCACCCCGACATCGTCTGTACCGGAGACGATGTGGCCTCCGCCAACGGACCGTTCGTGTCGAAAGAGGTCTGGGATGGGATGTATCGCCCCTATTTCCGCCGAGTGTGCGACGCCATCCATTCCGAAGGGGCGCTGGCGGAATTCCACTGCTGCGGCAACTGCGGATGGCTTATTGAGGAGTTCCTGAATGCAGGCGCGGACATCTGCCAGCTTCCGGAACCCAATAAAAGCCTGTTGGAGGACAAGCGGCGGTTCGGCTCCCGGCTGGTGATCACCGGCGGATGGGACCGCCACGGCCCCGGCAGCATGCCCGACGCGCCCGAGGAGGTCGTGCGCCAAAGCGTTCGCGACGGCATCGACACCTGGGGCAGCGACGGCGCGCTGATTTTTTGGGACGGCGGGATCGTGGGCTCCGGAGAGGACGCAAACAACAAGCGCCGCTGGGTTGCCGACGAACTGCAAAAATACGGACACACTGTCTACGGATAAAATCCGGTGAAGATACGGGAAGTCCCCGAGCAGTGCTCGGGGACTTTTCATGCCGTTTACTTTCTTTTTACCGGGATCCATATCGCGCTGTGGTAGTCGCTGTCGGTCATGTCTCCGTGACAGTCGTACCATTCCACCGTGGCCGGGCCGGAGAGTTCAAACTCCGGGTTTCCCGGCAGCCATTCCGTGAAGATCTTTGTGTTCAGTGTCTGAAGGGTCGCCGGGTTCGGTCCGAAGCAGTCGAACACGGCCCACTCGCAGTCGGGAAACTCATAGACGGCCATCCCCTCCGGGACTTCTCCGCCCATATACTTTCCGGCGATCATGTAGCGGAACTCGTTTCCGCCCATATCGTCGATGCAGATGCCGTATTCTCCGATCCGGTTGTCCGCTATGGCCTTTTCGCAGGCATCCGTCGGATCGTTCCCGGCATACTTGGCAAAGACCTCGTTCCAGTACTTCGGGATCTTACTGTAGGAGTCCTCCATGTCGAAGATCTTTTGGAAGCCGATGACCCTGAAGCCGAACATGTTCACGATTTTAAATTCCATCTGAACCCCTCCGTGCACAATGATATTGACGGACAGCGGGAGAAACGAGCGGATGGATCCCTGACGGGTCCGCACCTGGGAGGGCGTGGCGCCGTGAAACCGGGTGAATGCTTTCGTAAAGCTTTCCGGAGTCTCATAGCCGTATCGGAAAGCGATGTCGATCACCTTTTCATCGGACCGCGACAGATCCAGCGCGGCCAGATACAGCCTGCGCACCTTTTCATCGGATCGCGACAGATCCAGCGCGGCCAGATACAGCCTGCGGCTGCGTATATATTCCGTGATCCCGTACCCTGTAATGACGGAAAAGCCTCTCTGAAGGAAAAACGGGGACATATTCACCTGCGCCGCGATATCCTGCGCACTGATGTCATCGAGCAGGTGTTCTTCCATAAACTCCAGAGATCTGCGGATACACGTCAGCCATTCCATGCGCTCTCCTCCTTTCGTCCGGGATCATCATACACGTCCGAACGGGGAGAATCCTGTCTTTCCGTGTCCGGATGTGTCCGGTGTCTGCTGTTTGCGGCGTGAAAGAAGCTGCGGCACGGAGACGTCCGCGCCGCAGCCGGTCACATGAAGGAAATCCGCGTCCGCGATCACGCCGCGCCGGGAAGGGCGGATCGCAGATAAGATCGATCGTACAAACCGCGGCTTATCCCCGGAAACGCGCCAGAAAGTCCCGTGTCTCCTGTTTCTGAGGATCGCCGAAGATCCGTTCGGGGCTGCCCTGCTCGCAGATGACGCCGTCGTTCATGTATACGACGCGGCGGCTGACGTCCCGGGCAAAGGCCATCTCATGCGTGACCACCAGCATGGTCATGCCGCTTTTTGCCAGATCCCGCATGACGGAGAGCACCTCTCCCACCATCTCGGGGTCCAGCGCGGAGGTGGGCTCGTCAAACAGCAGCACCTCCGGATCCATGGCCATGGCCCGGGCAATGGCTACGCGCTGCTTCTGACCGCCGGATATCTGACGCGGCCGGGCATTGACATAGGGGGACATGCCCACCCGCTCCAGATACTCCATGGCATGGGCGCGGGCCGTCTCGCGATCGCGTTTGAGGACCTTGACCTGGCCGGAAATGCAGTTTTCCAGAACGGTCATGTTGTTGAAAAGATTGAACGACTGAAACACCATGCCCACGTGCGAGCGGTACGCGGCGCGGTTGAAGCCGCGGCGCAGGATGTTTTCTCCATGATAGAGGATCTCGCCGGAAGTGGGTGTCTCCAGCAGATTGAGACAGCGCAGCAGAGTGGATTTGCCGGAGCCGGAAGCGCCGATAACGCTGATCACGTCTCCACGGTCCACAGTGAAGTCTATGTCTCTGAGCACCTCGTGGGTGCCGAAGGTTTTGGACAGGTGATTTACCTGCAGAATGAGCTCGCTCATACGCCGCCTCCCTTCGTATCCGAGGACCCTCCGCGGCGCAGCTCGGTCACGCGGCCCTGCCGGAGGGCTTCCTCCTGTTCGACCTGGCGGCGCAGCTCTTCGCGCATCATGCTTTTTGCGGCTTCGGGGTTCCGTTCGTCAAAGGGTGTACGGCTGTCGGGATAGGTGTAGGTCCCGGCAGTCATGGTGAGGGGATCGGCCTGCACCAGCTCAAAGTCCGAGGAACCGTCCATTTTCCTCTCTATACGGCGCAGCAGGAACGAAGCCAGCAGCGTCATGGTAAGATAACCGACCATTTCCACCGTGGCGGAGGGGAAGTAGAGGTAGCTGGCTCCCACGCTGGCGCGGTGCGCGGAAAAGAATTCCGGAAAGCCGATGATGAACATCACCGAGGTGTCCTTGACGTTGATGATGAAGTTGTTGCCGATCTGCGGCATGATGTTGCGCAGAGCCTGGGGCAGGATCACGCCGGTCATGGTCTGGACATGGGTCATGCCGATCGGAGATGATGCCGCCGCGCACGCTCTCGGCCATATAGGCCCCGGTGTTTATGGAGACCACCAGGATCGAGGCCAGCCATATGGACGTGAATCGGACCGCGTTGTCGGTGAAATAGGGGAGTCCGTAGTAGAGGAATACGGCCTGCAGCACCATGGGTGTGCCGCGGAACACCTCCACGTAGACGCGAATGATCACGCGGATGAGCCGCAGAACGAAGCGCTTAAGCGGGTGGTCGCTCTTCGTATAGGGGATCGTGTTGAGCACGCCGCAGATAAAGCCGATCAGACACCCGATCAGGGTGCCGATAAGGGCCAGAAGCAGCGTGTTGCGCATACCGGTGATATACGCTCCGCCGTATCTTCCCCACAGCTTGGCGATATCCGCTCCGAGTTGAGTCAGTTTGTTCATGATCTCTCCGAAAACATTTCAAATCAGCGGGAGAAAAACCTCCCGCTGATTTGGAGTATGATAAAGAATATGTCCGGGGTGAGACCGGAAAACGTGTTTCCGGCTTATCCCTCGCTGATGGGCTGAATGGCGACGGCCTCGGCCATGCGGGCGTTGAAATCATCCGCGGTCATCGGAGCGAGAACGGCGTTGATGGCGTCAAGCAGATAGGTGTTGCCCTTGCGGACGGAAATGCCGATGTTCACGTTCTCGGCGCGCTCCTGCTCGTTGGCGAACTGAAAATCTCCGTCGGTTCCGGTGAAGTCCAGGATCACCATATCGGGATACACGGCCACGGCGCCCTGGGCTGTGGGCATATCGGTGCAGACGAAATCAACGGTGTCGGTCTCCAGCGCCATGAGCATGGCGGGAGCCGTCTCGGTGGCGGTGCGGATGTCGGCACCCTGGATCTGCGGCAGGCAGGTGTCGTACCAGATGGTGGCCAGCTGAGAGGTGCAGCTGCCGCCGGCCAGATCGGCGATGCCCTTGGCGGAGGCGAAGGGACTGTTCGCCTTGGTCAGGCAGACGATGGAAGCGTACAGGTAGGGACCGGCAAAGTCCACCTGCTCGGCGCGCTCGGCGGTCATCGACTGGCCGGCGATGACGGCGTCATAGATGCCGGACTGGATACCGGGGATCAGGGAGTCCCAGTCAGCCTGGATGATCTCCAGCTCCCAGCCGTTGGCCTCGCAGATCGCCTTGGCGGTCATCACATCGTAGCCGTTGGCGTAAAGGTTTTCGGTGTTGGAAATGGGGACCGCGCCGTTGGAGTCGTCGTTCTGGGTCCAGTTGTAGGGAGCGTAGGCGCATTCCATGGCGACGGTGAGGACGCCGTCCTCCACTCCGTTGACGGGAGTATCCGTCGCGGTCTCGGCGGCGGAGGAGCCTCCGCAGGCGGTCAGGGACAGCGCCAGAAGCGCCGCCAGAACAAGAGCAGTGATCCTTCTCATGATGTTTCCTTCCTCGTCGCATTGTGACGTTCCGGCGCTTTTCTCCCGCCGGCGGAGAAATAAAAAAATGAACCGCTTTGCAGGCGGTTCATGAAAGATCCGTAAGCGGACGGAGGTCCGTTTGGGTATCTGTCGATAGCGCTCCACAAAGTATTGTGACAGTCCGCCGGATATTCTCCGGACGGCCCAGGAACGAATGACAGGGCACTGTTCGTTCCTTCGGCGGCGATCCCTTTCCCGACCCGCGGCCTGCCCGGCCTTGCGGGAGAGTACTGATGAGCACCGCGCCTCTATCTAAGCGATTCAATTTTTATGCATAGTACCATCAGGACTATGCGCTGTCAATAGTCCGCGGGCATATTTGAGCACTGCGCCCTGTTTGTGGGGCGGAGGGACCGATTCTTTGTGGATTTAGTCCATGAAAACCACGGTCCCGTTCCGCGCCTGCAGCCGGGCGAAGCGGGTCTCAATCGAAGCGTGCCGGCTTTGTCGACACGCTCTGTCAATATTTATACTTTCCGCCGCCGATGAATTCCCTCAGCAGGGAATCCTCGGCCAGAAGATCCGGGGAGATGTCCTCGAACTGCTCGAAGGCGGGCAGGATGGAGCGCAGCTCCTGATACCGCGGCGTGTCCTCGGGCATGCCGGAGAAAAGCTCCGTGGCGGTGTTGTTGAGCACGGGCACCTCATAGGCGAAGGAGGAGTCGAACTGCAGATCGGCTTTATCCTTGAACGGGGAAATGTAGAGCTTCTCGCCCCGGCGCACGTTGGCCCAGTTTTTCAGCGTGGACTGGGCGTTGGTGCCGCGGAACAGATAATCCCGCACGGTGCGGCGCATCAGGCGCATCCAGGTGCCCTTGAACATGATGCGGCCGCTGTCGTCGAGAATATTGCTGCGCGCGGATATATAGAGCTTGAAGGCCTCGGGATGTACGGTGGTGATGGCGTCGTTGAGCGCGTGGATGCCCTCAAACACGACCACCTCGTCCTTCTTCAGGCGCAGGGTGCGGCCGTAGCGCATCAGCCGGGCCTGGTGGACGAAGTCGTATTTGGGCACGTAGATCCTCTCGCCCCGGGTGAGCTTCGTGAAATGCTCGTTGAGCAGATCCATGTCCAGACACAGCGGCGACTCCAGATCGTAGGCTCCCGAGGCGGTGCGGGGCGTGGTCTCGGGGGACACGGTCTTGAAATAATCGTCCAGAGAGACGCTGTGGGTGCGGATGCCGCGGGACTCCAGGACCTCGCAGATCTTCATGGCGGTGGTCGTTTTGCCGCTGCCGGAAGGGCCGGACAGAAGTACGATGGGGCTGTGCTCCAGATTCGCCTGGATCCGGTCGGCAGCCTTTTCCAGACGGTCGGCGTACACCGCGTCGCACTCGGCGATAAAGCCGGCGGCGTCCGTACGGCAGCGCTCGTTGATCTCGTTGAGGTTGTATGCCATGATCAAAACCCTTCTTTCTTGTCGAGTGTCCGGAAAAACTCGCAGATCCGCTCTTTTGAGGCGCAGGTGTCGTCCACCCGTTCCATGTACTCCTTCGGATACTTCGGAGCCATCAGACGCCGGACGATCCCTCCGGGAGCGACCAGCTTTGTGGAACCGCCCGCGCCCATGGCCAGAATCGGGCAGAGCTCTTCCATGATACAGATGTTGTACAGGTTTTCAAAACCCGGTTTGGTCCAGCCCACGTTCTCGAAGCTGCCGGACATGAATTTCTGACGATACAGGTAGTATGGGCGGTATCCTCCGTCGGCCAGCCGAAACCGGGCGGTGTCCAGCATGGCGCCCACCGCGCCGCCGTCAGGCAGGGACGCCCCTTCCGTGAGGAATTTCGATCCTTTTTTCAGAGCGAGCGTATGCACGGTTATATTCTCGGGATCAAAGGCAAGGACCTTGTCGAGCGTACTCGCGAAGCCCTCCGGAGTGTCTCCGGGCAGGCCGGCGATCAGGTCCATGTTCAGCGCGAATCCGCCGACCTTTCGCACCGTCTCCACGGCCTCTGCCACCCGGGCCGCGGTGTGATGACGCCCGATGGCCTCGAGCACCGCGTCGGACATGGTCTGCGGATTGACGCTGACCCGGTCCACCCCATGGGAGAGAAGCGTGCGCATCTTCTCTTCCGTCACCGTGTCCGGACGCCCGGCCTCCACCGTGAACTCACGGCAGGCAGACAGGTCAAAGCCCGCCCGAAGCTTCCCGAGCAGCCGGTCCAGCTGCGGAGCCGAAAGTGTCGTGGGGGTTCCGCCGCCCATATACACGGAGATCACCCTGCGGCCTGTCTCCCGAACCGCCGCGGCCACGGCGTCTATCTCGCGCTCCAAAGCGGCAAGGTAAGCCGGGATGGTCTTAAGGATCTTCGGCGCGTCCACGCTTACAAAACTGCAGTAGGCGCAGCGCGTGGGACAGTAGGGGATGCCGATATACAGGCACACATCCTTTTCCGTAAGGGAAGCGCGCGCCGATATGGCTGCCTCCGCGGCACGCGCGCACAGCTCTGCCCGGTCGGGGTCTACGCCGTGCTCAGAGGTGAGTGCGCGCCTTGCCTGCGCAAAGCTCAGAGAGTCGCGCTCCATCAGATTCGTGAAGAATTTGGCCGGACGCACTCCCGTCAGACTGCCCCAGACAGGCTTATCGTGCCCGAGTGCCAGAGCGGCGCGGTAAAAAGCCAGCTTTACGATCCGCTGCTCGAGACGGACCGCATCAACGGCCTTTTCCGCGCGGCCGAGCGCGAACCGGGCCTGCCCAACGGCGTTTTTCCCCTCGCGGCTCAGGCGGCAGACAGCCGAAGCGTATTTCCCGCCCCGCCGGAGCGAGATCTCCACGCGGTCCGCCCCGCCGGGCGCTTCCGGGTAGACCGGCCGCTCGTCGGGGTAAAGTGTGAGGAGCATCTGCTCCACGGCATATTTATGATCGCATCCCTTAAGAAAGATATCCATAGCCGAATTATACAGCATAGACCCGCCGAGGCGCAAGATACTTGCTTTATTTCCGGGCAGAGGGTACAATCCCTGTGGATCAAACCGGGGAGGAAATGTTATGGAACTGGAATTCTGCGCTCCGTGCCTGTTCGGGCTGGAAGGCCCCCTGGGCAACGAGCTGCGCCATATGGACATGATCACGGTCTCGCCCGAAAACGGACGGGTATATTTCACCGGCGGTGAAGACGCCATGGCCCGGGCCAACCTGCGCTCCCGCTTTGCCGAGCGGATCCTGCTGGTGATGGGCCGCTTCGATGCCCCGACCTTCGACGCGCTTTTTGAGGGCGTGCGGGCTCTGCCCTGGGAGAACCATATCCCGAAGAACGGCGCTTTCCCCGTTACGGGGACATCGCTCGAGAGCGCGCTGCACTCTGTGCCCGACTGCCAAAGGATCGTAAAGAAGGCCCTGGCGGAGCGCCTGAAAACGGTGTACGGCGGAGACTGGCTGCCCGAAGACGGCGCGGAGTATCCCGTCCGATTCTTTATAATGAAAGACCGGGCCGTGCTGTATATCGACACCAGCGGTACCGCCCTGCACAAGAGGGGCTACCGGCCTGCCGGAGTGACCGCGCCGCTGCGCGAGACTCTTGCCGCAGCCATCGTGGACATCGCCCGCTATCGGGGCCGGGGCGATTTCTGCGATCCGTTCTGCGGCAGCGGCACCATCGCCATCGAAGCGGCGCTGGCCGCTAAAAACCGCGCGCCGGGCATCGCCCGTTCCTTCCTGGCCGAGAACTGGAGCCGGACCGACCGCGGGATCTGGAAGCGGGAGAGGGAGGCGGCCCGGGCACGGGAGTATAACGGGGAGTACCGTATTTTCGCCTCGGACATAGATCCCAAAGCCGTCGCCACGGCGCGCGCGAACGCCGCCAGGGCGGGCGTGGAGGATCTGATCGGCTTTTCCGTCGCCGACGCGCGGAACTTCAGCCGCGCCACGGACGACGGGACGCTGTGCACCAACCCGCCTTACGGTGAGCGGCTCATGGAAAAAGAGAGCGCCGGCGAACTTTACCGGGCCTTCGGCAAAGCCCTGCGCGCGCAGCCGAACTGGAAGAGCTATATCATTTCTTCCCATGAACAGTTTGAAAACTGCTTCGGCCGCCGCGCGGACAAAAGCCGCCGGCTGTACAACGGAATGATCCCCTGCCGGCTCTTCATGTATTATAAGTAATTTGTTAATATTTTATAAAAACGAGAAAAAACCCTTGCAATCATAGCAAGGCTGTGCTATGTTATAGCAAGGGTTAGCACTCATGTGTTTTGAGTGCTAAATCAATGTAAAAAAAGAAAAATCAATATAGGAGGAATCGGAAGTATGAATCTGAAACCGTTAGCCGACCGCGTAGTGATCAAGCGCGTCGAAGCGGAAGAGAAGACCAAGAGCGGCATCATCCTGACCAGCGCGGCCCAGGAGAAACCCGAAATTTATGAAGTCATCGTTGTCGGCCCCGGCGGAATGGTGGACGGCAAGGAAGTCAAAATGGAAGTCAAGGCCGGCGACAAGGTCATCGCGGGCAAGTACAGCGGCACCGAAGTCAAGCTCGACGGGGAAGAGTACACCATCGTCCGTCAGGCCGACATTCTGGCCGTTGTGGAATAATCGGGAGGAAGTAAATCATGGCTAAGAACCTTATTCATGGAGACGACGCCCGCAAGGCGCTTCAGGCCGGTGTGGACAAGCTGGCCAATACCGTTAAGATCACCCTGGGCCCCAAGGGCCGCAACGTGGTCCTGGACAAAAAATTCAGCCTGCCGCTGATCACCAACGACGGCGTGACCATCGCCAAGGAGATCGAGCTTCCCGACGCCGCTGAGAACGTCGGCGCTCAGCTGATCCGCGAGGTCGCTTCCAAGACCAACGACGTGGCCGGCGACGGCACCACCACCGCCACCCTGCTGGCTCAGACCATTATCAACGAGGGCCTGAAGAACCTGGCCGCCGGCGCCAATCCCATGGTGCTGCGCCGCGGTATCGCCAAGGCTGCCGAGGCTGCCGTTGCCGAGATCAAGACCTCGTCCCAGCCCGTGAACGGCTCCGACGATATCGCCCGTGTCGGCACCATTTCCTCCGGCGACGCCCAGATCGGCTCTCTGATCGCCGACGCCATGGAGAAGGTCGGCCGCGACGGCGTCATCACCGTCGAGGATTCCAAGACCGCTCAGACCTATTCCGAGATCGTGGAAGGCATGCAGTTCGACCGCGGCTACATCTCCCCCTACATGGTCACCGACACCGAGAAGATGGAAGCTGTCATCGACGACGCCTTCATCCTGATCACCGATAAGAAGATCTCCAACATTCAGGACATCCTGCCCATTCTGGAGCAGATCGTCAAGGCCGGCCGCAAGCTCGTGATCATCGCCGAGGACGTGGAGGGCGAGGCCCTTGCCACCATCATCCTCAACAAGCTGCGCGGCACCTTCACCTGCCTGTGCGTCAAGGCCCCCGCTTTCGGCGACCGCCGCAAGGAGACCCTGCAGGATATCGCTGCCCTGACCGGCGGCCAGGTCATCTCCACCGACCTCGGCATGGAGCTCAACCAGGCCACCATCGACATGCTGGGCCGTGCCCGCCAGGTCAAGTCCAACAAGGACAACACCATCATCGTCGACGGCGCCGGCACTCAGCAGGCGATCACCGACCGCGCCAACCAGATCAAGGCTCAGTACGAGATCACCACTTCCGAGTACGACCGCGAGAAGCTGATGGAGCGTCTGGCCCGCCTGAGCGGCGGCGTGGCCGTCATCAAGGTCGGCGCTGCCACCGAGTCCGAGATGAAGGAGAAGAAGCTGCGCGTCGAGGACGCCCTGAACGCCACCAAGGCGGCCGTTGAGGAAGGCATCGTCGCCGGCGGCGGCTCCGCTTACGTCCAGGCCGGCAAGGCTGCCGAGAAGGTCGTCGACGAACTCGAGGGCGACGAGCGCACCGGCGCTGCCATCGTGGCCAAGGCCCTGCAGGCTCCTCTGATGCAGATCGCGTTCAACGCCGGTCTCGAGGGTTCCGTGATCCTCGACCGCGTCCGCAGCTCCGATATCCCCGGCTATGGCTTCGACGCCGCCAAGGAAGAGTACTGCGACATGATCGCTGCCGGTATCGTGGACCCGACCAAGGTCTGCCGCAGCGCTCTTGAGAACGCCGCCAGCGTGGCCGCCACCGTGCTGACCACCGAGGCCATGGTAGTCGACATCCCCGAGCCTCCCGCTCCGGCCCCCGCTCAGGGCGGCGACATGGGCGGCATGTACTGATAAACAGCCGATTCCGAACAGTTCCATAAAACCAAAGCGGCCGGTACGTTTGTACCGGCCGTTTTCCGCTTTCCAACGTAAAGAGCTCCCGGATCATGAGTTGCAATCGGGCGCCGGGCCTGTTATGATAGTCATTACTTCGTGTCCCGGATTCGGACAATAAGAAAGAGGTAATCCGCTTTGAATAAAACGAGGATCATAACCGCCGTTGTGCTGGCGCTCCTGCTGCTGGCCGGCTGCGGCTCAAGAGGAGGCTCCGGCCCTGAGCCGGAAGAGACCTCCACGCCCGCTCCGACCGCGGCGCCGACTGCCACGCCCACGGTGACTCCGTCGGCGACTCCCGCAGTGAGTACGACCGCGACTCCGGTTCCCACTCTCGCGCCGACAGCCACCCCGACACTCGTACCCACTTTCACGCCGACGGCCGTGCCCACCTTCACGCCGACGCCTGTGCCCGATCCGCCCTTTGTCACAAAGCACCCGGTATCGGTCACGGTGCAGGAGGGGGGCTCCTGCCAGTTTGAGGCGGGCTATGTCAACGCCATCTGGGCCGTGTGGCACTTTGTAAGCCCCGACGGCCAGACAGACATCACCTACGAGCAGATCGGCCAGCGCTTCCCCACCATGCAGGTGGCAAACGGCATGTACAGCACCATGCAGCTGAGCAACATCCCCATTGGGGCCAACGGCTGGAAGGTCTACTGCCGCTATACCAATAACGGCGGTTCCTCCGACACCCGCTCCGCCGTCCTCACGGTGACCGAGAGGGCCGCTCCCGCGGACTTCGGTCTGGCGGGCGACTACATGGACAGTGTCGGGCAGAGAGCCTCCATGCGGATCTCCGGAAGCGCGACCCTGTACAGCGTGACCATCCGCTGGGGCAACAGCTATAATGAGACCACCGAATGGACCTTCAGCGGAAGCTTTGACAGCACGGGGGTGCTTCGCTATTACGACGGAGTCAAGTCAAATGTCACTTACGACGCCTACGGCAATCCCGGCTCGGTGATCCAGTACACCGGCGGCACGGGCTCCCTTATTTACTTCCCTGCCACCGGAACGATCTCGTGGGAGGATAACCGCGAATCCGCCGGCGCGAGCTGCCGCTTTGTCCGCGGACCGGCTCCGACTGCCGTTCCCACCAACCCTCCCGCCGTCAACGAGTGGGTGGACACGACCGATCTGAACGCCGCTATCTATAACTGCGGCGTCGATTTCGGGCCGCCCGTTGCCCTTCCGGAAGGGTATTATCCGGAAACCTACAGCAGCCGGCCCGGCATCATAGAGGCCCGGTATTCCGACAGCGGCGGCAGCCGGGCGCTGGTGATCCGCAAATCCGAAACGGTCAGCGGCGACGCGCTCAGCGGAGACTACAACGCTTATTCTCACTACTGGGATATCGTCCTTAAAGGAGTGACGGTCCACTGCAAGGGCGACGGAAATACCGCCAATGTCGCTCTCATCGACGCGGGAATCTCGCACTATTCCATTGTCTGCCACCCCGGTCAGGAGGGGAGAGGGCTTACCCCCGACGAGATCAACACCCTGGTCAACGGCATGCAGTGA